>NZ_CP013023.1:1220000-1352500 GCF_001421015.2 Paenibacillus bovis
GATTTGAAAGTATTATAATACGCTGGCAAGGAAAACAGGGAAGTCTACAGTATGTAATACTTTTGTTAACTATTATTCAAGCTGCGAACTGTGACCAGCAAGATACTGGAATAAAAAGAGCTACTGATCAATGCAGTCCCTATTATATATCGGATTTGATTCCAAAATCATAAGTTTTCCGCCGAATTCACCGCCAAATCGGGGAAAATCCATTTTAATGGAAAATGTAATCATGCGCATTAAGAGGTTGTTAGATGATTTATAGAAATAAAGACACGGTTAACTCTCAAAATCAGTCTGTATCCAAAGTCTCGGGAACGCTTGTTTTGTTTGCCTGGTCCCAGAAGTGTATTTCACAAAACCGATAAAAGGAAATGTCGAATACATCTCCGGTAGTATACATTTGCCAATGCCCGGAGAGCTTATTCCAAGAGCTTATTGTAGATGTCCGACCGTGAATATGGTATATACAATATAATCAAAAAAGAGATGGAGATGAGCCCTATGGAACTACTGCGCAACAAGGTGATTAATGAAGGTATTGTACTTGAAGGCAATGTACTCAAGGTCGATTCTTTTCTGAATCACCAGATGGACCCTGTATTGATGAAGGAAATTGGCAGGGAATTCACCAACCGGTTTGCCGGTGAACAGATCACGCGTGTACTGACCATCGAATCTTCGGGCATTGCGCCGGGCATTATGACAGCGCTGGAACTGAATGTGCCGCTGATTTTTGCGCGCAAGCAAAAGTCGCTGACGTTGACGGAAGATATTTATGTGGAGACGGCTTACTCCTATACGAAGCAGCAGAGCAATGATATTACCGTATCCAAAAAATTTATGCATCCCGGAGACCGGGTGCTGATTATTGATGATTTTCTGGCCAATGGAGAAGCGGCGTTTGCACTGGCACGTATTGTGCAGCAGGCGGGAGCACAGGTAGCCGGTATCGGTATTGTAATCGAAAAGTCTTTTCAGCCGGGAGCCAAGCTGTTGACCGATGAAGGCTACCGACTCGAATCTCTCGTACGCATTGCCGGTCTCGCAGATGGACAGGTACAATTCGCTGATTGATATCCTTACAGAAGGCAGGATCAGACATAACGACTATTCGGAAAAGCAAGTCTGGGCCGTATCGCAGCTGCTTCACCGGTAATATGGGTGAGGTAGCGGCTCACCAGGTCTTCGGCAATTTGCGCCGAGGCTGGAGGCATACGCAGAGTATCCATACTCGTTTGCATCTGTTCCAGCAGCTCCGGCTGATCCAGTGCGCTATGCAGCGCCATTTTCAGCTCCTGCGGAGAATAACATATCCGCGCCACCTGTCTCGCTTCCAGATACCGCGCATTTTCCAGCTCCTGTCCAGGTACCGGAGCGAGCAGAAATGCCGGAAGTCGGCAGCTGATACATTCCGCCATTGTCAGGCCGCCAGGCTTGGTAATGACACAATCGCTCATGCTCATCCACTCCTGCATCCTGTCTGTATATCCCTCGATCCGTATAGAGGAATACGACTGATAACGGTGGCTTAATTCCTCGCATAACTTTTTGTTTTTACCGCAGATGACAATTAGCTGGGTATCATCGCGCTGTTGAATCATTTCACATATCTCCTGTATATTTTGCAGCACTCCGTAGGCTCCGGCGAGCAGCAGAACTGTTCGGCGCTCCGGATCGAGTCCTGCACGCAGTCGCAGCTGCTGGGGACTGGTGTTGTCCGGCACGTCCTGTTCAAAGCTGTAATGCAGCGGAATTCCTGCTACACTGATGCGCTCGGCTGCGATGCCCCGATCCATAGCTTCGATTTTCATTTCTTCGGAGGGCACATAATAATGATCGATATGCGGATGCAGCCAGCGCCCATGCAGATCATAATCAGTCAGGATCGTTACGAGTGGAGTCGTCAGTTCCCAGCGGGTCTTCAGATGCGCCAGTGCCAGCTGTGGAAAAGTATGTACAACCAGATGCGGCTGCTCGCGTTCCATTATTTTACGCAGGCGTCGTGTTCCAAACGAATGCAGCCAGTTGGAGAGCACTGTTCCGGTTTTCATTTGCCGGGTACGATAATAGACCCAGCCATACAGATGCGGAATAGTCTTGAAGCTCTGCATATAGACCCACCGCGTCATTTCATTGATCCACGGATGGGATTCTGCCATCAGATCCAGCAGAATAACCCGCTCGATGCCCTGCTGGTGCAGACGGCTCTGAAGGGAGCGGGCTGCCTGCAGATGTCCATCGCCATAACTCGCATATACAATCAGAACACAGGGTGAATCATGCTGCATATAGATAGTCCTTTCCTGCTCAAATTCATGTACCATCCGCTTGTTGTGCCTCCTGAAGTGCAGGGAACAGCATCTCCGGCAGCAGATGCCGGGGATTTTTGTATTTGCGCACTTTGCTGTCCGATGTAAATACAACTACCGTATCCAGCTGCGGCAAAATAATGATCTCCTGCCCGCCATGACCATGCGCACAGGCATACTCCAGCCCATCCTGCTTGCCGGTCCACCATCCATATCCGTAATAACCATAACCTGCATAGCCTTCGGACTGGGGAGTAAATGACTCTTCCAGCCAATCCGCAGGAATAATCTGCTGCTGCCATTTGCCCTGCTGCAGACAGCAAATTCCAAAGCGCAGCATATCCCGTGGTGTCAGGCAAAGACCTACATGACCCATGGAGTCTCCCTCCGGAGAAGGTGACCAGGCTGCCTGCTCAATACCCAGAGGGCCGAACAGGTTCTCGCGCGCATACGTAAAGGCATCCTGTCCGGTCCAGCGGCTGATCAGTACCGAGAGCAGATGGGAATCAATACTGCGATATTGGAAATGATCCCTGGTCTCCGGCATAATAGGCCGCTTCAGTGCAGCACGCGTCCAGTGACGGGTACGGTGAAACTGATGAATATCCGGCTCGCCCAGCTTTTTGCCGGTTTGCCATTCAAAGCCTGCTGTCATCGTAAGCAGATGCCGGATCGTGGTAGAGCACAGCTCGGCAGACGGATGCGCAGGGAACTGATCCGCCATATAGTGCTCGATCGGTTCATCAATATCCTGGAATAGTCCCTGCTGTCTGGCAATACCGACCAGTACCGAGGTGAAGCTTTTGGTCGCGGAGCGCAGATCCGCCAGATTGCCGGCTGTATTGCCATTATAATAGCTCTCGTATACCAGTTGTCCACTTTGGGCGACGAGGAAGCTGTTGATACGCGGATATTCCTGCTCCAGCCGCTGATCTGTTTTCCGCAGCTGCTGTTCGTCAATCGCAGGGTTCAGAGCCATAGTGGCAGGCAGAGCAGGACGCAGCAGATTGGATGAGATTAGAATGGGTATTTTCTCGTTCATCGGGATTCTCCTTCGGATAGGTTACTGTCTTTTACCCGAATTTGTGCATAATGCCGTGATTACTGCCAAATCTATGCTTTTTAAAAGATCCATATTCCAAATTAAAACCAATTTCGCTAAATAACTTATGCCAGAAAGATGATATGCCGCCACAATATGTGGTATGATAAAGCTAGATGGTGCTTAGATAAGTACTGATTGTAGACAGCCATGCCTGCACAGTCAGTGCGCCAGAGAGGCACAGTCATTACAGAGATTCCAGAATTATGCAGGCAAGATCGGCCTTGTAAACCAAGATAGGAGCGGGCAGCCGGAATGATTCAGCACGACTTTGCAGGGGTATTGTTAAGGATAAATGCCTACCGAAAGTGCTAAAAGATCACAGACGACACACAACTTCATATCACACTACACATCACGGATCTTTTCGGCGTTCTCAAAAACAAGGCACGTTTTGGGGAGGGAATTCCATGGCAACTAAAGGTCATAACGAAGTCAAGGAAAGTCTACGGGAGATGACAAGAATTTTCCGGCCTAAGGATCCAAAGAAATTCGTGAAAGAATATGTGCGAAAATACCACATAACTGGAGGATACGAAGAAGAACTCACGCTTCTTGTGGAGGATGAACTGATTCGACTGAATTCATCCGTCTCTTAATGAACCCGTGTATCAGCACATTGCAAGAGCGGCTACCGCTCACATTACACGCACCACCTGAAATTGATTGTAACCATACTGAAATTGTAAATACATGTCCTCTGGCAGCTTATGCCAGAGGGCTTTTTTTATTTATTTTGCGAAAAGGGGTTGTGAACTGTGTATAGTGTGTATATACTGTGCTTAAGGATATACACACTATACACAATGATCACAGAGAGGGTGTTATCATGTTTGATTTCAAAAATGGCTGGGTTCTGACACGCAAGGAAATTTCGCAGAACCGGATTATGTTTGTATGGGCTGCTGCATTCATGCTATATATGAGCCTGCTTGTAGGCGGTCTCTATTTTATAAGTGTGGGTGAAGTACTGGATTCCGGAATGATTGATTTTATTATGCTGATCTCTGCTCTGATGCTCGGTACGGATTATTCCCGCAGAGCGTTCCGTATGATGAGAGAAGATATGTACACCGAGCTGCTTGCCTACTATCGTACGCTTCCTATTCCATTTGCGGCAGTTCTGGGCAGCAGGTTGCAGCAGATGATCATCATGTTCGTGTATAACTGGATTATCTTTTTCACTGTTGTCTATGTTTTTGGAGCCCGGCATATACCTAATATGACACTGGATGGCTATTTCGCTTTTGCCCTGTGCTGGGCAGGGATTGGACTGCTGCTGCTGAGCGTCTATATCTATTGGGAATTTACTACAAATTATAAGCAATATCGTACCTATAACCTGATTGTGCTGGTCGTGCTGATTATTTTCGGCGCAGTAGGAACATTCAGCCACAGCAATATATCGGGTCAGCTGCTGCGAATCTCTATCCAGGACAGACTAGCGTCACCCATGGTCTGGATTCTGATGGCAGCGGGAGTTGCAGCCATGTTTATTGCATTCTGGTGGACGGATCGGAAAGCCAAAAAGCGTGATCTGATGTGAATACAGCCCAGGGAGGTCGAGAAGTATACGATACGGAGGATACAACGATGAGAATACCGGTACAAATTAATGAGAACAGTGCAGAGCCGCTGTACCGCCAGGTAGAGAACCAGCTGCGGGCGCTGATTATCAGCGGTCAGCTGGAAGAAGGCACACTGCTGCCTTCGATCCGTGAATTTGCTTCGGATCTCAGATGCAGCGTAATCACGGTGCGGCGGGTCTATCAAGATCTGGAGAATGAAGGATTACTGCGAACAAGGCAGGGCACCGGAACCTTTGTTACCGGAGTAGAGCAGGAATTGCGCACGCGGATGGGGGAAGAAAGTGTGCGGCAGCTCATAAACGAGATGATCAGCCGCAGCTACAACCTGGGCTGGAATCGCCAGCAGCTGGAACAGCTTTTTCAGGAAATACTGGATGCCAGAGAATCGGATTCTTAAACGGGAGATGATGAATAATGAACAGGACTATAGCTTATGACATACAGGAACATGGCCATGCAGCCAAAGATTCGGTTATCGTACTGAAAAATGTAAGCAAGGAGCGCAGACAGCATACAGTAGGGCCGCTGAATTGGTCTTTGCCGCGCGGCTGCATTACCGCACTGGTCGGCGAGAATGGTACGGGCAAAAGTACCCTGCTGCATATGCTGCTGCGTACCCTTTATCCAGACAGCGGAGAGATCAGCTGGTTTGGTCAGACAGTGCAGGGCGAGATGCCGCTTGCGCTGAGACAGCAAATTGCCTACGTCTCGGAAAATCCCTCCCGTGAAGAAGACCGCATGACTGCCCGCAAAGCAGCAGCGTTCCGTTCCTACTGGTACCCAAATTGGGATGAGCAGCAATTTGAACAGCTACTGCAGACATTTGATGTACCGACAGATGCACAGTTGTCCAAAATCTCCAAAGGACAACGGCAAAAATTTGAGCTGGCCGCAGCGATTGCCGCCAAGCCCAGACTGCTGCTGCTGGATGAGCCTTCATCAGGACTGGATCCTTTTGCCTGGAAAGACATGATTATTATGCTCAATCAGGCGATGGAGCAGGAAGAACTCACGATTCTGATTACCACCCACCGGATGGAGGAGGTCAAGCGGCTGGCTGACTATGTCGTACTCATGCATCAGGGACAGATCTGCGGGATGCAGGAAAAGGATGAGCTGTATCAGCAGTGGAAAGAAGTATGGATCAATCCGGTACAGGATATGCAGACACTGAGCTGGCTGCAGGAATGTCCGGGCATCATCGAGTGGGATGACAAGCCGGACGGTTCGGTTCGCATCCTGACATCGGATGCACAGATCCTTCAGCAGACTGCAGAGGAGAGCGGTATTGTCACACAGGTACACGGGCTGGAATGGGAAGAGCTTCTGTCCTGCTGGGTGAAAGACTATCATCTCAAAAGAGACAGGGAGGCACGTTTATGAATCCGTTAATGCTGGATCACATCGTCAAACGATATGCTGGTCATACGGCGGTAGACCATTTGTCACTGGAAGTGGAAGAAGGCGAGATCTACGGGCTGCTGGGAGCCAATGGTGCAGGCAAAACGACCACCATGCGTATGGTACTGGGGCTTATTCATCCCGATGAAGGCAGTATCCGCTATCATGGACAACCTTACCGCACCGAGCTGCAGGCGATGATGGGTTATTTGCCCGAAGAGCGCGGACTGTATCCCAAGGTCAAAATAAGTGATCAGATGCTGTATCTGGCGCAGCTGCGCGGCATGAAAGCTGCCGATGCGCGCCAGAGTCTGGATTACTGGCTGCAGCGCTTTGATGCGATGGAATACCGGGAAAAGCGGATCGAGGAATTGTCCAAGGGCAATCAGCAGAAAATGGGCTTTGTCGCTGCTGTTATTCACCGGCCGAAGATCCTGATTCTGGACGAAGCATTCAGCGGACTTGATCCGGTCAATGTAGAAATGCTCAAGCAGGTCGTGCTGGAGCTGCGCAAAGAAGGAACAGCGATCCTGTTCTCCACTCACCGCATGGAGCATGTAGAGGAACTGTGCCGTCACATTACCGTACTGCGCCGCTCCAAGCCGGTGCTACAGGGAGATCTGAACGAGATCAAGAACAGTTATCCTCGCGAAAAGGTTGTGCTGCGGACGGCCACCGAAGTTCAGGGTCTGGATACGATCGAAGGAGTCACCGAAGTGGTACGTCAGGACAGTGGGCGTTATATGATCCGGATCGAACAGGAGCAGGCGGCCCAGCAGATTCTGCAGCTGGCCATGTCGCAGGGAGCTGTCGATCAATTTGAGGTCAAAGAACCGACGCTGAATGAAATCTTCATTAAGGTGGTGGGATCCTCTCATGAATAAATTGGGTGCAGTTATCGGATTTACCTATCGGAACAAAACCAAGACCAAGTCTTTTCGCTGGACAACGTTCATTTTGCTGCTGCTGCTGGTCGTAGGACTGAATATTCCTTATTTTATCCAGTTATTCTCCGGACAGTCAGACAAGGATCTTGTTCGTATTGGTATAGCAAGCGGATCGTATCAGCAGATCGCCGGGCAGATCAAGGAAGCTGCAGACAAAACAGCTGCAACAAAACCGGTAGCTGCCAACAATACCGATAATGCAGGGGCTGCAGAAGTGAACGCGCTCAGAGGAACAGGCGTCACCCGGATCGAATGGCAGGCGGAACCGGCAGATCCGGCGAAGCTGCGTAAGCAGATCGAAGCCGGCAAGCTCGACGGTTATCTGCAGCTGCAAAAGCCTGCGGCGGGTGAGATCTTCCCGTCTATCACCTATATTAGTGAGAAAAATAATGCGAGTGTACAGGCGATGCTGCAGGCCGCAGCACAGACAGCCAAGGTTCGCTCTGTCACCAGTGGACAATTGACGGAAGCCCAGCTGAATGAAATTGGCACACCGGTCAATCTGACGCGAATTGCACTGGATAATATGAAGGGTGCAGATGGCAAATCGGGCGCACTGACCATGGAAAATTATATCCTCGTCTATCTGCTGCTGATTCTGTTCTTTATTTCCCTGACCATGACCGGCAATATGATTGCGTCAGAGATTACAGCAGAGAAAAGCTCAAGAGTCATGGAGATCCTGATTACCAGTGTGTCTCCGCTAACACAGATGTTTGGCAAGATCATCGGTATCTTCCTGGTGGGACTGACGCAGATGGGGCTGTATGCACTTGTCTTTATCGTTCATCTTATGCTGCCGTATTATCAGCAGGTACTGGCACAATTCGATATTCATATTAGCAATCTGTCCTGGGAAGTGGCGGTACTCGGTCTGGTCTATTATGTACTGGGATATTTCCTCTACTCTACCCTGTATGCGGCAGTCGGGTCGATTGTCAGCCGAACAGAAGACCTGGGGCAGGCAGTTTCGCTTTTGACCGTACTGACACTGGCCGCTTTTTATATCGGAATTTTCAGTATGACCAATCCGGATTCCATGTTGATGAAGATTTCATCGTATATTCCATTCTTCTCACCGACGACTGCTATCGTGCGGATCGGACTTGGCAATATGCCATGGTGGGAGCTGACTATTTCACTGCTTATTCTGGTCATTGCGATCTTTATATTCGGCTGGCTGTCTGCCAAAATCTATCGCACCGGCGTATTGATGTACGGCAAGCGTCCAAGCTGGAAAGAAATTCGCAAAGCGATGAAGGCCTACAAAATCTAAATACAGGCAATCATTACATCACAAGCTGTTAAACATTGCTGTTCCGTCTTCGTATCCAGCAGTACCCATCCTGCAGGTGAGCGGCTTGATCGTCTATTCGGGCTTTATATCGTCAGCCGTTCATCCTGTCATCCCATTCTCAAAGGAGAAATCACCCATGCAAATGAAACTCTGGAGAAAAATGCTGTTATCCCTTACCGTATCTGCCAGTCTGCTCACAGCTGCTTCCGTACCTGCCGCTATGGCTGCGCCACAGCCAGCCACCGTTAAAGTAAATATGCAAAAGGTGAATTACGGCACTGATGCGCCGGTAATCAGTGAGAAGACTACACTGGTACCGCTGCGCTCTACACTGAAGGCGCTGGATGCAGAACTGACAGGTACGACGCCAGACAGCATTACAGTAGTCGTGAATGGCAAAAGTATCACCCTGCAAAGCAAGCTTACCGAGATCAATGGTGTGGCTTATGTCCCTGTCCGGATTATTGGTGATGCGGCAGGTTACAGTGTTCGCTGGGATGCACAGACACGTACCGTACAGCTGGTATCCACAAGTCCGGGGTTAGGTGGAACAGAGGCTCCTGTAGCCGAAGCCTCCCAGACCGGCCGCGGATTCATGTGGGAAGTACAAAGCAACGGCAATACTGTTTATCTGGTCGGCTCCATGCATCTGGCGGACAAAAGCTTTTATCCACTGCGCAAAGAATATGAAGAAGCCTTTGCCAAAGCCGATCATCTCGGTGTAGAGGTAGATATCAGCAAAGCAGCTGGAGAAGAACAGCAAAAGCTGATTATGCAGCTGGGGATGTACCAGGATGGCAGCACGCTCAAGGATCATATTTCCAGCGAGACTTATACCAAGCTTGGCGATATACTGGAGAAAAACAAAATGAAACGGGATGCGCTCGATCCTTTCAAACCATGGGTCGCCGAAGTAATGATTAGTACCCTGAAACCGATGGAAGCTGGATATGAAGCGTCTGCCGGGATTGATCTGCACTTTATCCAGAAAGCCATGGAACGCAAGATTCCGGTCATCGAACTGGAAAGCTATGAATCCCAGCTGAATATGTTCAATAATTTCTCCAAACAGCTGCAGGAGAAAAACCTCAATACTGCACTGGACAATTATGATGAAATGGGTACCGCTATGGATCAAATGGCAGAAATGTGGAAAACCGGCAATGATCAGGCACTGCTGGAATTCACTAATACGATGTCTGATGATGCCGAATACAATCAAGCGATGCTGACAGACCGGAATATAGATATGGCCAACAAGATCGATGGCTATCTGAAAAATGGTAATAAGGAAGAATATTTCATCGTTGTCGGTGCAGGGCATTATCTGGGAGATCAGGGTATTGTTCAACTGCTGAAGAATAAAGGATACGATGTCGTACGGAAATAATCTTGCTGCCCAGCATTTAGTAAGACAACATATAGAAGGATCAAGTCTATCCATCTGGTGCGACCTATGATTTATTTTAGCCAGTTTACTTTATTCATGGAATTCCGTTTATACGAGACATCATGACATCTGCAAAAGAGCAGTTTTATTTCAAGCCAGCTCTTTTGCTATATCCGAATCATTCTACCTGATAACCGAGGAGGAAGATAATCATGCCCATTACACTAAATAGATGGACAAACAAGCAGCAAATAAGGCAACGAAATGTTTTGTTTGCTTCCGGGATACTTGCAGCTATACTGCTGGCCGGATGTGGACAGGAGAGTACAGATAATGATCCCGGCACGACTAATGACAACACACCGACCGCATCCCAGCAGACGAAGGAGGCAGCAGATATGAAAAATAACAATGATACAGGTGAGAACTCCACAGCAGGCAAGCTGCAGGCGAAAGATATTCCTGCTGCACTATTGGCTGGTAATACGAGCCGGATTCATGCCCAGATGACCGACGATTTCAAGCAGATGGTCTCCGAAGAGGATCTTCAAAGCACTGCCCGCTCCATGTTGCAGGGTGTTCAGTCATTCCAGTCTGTAGGCGGCAGCAGTGAACTGAATGGATATCGGCAGGACAGCTGGCTTAGCGATAACGGCAAGCTGGGATTGACCACCATGCTGGATAAGCAGGATCGGATTGCAGCAATGCAGCTGCAGCCGGTAGAGAGCTTTCCGGCAACGGACAAGAGTCTGAGCAAGACTACCTACCGGATGCCTTTTGACGGAGAATGGTATGTATTCTGGGGCGGAACCAATGTGATGCAGAATTATCACTACGCTGTCGAATCGCAGCGTTACGCGTATGATTTGGTACAGTCCAAAAAGCGCATGTCCTACAGTGGCGATCCGAAAAAGAACGAGAGCTATTATGCTTTTGGTCAGCCGGTACTCGCTCCGGCAGACGGCAAAGTCGTATCGGTAGTCAATACTATTGCGGATAACGAACCGGTCGGTGTAATGAATCCCAAGCAGCCCGGCGGCAATATGGTCGTGATCGATCACGGTGGTGAATACAGTATGCTGGCCCATCTGCAAAAAGGCTCTGTAACGGTCAAGCCGGGTGATTCGGTACAGGCAGGTGATCCGATCGGCAAAGTGGGCAACTCCGGTAATTCCAGTGAAGCTCATATGCATTTTCAGGTATCTGACGGGCCGGATCTAATGACCAACAAGTCGATTCGTATTCGCTGGAAAAACGATATACAACCTGTCAAAGGACAGATCGTGGATGCTTCCAGCAGCCAGATTATACAGGACAGCGAGTAAAATCTTCGATTGCACTTGGACTGAAAGTAAGTATATCTTCTGGAATAAATCACAATATATTCTTATTCTGCAAGAATATATTGTGATTGCCAGACGGATATGCAATAGTTAGAGAGACACGTCTATCTTTGCCTCTATGCCGGAATTCATAGGCTTGCCAATCGCTTTGGTATACTCAGAAAAATAACATTTAAAAGGAGTTTTGCGATGAAATCCTGGCATAATAAATTACTGACTCTGGTACTGGCAGCAGGACTGCTTACGACGGCAGCACCAACCATGGCTGGCGCCGCAGCACAGCCGCTGGTTGTCAAAGTCAATGACCACAAAGTCGAATACCGTACCGGCGGTGCACCAACCGTACAAAAGCAGGTCACACTGGTACCACTCCGCTCCACCCTGAAGGCTATGGGCATTCAACTGGCTTCGGTAACCAAAAACAGTATTACCGTAGTAGTTGAGGGTCAGAGTCATACGATCAAAAGCAAACTTACCCAGATCAAAGGTGTTACTTACGTACCGATTCGTACTTTTGGCGAACTGCCAGGCTACACGGTAAGCTGGAATGCCAAATCCCGTACGATCCAGCTTGTCTCTGTCCCATCAGCACCAGCTGCCGATGAAACAGCCAGCAGCCCGGCGGATAGTACACCCGCACCAGCTGCTCCTACAGACAGCAATACTACCAATGCAGAACTACCAGCAGTCTCAACACCAGCACCAACGACTGCTCCAGCAACAACTAATACTACTACAGCGCCAGCACCTGTTCAGACCGGAGCTCGCGGATTTATGTGGGAAGTAAAAAGCAATGGTAATACCGTCTATCTGGTTGGCTCGATTCATGTAGCAGATGACAGCTTTTACCCGCTTCGTCAGGAATATGAGCAGGCATTTGCCGAAGCCGATTCACTGAGCGTAGAAGTCGATATTACCAAAGACACATCGGAAGACTTCCAGAAGCATGTACTGGATACAGGCATGTACCATGATGGAAGCACACTCCGCAATCATATTTCCACCTATACATACGAGAAGCTTGGCCGGATTTTAGAGGCCAACGACATGAAGTCTGGTGCGCTGGATCGCTTTAAGCCCTGGGTCGCGGAAATGATCGTCTCATCGTTTGCGCCGGATGATTCCGGATATGACGCCGATCTGGGAATTGATCTGCATTTTATCAAAAAGGCAGAAGACAAGGATATTCCGGTAATTGGACTGGAGACCGAAGAATCGCAGCTTCGGATGCTGAACAACTTCTCGGATGAATTGCAGGAAAAGCTGCTGTATTCCACACTGGCTTCCTTTGATGACAACAAGCAGAACCAGCCAGCCGATGATCATGAGAAAGAGCTGGGTGAAATGTGGAAAACCGGTGATGAAAAAGCGCTGATGGAAGTGACCAACAGCTCGATGGTAGAGCCGGAATACCACAAAGCGATCCTGGTTGACCGTAATATCAATATGGCGAACAAGATCGATACCTATCTGAAAAGCAATAATAACCAGCAGTACTTTGTCGTCGTCGGAGCAGCCCATTATCTGGGCAATGACGGTATTATCAAACTGCTCGAAAACAAAGGATATACCGTTACACGCAAATAATCGCAGACTGATTATTGCAGGAAATCCGAATTCTAACTGAGGCAAAGCAGGACGTCGTCAAAAATCCGCCAGGTTCTATAATGAACCCGGGCAGATGCACAAATACACCCGGAAGAGTATAAGACTCTTCCGGGTGTATTTGTATATGCGCTTACTATGGTTTGCTGATTGGCGTCCTGCGAGTGAATAGTTTATTGCGATCATCAGAGTCATACTTATCATTGATAACTTTCCATGTTCCATCGATTTGCTGCAGCTGCACGGTACCTTGCAGAGGGAGTTGTTCTTTGGTTCGATCCAGCTGTACTTTCATTGTATAGTCGATCTCCAGAATACCTTTTACCTTGAGCACCGGATCAGCATGGAATTCCAGATGCTGCGGACTGATAGGCGATTTTTCCTTCACAGCCAATTGCAGTGGAAGATCAATAAGACGATTACGCAAACTGTTATCCATGGCTGTCTGGGTCGCATATTGAAGCAAATTGTCATACTGTTGCTGCATAGAAGGTGGCAGCTTCACCGGATCTGTTGTTTTCTTTGGAATTTCGAACTCCAGATCCAGACTGGTGTAATCAGGTACAGTGTATTCCGTTTCTTTGTACTTTTTGGCGACTTCAATCGCTGCTTTGAGCTGTTCTTCGTTTACTGTGTCTCCTTGTTTGCCGGCAGCAGCAGGTTCACTTGTCGTCGCTGCAGGGGCGGTCGTAGTTGTCGTTGCGGCAGCTTCTGTTCCGCTTGCACCTGCTGGTTCGTTGTTACTTGCTGGCTTGCTGCTTTGCTGTGTACAGCCCAGTAGCGACGTGCTCATAACCAGTGTCAGTAGCAGTAGCGTATATTTCTTCATATGTAATCTTTCTCCTTTTGCATAATACATAGATGTTTAGGTAGACTTTACCATTAATCGGAAGAAGGTTCAAATTTGGCATATATACAAAAAAGGCTTTTGCAGCATGAAATGACTGCAAAAGCCTAAAGAAAATTATCGGTATGACGGAGAGCAATTAGATCTTAGAACTGGGCTGCATATTTCATCATTGCTGCATTGTGCTGATCAATTATCGTTTTACCGGCTTTTATTTTGTTATTTGCTTTATAGAAAAGAGTATCATTACGCTTGGCTTTGCTGAGGTATTCACGCATCAATTTAAAGCCTTCCAACTGAAGAATCGTACCCTTGATAAATTGCTGATGGAGTTTGGCTAGTTGGGGCTCTGCCGGTTTTATAGTTTTTATCAAATAAATAAATCGCTGATAATTGGGAATAATAGTCTGCGTCATGGCGTTGTAGGATTGGACCCGTGTTTTTACAGAATCTACCCGATGTTGTTCATAGGATTTGCCGGCCAACGCTTCATACTTCCGGTATTTTATAATGGTAGTCAGATACAATACGTAATCATCATAAGCATCCAGCATATCCGGTTCTACCAGTTCACGATAATCGCTCAGATATTGTTTTAACGCAGTTTGCAATTCAGGGTAGTTCAGAATATCTTCGTACGTAATAGCTGGAACTGATGCAGCGTTTGCATCAGATTCTGCCGAAGCCGGCGATGGTAAAGTTAGCATGGCAGAGATCAGTAATACAATACTGAGTATTCCTGTGAGTAGACGATTATTATTCAATTCTTTCTCTCCTTTAAATCTATGTATAGTAGTCTCCTTTATATCTATCGGCATATTGGAAGGAAAATGGAAGATCTATTATGCATTTGAATAGAAAAGAAAGACGGTAGGCTCTACCTGTCAGAGCAATGTATACAGGAAGAAAGGAATGCACAGAGCCTACCGTTTAAGAATTAAAGTGTGAATTGTCGGCTCGTTAGCTTCAAGCTGGTTGTTTCAAGCTTGAGTCTGAGAGTCAGTGCACAACAGGACAATGTCAGTAAGGAAGACAGACCATATACGACAAATAATGAAGAGACATTCATGAGTACGCCGGAGATACCGGTACCGAGCAGTATTCCCGCCATCATCAGGGGAATCATCACGCCGTTGGCACGTCCGATATATTCCTGCTTCACTTCCTGAATCATGAACGCCGTAAAGATGACTTCAAAAAATGCACCGCATAAGCCCGATAATACACGTGCGCCTGCAGTAACCAGCGTCCATACAGACAGCACCTCGATAAAGGTCAGCAATGACCAGATCAGCATAATACCGGTCATCACGCCCCGGCGATGGCGGCCGACCCAACCGGAGAGGAGTACGGCGACAAGTCCACCAATCAGCATACCGATTCCTTCGGAAGCAGTCAGCCATTGTACGCCTTCTTTGGGCAAACCCAGTCGTTCAATGACCAAAAATACATCCAGCGGCTGCGTCAATCCGATCGAAAGTCCGCTGATCAGGAATAATACGGCAGTAATGCGAAGATTCGAGCGCTCCCATATATAATGAAGTCCTTCTTTGAGATCTGCCCAGGGAGAAGTGGCTTCCTGCTTCGCTTCGCGCTTGGAATCTGGCAACAGAAGCTGAATACCTGCTGCAGCCAGAAAAACGATGATTAATGCGATTAATGAAGCATACAGACCTAACTGGGTATAGATGAATGTACCCAGCACAGGTCCCAGAATAGTAAAGATCGCCATTAGGCTCTGCGTGATTCCGACAGCGCTGCCCACCTGCTCGATGGGAACATGCTGCCGAAACAGAACAGAGGAGGAGGGCTGGGAAAATTGACTGACAATCGCCGATACAACAGTAGTGACAAATACAGCCTGCCAGTGACCGGCAAGCACCAGCAGCAGGATTAACAGGACGGAAAGGGCACTCAGCGCATCGCCTATAATCACCGTCTTTTTGGGATTCCAGCGATCGGCGAATGTGCCTCCGATCAGCGAGAACAAGAAGATCGGCAGATACTCTAATGCGGTCAGCAAGGACACTGCAACCGGATTGTTGCCGCTTTGCTCCATCACATAAAACAAGAGCGCCATATTACGAATCCAGATACCCATCTGCTGAAGAAGATCGGCACTGGCCACGATCATAAAAACACGATTTTTAAACAATGAGGTCATATTTGATTTCTCCTCGTCAGGATGAAGTGCCTGCGTCTGATTTGGGGGAACTGAATGTAGCGGAGAACAGCCTGGACCTGAGAAAAGATAAATAAAACATCCAAGATGTTCTTTTGAACATGAAGCATAGTATTTAATCTCCTTTTATCTATTCATATTGTTTACAATAAGGTATACCGTAACGGGATAGTCAAGGAGGGCTTATGGAAAAAGGAAACACAGAGATTTATCTGACAACCGGAGAGTTTGCAAAGTTATGTGGCGTCAACAAACGCACATTGTTCCATTACGATGATATTGATCTGCTCAAGCCTGCTTTCACGGATGAGAAAGGATACCGCTCGTATTCCCATCATCAATTAGATGTATTTTTACTGATACAGGCATTAAAAGAATTGAAGCTGCCTCTGAAAGAGGTTCGCGAATATATGAATAATCGGACACCGCAGCATATGATTGATATGGCGAATCTGGAACTGCCCCATATTCAGCAGGAGATTGAGAAGCTGCAGAATATTCACAAAATGCTGAAAGAGACTATCGTTCTGGCGGAAGAGGGAATTGCTGCGAAACCAGGGCAATTCAAACTGGCAGAGTATGAAGAAGAGAGGCTGATTCGAAGCGGGCCGATCATGGAAGAAGATTCGGGTACGTTTTATTTGGAATGGACGAACCAATTTCTGCAATTTGATCGCTTGACCCAGTCTGATGCGTCTTCATTTATTGGCACGATGACTTCAGTCGTAGATCTTCTGGAAAACAAAGAGCCAGGCTTTTATTTCTTCGTGAAGACGGCCAGCAAGCGCAAAGATTTGAATATATTTATTAAGCCCAAGGGATGGTATGCCATCGGCTACCATCATGGCAGCTACGAACGGATGGGCGATACGTATGAGGCTATGTTTCGGTGGATTGAGCAGCAGGGATTGTCGACCGGTGAGTTTCTGTATGAAGAATACTTGATCGATGATGTAGCAGCAAAGGACAAAGAGGATTATGTGACACGTATTATGATCGAGATCAAGCCAAAAGAAGCCTCAACCTTGTCAAAGTCGCACAAACAAGATACGGGTGGTTATTCGGCAGTTCGGAAGCTACAATAGAATCAAGTGCTGCGTGCAGCCAATGTTATCATGGACGGGAGAATGAATGATTGTGTATCAGACTACAGCCAAAACGTTAAAACGGCAGGTATATGACCGGATAGCCGTTCAGGATGACGTTTATAAGCTTGAACTGATGAAAGATATCGATATTACGAGCAGCAGTCTGAATCGTACGCTCGATGAACTGCTGCATGAAGGATGGATTGTGGAATCCGGCCTGGGCCCTTCCACCGGCGGGCGAAGACCGACATTATACCGGATCAATGCAGGCCATCGTTATATTTTTGGACTGGATATTTCCCGTATCTATTCGGTACTCGGACTGTATGATCTGCGAATGAATGCACTGTATACGCATCGCTGGCAGATGGATGAACAGATGGAACCGGAAGTGCTGGCAGACTATGTAGCCGCACGTATTCAGGAAGCGCTGGCCGAGCGGCATCTGAGCCGTCAGCGGATTATGGGAATCGGGATTGGCGCTGTCGGTCCGCTGGATCATGAACAGGGAACGATCCTGAATCCAGCCTATTTCCCGGCGGCTGGCTGGCAGAATGTGAATATTTGCAGGATGCTGAGCGAACGTACCGGTCTGACGGCTGTGCTGGATAACGGAGCGAATACGGCACTTATCGGAGAACACTGGGCGATGCGCGAAAGCAATATACAGCATATGCTGTATGTTAATGCAGGAGCAGGGATTCGCTCGGCGATTCTGTCCTCCGGCCAACTGGTACGCGGTGCAATGGACAAAGAAGGTGCTGTAGGACAGATGGTCGTACAAGCTGGCGGCGCCAGGCTGCAGGAGCAGGGCAATTATGGGGCGCTGGAAGCCTATGTATCGATTCAGGCACTGGAGCAGCAGGTACGTCAGCGGAGCCGGATGGGGATGGAATTTACCAGGGACGGACAGCCTCTGCAGCCGGAACAGATCCACTTTGATACGCTGGTGGATGCCCTGCGAAGCGGTAATCCTGTCCTGCGGGAACTGTTCAACCAATCGGCCGGTTATATGGGTATCGGCCTGGCCAATCTGATCAATACCCTGCAGCCCGAAAAAGTTATTCTGGGCGGTGCACTCATCAATGCGGATCAGGGTTATTATGATACAGCTATCGCTGTGGCGAAAAAGCAGATCTATGGTGAAGAACGTCTTCAGCCGGTCTTTTCCAGAGGAGTACTGCAGGAAAATGCCGTATCTGTAGGAGCGGCTGTTATGATTTTAGCGCAGATGGAAATGTAACGTGGAACATTATCGATAACACTGTACTGCATCCAGCTTAATCCATCCTGACTTAGTATAAAGACAAAAGCCCGGATCATTCATTCCTTGACAGGAAGAGCATGATCCGGGCTTTTGATTGATAGAGTTGTGCTATCGTATTTCCATTCTGTTCTGTAGCTTATTTGAATTGTTCCTCATATTGATCTATATCGTTCCGATACTCTTTTAGCATGTTGATACCGGCATCGACTTTCAGGTTAGCCTGTTTGAGGGTAGCGGCATTGAGCTGGGGAGTGGAGACATATTTTTGGAACAACGTCAGCGCCTGCAGCTGCAGGGAAGTCGCCTTGATATATTTGCCATGAATTTTGGCAAGCTGCGGATCTTCCGGTTTGATTTGCTTGAGACCGATCACAAATTGAGTGTAGTTGGGCACGACGATATTGCTCATGGCTGCATACGCTTTTTTGCGATTCGAAGATGTCACATAACGATAGGAATTATAGGTTTTTACCGCTTTGTCTTCATAGGAATCAATCTTTTGGATCTGACGCAGATAATCCGGCAACGGATTGACTTCGGTTGCGAGCTGACTGTCATTATTTTCGCTCAGATCATTACTGGTAGTATCTGCTGCAGGCGCAGAACTGCTGGAAGCTGACTCGTCAGCAGCGTGGACAGCACGGGCAGAAAATAGACTGGTGCCTGTCAGCAGCAAAGAGAGAGTCAGCACAAATAGTGTTTTCCGATTTATCATTCTATTCGCTCCTTGGTCCATAGATAGGATAATGTAGGATACCGATCATTATTGCAGCGCGTCGAATTTGGTAATATATTTGTCGATTTCCGTGTTGAACTGATCGATCAATTTCCCGCCTGCTTGCAGCTTGAGTTTGGATTTTTTGAGGATTGCATCATCGAGCTTGGCACTGGATACATATTTTTTGTACAGTACAAATCCTTCCAGCTCCAGATAAGCGCCTTTTACATATTTGGCATGAATTTTGGCCAGTTCGCTATTTTGTGGTTTGATTAGTTTGATACCGGATACGAATTTGGTGTAGTTGGGTACGACTGTGTAGGTCATCAACTTGTATTCCTGTTTGCGGTTGGAGCTTTTTACGTATTCATTGATGTTGTAGGCATCCCATGCTTTGGTCTCATACGTGAATAGCGGGTCCATTTGATCGGAGTAATCGAGGAAACCGGAAGCTTCTTCGACCAGGGCTGGATCAGCGTCAGCCCAGCTGTCTTCATCTCCGTACGTATCGCTGTCCGCGCTCTCTTCAGCCGCAGCCGAGTTATCTGCCGCGCCATCTGCAGAGGTAGTGAGATCCATCGTATAGTTGCCGTCAGGTGCATCGTCTGTCGCTGCGTAAGTTACACTGGCAGGCAGTGCGGAAGAAGCGGTGACCAATGCTGCGAGCATCAAGGTCAGCAGTAGTTTGTTTTTCATGTAAGTTACCCCTCTATTATGTATTTATTAGATTATTTTTACAATTTAACACGTGAGGTCAATAAAAAGAAAGACTGAAAAGGTAAGAAATTCAAGATTATTACAGATCGCATCGAATATTTGCCAAATTGGTTGAATAGTCTCAGATGCCGTCAGAAAAGGCCGGGTAGCAGCCTATGACTGCCGAATCAGGTGTTGCGCAACCCTGCAAGATAGCTGGCACCGATTGCTGTCCTCATTTGTAGTTTAAAAGAATAGAAGAGTGACTGTAACCAGGTGACTTGAATTTATATAAATGAGGCGATAATCCATGGAACAGACTTTTGATCTGGTTGTAATCGGTACCGGCAGTGCAGGCGCAGCTACCGCCCAGGCATGCCGCGAACAAAACTGGGAAGTTGCGATTGTAGATTCACGCGAATATGGCGGCACCTGCGCACTGCGCGGATGCGATCCCAAAAAGGTACTGGTCGGAGCAGCCGAGCTGGTCGATCGTACCGAACGAATGATTGGCAAAGGACTACAGGACAGCGTCCGGATCAACTGGCCGGATTTAATGGCTTTCAAGCATACATTTACAGACTATATTCCGGGTGCCCATGAGAAAAAGCTCAAGGATGCAGGCATTCATACTTTTCATGGTCACGCCAAATTTGTCAGTGAAGACACGATAGATGTAGACGGTCATCGACTGACCGGCAAACATATTCTGATCGCTACGGGTGCCAAGCCTGCACCATTGTCGGTGGAAGGCGAGCAGTATCTGGCGAACAGCGACCATTTTCTGAATCTGGAACAGCTGCCGTCTCCGCTGGTATTCGTTGGTGGCGGATACATTTCTTTTGAATTTGCCCATATTGCTGCCCGCGCAGGTGCAGAGGTACATATTCTGCACAAGGATGAGCAGCCACTCAAAGGATTCGATCCGGAACTGGTGCAGGAACTGGTGCAGCGAAGCCGGGAGATCGGTATCCATATCCATCTGAATACATCGCTGCAGTCGATAGAACAGCTGGAAGGCGAGGTGGCAGCAGATTCGCAGCCATCCGGCGCAGAGCAGCTGACAAAAGGCACAGCGAATCAGGCACGTTATATGATCCGTGCCAATCAGCAGGATGGAGAGCAAGGGAATCAGGAGCTGCGTCTGGAATGCGGTCTGGTCGTCCATGGCGCCGGTAGAGTACCGAATATTATGGACATCCAGCTGGATCAGGGAAAAGTCGAATTCGGCAAAAAAGGGGTTCATGTTAACGAGTATATGCAGAGCGTCAGCAACCCCAGAGTATACGCTGCAGGAGATTGTACGGACTCGCCTGGGCTGCCGCTTACCCCGCTGGCCAGTCTGGAATCGCAGGTGGCTACCCACAATCTGCTCCATGGCAATACACGCAAGCCGGATTACCGGGCAATGCCGAGCATAGCCTTTACGATTCCCAAGCTGGGTGCTATCGGCATGACCGAAGAAGAAGCCCGCAAGCTGGGTGATCGGGTGACGATCAATACGTTTGATACATCAACCTGGTATACGTACAAGCGCACGAATGAACAAACGGCCATGGCCAAAATTATTATCGATACATCCAGTCGGCAAATTCTCGGAGCGCATCTGTTGAGTGGTGAGGCCGATGAGATGCTTAATTACTTTGCTATAGCGATTCGTCTTCATCTCACGATCGATCAGATGCGTGAAGTACTGTACGCTTATCCAACTCCGGCTTCCGATCTCAGTTATATGCTGAAAATCTAGAATGCTGCAAATGAAAAAGCACCTGTTGTCTGTATACGATGAGTTCTATTCATCGAACAAACAACAGGTGCTTTTATTTAAAAGAATATGCGTTTATTTGTTGGAGCCGCCGCGTCCTTCGGAACGTCGACGTGCCGATTGCATCTGGTGCAATACAACACCCATTACGAGCAGCGCTGCACCGGTCAGCCAGAATGGCATACGGCTTGATTCCCCTGTCTGTGGCAGCATTGGTTGCTGCTGCTGGGAAGGAGTACGCTCCGGCGGTGTTGTTCCTTTTGGCACAGGCTCTTCATTGACCGGGATATCCGGTTGTTGAGCAGGTGCTGGTGGAACGGTACCACTTGGTACAGGTTCATCCGGTACCGGAATTTCCGGTTCTGAAGGATTACCCGGTACCGGAGGCAGTGTCTCCGGCTGAACCGATGGATTAGACGGTGTTGGATCAACTGTACCCGATGGGGTGGGTTCATCTTCAACCGGAATCGTTGGTTCGTTTACAGGCGTACCTCCTGATGGATTGGTACCTCCCGGTGGAGTAGACGGTGTGCCAGGCTTGTCTTTATCTGGCTTGTTGTCTGTCGGCGTACCCGGAGTGCCTGGATTATCCGGTGTACCCGGGTTATCTGGACTACCTGGATTGTCAGGTGTTCCTGGCGTGCCCGGATTATCGGGAGTGCCTGGATTACCTGGATTACCAGGGTTGTCTGGTGTACCTGGATTATCCGGCGTACCCGGAGGTACGGTCGGTTGCTTGGTATTCGTCAAGGTCAGGAATACCGCATTGTTGGACTGCTTGATACTGGAATTAATCGTCACCGTGTGTACAGTGGAGTCCAGTATATAACCTGCAGGAGCACTTGTTTCCTGCAGCGTGTATTTGCCATACAGCAGGCGGGTGAACAAAGCGCGACCCTGCGGATCGGTAGTCAATTTGATAGCTGGTTTAGCTTTGGCAGCATCCTGCAATACAAAGGTTGCACCTTCCAGCGGTAGCGAAGGATCATCTTTGTCGACTTTGCTGACTACCAGATTGCCGACTACACCGGTTCCTGTACCGGAAGCCGAGGAAGTGCGGACAGTGATTTCCTTGCTTGTATCTACCGTACCGGTCGTAACACCGTCTCCGGCAAATTGTACCGTATTACCGATCTGCTCTCTGTCTTCTGCCGTAATCATGGACGAATACTCCAGAATCATGGCCGAGCGGATAGGCTTCAGGAAAGACAGTTCGAATTTCTCGGGACTGCCCGAAGTAATAGTTAACTTATAATCGGTACCCCGTACCAGTTTGGCTCCTTTGGCTAATCCACCGTTACTCGCCACACTCGCTGAGTACAAATTAAAGGAGTCGGTCAGCAAAATCTGATTAGGTGTCGGTTGATCGGTAATGCGAGCATTTTCTACATAGGATTGTCCACGGTTAATGTAGACAGTCCAATAGATTTTGTCGCCGTCCTGTGTACCGGTTTTGGATACATATTCTCCGCCTTTGGGGATACTGACAGATGCGGCCCATGGATAGACAGCCTCGTCACTGTGCAGCATCGCATTGTTGCGGATCGTCGGTTTTACGATATGATTCTCCACCGTTGTTTTAAAGGTAATCCAGTACGGTGAATTAATCGGCTTGTTGAATCGTACCTGCAGCTTGCCACCGTCTTCACCAGCAGCAGGCAGTACCACCTGATAATCGGACGGAGCTACCGTTTTGCCGCGGGTTACACTGTTCCATACACCGACCAGATTCATATGATTGACCTGCAGTGAACCTGGCACATACGATTGACCCGGCTCCAGCATGTCTTCGATATATGCATTGGTCAGCTGACGGCTGCTGTAATTGGCTTTGATATTCCAGGTAACCTGTTTGGTCGTTGCATTGTAGGAGCCGTCTTTGGAACCGTTATTGATTGTCATGCTATCCGGCCAGAAGCGTGCTTCTGCATCGTCTGTCCGTGTTTTTCCATTTTCAATCCAGGACAGCTGCGCCCGGTTCAAAAAGGAAGTATCGGTTTTGTTCGTTTTCCATTCGACATCGAACAGGGTGCGATACATAATCGTCAATGGAGCAGTAATATCTTCATTAAATGTAATTTTGAATCCGGATCGTCCATTCTCGCTGCTCACTGTATAGTCGGAAGCAGGGTATTCACTGCCATCCGCATTTAGGATTTGCAGGGAATCCGGCTGGAATTCCAGTCCGCCATTCGGGAAGGTATCATTGATGATCACATTGGACATTGCATAACCATCACGGTTAAGCGACAGCATCCAGGTTGCTTCCTTGCGTACATAGTTGGCATCCACCAGTGCTTTGGTAAAGACCACATTTTTGATGACCTGGGAGGCATTATCGCTGACTCCGCCTGAGGTTACCGTATTGCTTACTTTTTCATCATTATCTACACGATTGATCGGTTGAGTCTGATATTTGATCGTGTAAGGAGAATCAATCGCATACAGGAATTTCAGATCGAATCCGGTACGGCCATTTTTGACAGGCGCTTGTGTAATAGTATAGTCCTGACCTTCGCTCAATAGACTGTTGGTGTTCGTATTGTACACCTTGATCGAATTGGTCACCAGCTGCTGGCTGGCGTTAAACCGATCCTGCAGTGTCGCCTGATCCTGAGGAATCGAGCGGCTGCTCAGATTATAGCCGATCGACCAGGAGATTATACCGGTCTGTTCATCATAGCTTTCCACTTTTTTGGTCAGGAATTTCTGTTCGACAGAAACTTCCGCTTTGGCAGTCAGTGTACCTTTGTTACTGGCAAAAGATGCCGTATTGGTAAATTTGCTCTGTGTGTCAGTTGTAATATCCGTAACATACGTAATGCGATAGGCAGAGCGGATTACCGGGTCGAATGTCAGCTTGAAGCTGCTGCTGTCCGATTCCAGTTGATAGCCGGATGTCAGCTGTTGTCCGCGGGTTGTCGTTCCATCTACATTGACATTCAGCTCGTGTACCTGAATAGAGCTTGTATCCAAAGACATGCCTGCAGCGATAGGATCGGTAACTACAGCATTTTCGACTTTTTCCTTGGTCGTATTCACATCAATCGTCCACTGGATATGACTCTGATCCAGTGCTTGACCACGCTTGCTGATAGACGTTCCTTTATCCGGTTTGAAATACACCAGAATAAAGTTGGAGTCTCCATTCAACGGCACCGGAATCTGTACCTCGGTGCTGCCATGAATCACTTCCTGGCTGAATGCGGTGCGGAACTGCATCGTTCCGTGAATATTCGAGTATTGTTCAATCGTATCATTAAATGTCATCGTCACATGTCCACTGCGTGTAGCACTGAAGCTGCCTACAGTTCCATCTTCAAACTGCAGCGGGACATTATTGATATCATTGTATAACTGAAAAGCAGATGGCAGATCGAATTCAAAAGTAGATCCGCTGTGGAAAGAGCCATTATCCGGCAATGCCCACTCATAATTCAGATAGACCGGTGCATTCGGGTCAATCTGGGTGTCAGGGTTGACCTGACCATTAATTTCATTGAGGTTGGCATCCGTAAGGAATATCCGGGTAATAATGTTCTGATATGTATCAGTAGCCGGATCTTCGGGAGTTACAGGAGGCTGTGTATCCGTATTCCCGGGCGGCGTAGATGTACCTGGCGAGGTATCCGTACCTCCGCTGCCTGTCTGACCGTACGTATCGGACTGTACACTTGTAGGAGCAGAATCCGGTGCTGCCGCAGACACTGCTGTATCCGAAGCCGCGCCCATATCCGCAGCGGAAACCGAATGAAATCCAAACAAACCTGGCAGTAAAATGGTTAAAGTAAGAAATAACATACTTACTTTCTTAAATATGTTCATGAGTAGCTCCTTTATATATGAATTTAACAATAGATGACGGTATAAAGCCCCCCGCAGCACAGAAAGGGTGAATATTTCTCTGCTGGTTTTTTATGTAAAACGCATTTGATTCATTATACACGATTATATAGAATTAGTTGCTGATAATATTTTAGGAATCGTAAAAAATAATATCTGTATTTAGGAATCTATACGCCTATGTGAATGTAACGCATTATCCCTATAGCGAAACATGGTAAATAATGGACATTACTGTTGGAAAAGGAGGAATGACGCATGATTTCATTATCGATACTGGATTATTCTCCTGTAGACGAAGGGAGCAATGATCGGACAGCGCTGCAGCAAACCGCCGAATTGGCGCGCGCAGCCGATCGGCTGGGCTATCACCGATTCTGGGTGTCAGAGCATCATTATTTGCCGCCGCTTGCTGGCAGTAATCCCGAGCTGTTGATGATGCATCTGGCGGATCAGACCGACCGTATTCGCATCGGATCGGGCGGAGTCATGCTGCCGAATTATAGTGCCTACAAAATCGCAGAGAATTTTCGCATGTTGGAGGCTTTGCATCCGGGACGAATCGATCTTGGAGCCGGCAGAGCCGCCGGAGCCGGTCGGATCGGCAAACAGGCTCTCAATGAAGGACGTACCGAAGCTGTTTCCTACGAGCAGCAGTTGATCGATCTGATCCGTTATCTGAATGATGAGGAGCCGGCAGATCATCGCTTTCCCGGTCTCAAAGCAACACCGATCATCGACACGCAGCCGGAGCTGTGGATGCTGGGTACCGGACGCGGAGGAGCCGAGCTGGCAGCGGCACATGGAATCGGGCTGGCTTTTGCCCATTTTATTAATTCATCATCGATAGGGATCGCTGCGATGCAGCAGTATCGGGCCAATTTCCGGCCTTCGGCTTCCCTGCCGGCGCCGCGGGGCATAGTCGGTATTTTCGTGACGGTAGCGGATACCGAAGAGCAAGCGGAGCAGCTGGCACGAAGCTGGGATCACTGGCTGCTGATGTCGGAGAACAAGGGACAGCGTCGTTCTTCTTTTCCGGCTCCGGCAACGATTCAGTCTTATGACTATACGATAGGAGATCTGGAAGTTATAGCCCGCAATCGCCGCCGGATGATGGTAGGTACCGCCGACAGCGTACGCGAGGGTATCGAAGCGCTGGCTGCAGACTATGGAGCAGACGAAGTGCTCCTGCTGCCGTTGATGTACGGATTTGCGAACCGGATGCGCGCTATTGAGCAGTTGGCAGCAGCTTTTGGACTACCTCAGGCAGGGCAGCCCCTCTAAGTTAAGGTTTGGAACTACCCGGATTTGGGGTAAAGGAACATGTGAGTGTGTAAATTGATCCCGTAACGGAGATTACAGAGAGGGGCTTGTCATGATGATGAAGTCTTTAACAATGAGCGCAGCTGCTGCGCTTCTGCTATCCGGCGTAATAGCAGGTTGCAGCGATACACAGGAAAGTAAAAGCAATGATCCTACTTCTGCCGCACAGAGTGCCTCCGAGTCCAAACCGGATGATACCGGACAGGATAACTCGAATCCGCAGACAACGGAAACCGACTATCGCCAGTATTCTTCCGATCCCAACAAAAGTGATCCCAACTCGGACTATAATGTAGTGGGTAAGTATGTAGCGGAGAATGAAGATACGATGACGCTGGATGTTAACGGCAAACAGCTGATTATTCCGAAAAGCAACTCGTACGAGCCGGCATCTGCTCTGCCGCCATCTACCGACCTTCCCGGTCAGCAAATCAGTGTAACCCTGAGTGCACAGGATGGCAGTATTACAGTCGCACAGCCTGCTGACAAAGCAGACGATGCGGATAACTCCCAGCAGGATATTGTAGGTATGTATGTGTCCCAGACAGATACCCAGGTCGTGATCAAGCAGGGTGAAAAAGAAATGACCTATACCAAGTCGGCTCAATACGAAGCACAAAAAGATCCGGATAACGAGAAGCTGCAGGGTACAACCGTGCGCCTGGATCTGGACAAAGACGGTAATGTACTGCGTATTCGTACCCAGTATCAGGATGGCAGTACAGTAGGAGATTGATGCTGGCTGGATATAGAGTATGCACTGTAGACGCGGATAACGAACCGCATACAGGTACACCGTGCATATCATGCTCTATCCGATCATTTCCGATGAAGCATATCAGAAAAGCATACCAAAAAGGACCTGCCTCAGGAAAAGGCAGGTCCTTTTTAATTCTAATGATATTTGCAATACATTATATCAATAGATTATTTGAAAAATTTCACGCGTTCTTCAACCGGTTGGTATGTTTTCTCGCCTGCAGGAGCAGCTGGTTTACCGAAAGGCATTTGTGCAACCATTTGCCATTGAGCAGGAATGTTCCACGTGGATTTTACTTCTTCATCAATAACTGGATTGTAATGCTGCAGTGTAGCGCCCAGACCTTCTGCTTCCAGAGCTGTCCAGATAACCAGTTGAAGCATTCCGTTAGCCTGTTGTCCCCACAGTGGGAAGTTGTCACGATAAGCTTCGAATTGGTTTTGCAGATTGGCGATAATATCCATGTCTTCGAAGAACAGTACAGTTCCGTAGCCGTTTTTGAACATGTTCATTTTGTCGGCGGTTGCTTGGAATACTTCTTCGTTGTTAACAATACCGCGCAGTGTCTCGGTCGTAATATCCCACAGGCGATCATGCTGTTCGCCGAGCAGTACAACAACGCGTGCGCTTTGGGAGTTGAAGGAAGACGGTGTATATTTAACAGCTTCTTCAACGATTTGTTGGATTTTGCTGTCTTCGATAGGCGATTCTTTGCTGATCACGTAGATAGAGCGGCGGTTCTCAAGAGCTTTCATAAATTCAGTAGACATATTGGATAATCCTCCTTGGTTGTATGTAAATGTTTGTTACTTACTTTTTTAATGATACTACATATTCTTCATAAATCAACCCCTTTTTCGAAAAAAATCTTTACTTAGAGATAAAAAACGTTAAATATCTGTCTACCTATGGATAATAAAGGTTCAAAATGTAACAGAATCACCAGATATACATACAAAATACGAGATAACTAAAAAGCTGGTGCCTGCCTATCCATGACTGCATTGCTCGAAATGCAGTATGGATAGTTGAGGTCACCAGCTAGTGGATGTTTATTAAAATAAGCAAATGGTGTTTACTCCGGAGATGATTGGGCGCTACGATTCTCGGTGCTATTTACCAATTATTCGTACAGGGATTCCAGCTCGCTGATCAGGGAGCCGACATAATCAGCAGCGGTCGAAATAGGCTGTGGTCCGGACATATCGACGCCTGCCAGCTGCATCAGTTCCAGAGGTGGCAATGATCCGCCTGCTTTGAGTGCGGTGAGCCAGCGATCCACAGCAGGCTGACCTTCATCGCGAATTTGCTGCATAGCTGCTGTAGAAGCAGTGAGTCCGGCAGCATACGTATATGGATAGAGTCCCATGTAATAATGCGGCTGACGCATCCAGGTCAGGCGAGCACCTTCATCGATCTCGACCGTATCTCCCCAGAAGCCGGCCAGCACTTCGCCTTTGGTAGCAGACAGCCAGTCTGCCGTAATCGCCTGCCCATGCATAGCGGCATCGTATACCCGGCGCTGAAGCTCGGCTTCCAGCAAATGAGTGACAAAGTTATGATAATACGTGCTCAGCAGCTGCAGGATAACCCAGCGGCGCAGCTGCTTATCCTGCGAGCTTTTCATAAGATGATCGGCGAGCAGCAGTTCATTCATGGTGGATGGTGCTTCAATGTAGTAGAGCGACGGGCGATAATTGGACAGACGCTGATTACGGGCAGCCAGCGTCAGGTGTCCGGCATGTCCAAGCTCATGCGCCAGGGTAAAAGCATTGCGCATATTGTCTGCCCATGCCATCAGAATATAGGCATGTTCCCCGTAAATGGAAGAGCAGAAAGCACCGGTCGATTTGCCGACATTATCCGCATAGTCGATCCAGCGGGAAGAAAAGGCTTCTTCCATAATAGCCATATATTCCGTTCCCATGATCTGGAGCGCTTCCTTGACCGTATTTTCCGCTTCTGCAAAAGACACCGACGGGTTGTAGTCCGGGTCCAGCGGTGCTTTGAGATCGCAGAAAGTCATGCGGTCCAGTCCCAGTACGCGCTGTTTGAGCCGGGCGAGCCGCTGCATATGAGGGGCCAGTTCCCGAAGCAGTACATTATGAATATTATCGTACATATCGCGTGTCACCTGCTGGGGCTGGAGCAGCATATCGGTGACCGATTCATAGCCGCGCAGACGAGCCAGTACGATCTGCTTTTTGACTTCGGTGGCATAGGTCTCGGCTATCGTATTGCGATACTGGCTTAGCGTGCGGGTAAAGGATGCAAATGAACTGCGCCGCAGCTCGGTATCCGGCGATACCTCATAAGCATTCTCATACAGCCGGAACGAAACAGGCTGCACCTGACCCTGCTGATCGACAGCATCGTCAAACGTCATATCTGCCAGCTTGCTGCGCAGATAGATCCGATAAGGAGCGCCAGTCACTTCGCCCATAGCTGCCAGGGTTGCTTCCACATCGGGTGACAGACGATGCGGTCGTGTATCCAGCAGCAGATTCAGGCTGCGTTCATAGACGGCCAGTGCCGGATATCCGGCAACATATTGTGTAATCGTGCCTTCCGGCAGATCAAGAATCTCGGAGTCGATCCAGGTCAGCCGGGCGTAGACAGCGGACAGTACATCGCCGGAACGCGCGGCACGGGACATATTGGCTGGGTTGGTTCCGTCTTCGGACTGCTGAAGACTGGCATAGCTGCCTATTTTCATCGCTTTTTGTATCAGGGATTCCTGTTGATTCAGACATTCGTATAGCGTCTGCGCCGACTCACCCAGACGCCCTTGATAGGATTGAATGTTATCGGTAAGCTGCTGCAAGGCACGTAGGTCTTTTTCCCAGTCAGCTTCTGTTGCATAGAGATCACTTATATTCCAGGTTGAGGAGACAGGGACTTCAGATCGGGTCAATATTTTTGACATACGGTTTATTCCCTCCTGATATTATGTAAAATAAAATGCCATATCTTCATTATAGTTGATAAAAATACAAAATAAAATGTAAGCCAGATTTCTATCATCTGACAGCGGATTGGAGAAATGGAAACAAAAACTACATAACAGAAGCAATATAAACAGGATCCATGCTGTACAAAAATAGCCCGATTCATCGAATAATGAACAGGGCTGTCTGTAACGGACATGCTTATGCAATTAGAAAGACTGAACCAGAATCTCGGCAAACTCTTCCAGGAACTTTTGATCCTGCTCGTCAAAGCGGGATTTGAGCGGGCTGTCGATATCGATTACGCCGATCAGCTCGCCGTCTTTGACCAGTGGAACCACAATTTCGCTGTTGGAAGCAGCATCGCAGGCGATATGTCCCGGAAATTCATGCACATCCGCCACGAGCAGTGTACGGCGTTCGGCTGCGGATGTACCACACACCCCTTTGCCCAGCGGAATACGGATACAAGCTGGCAGACCCTGGAATGGGCCAAGCACCAATTCTTTGCCATCATACAGATAAAAGCCTGTCCAGTTAGTATCGGTCAGGAATTGCTTCAGCAGCGCAGAAGCATTGGACAGATTGGCAATACGATTGGGTTCGTCATGAATAAGACCTTTGAGCTGGCTGAGTGCCATACTGTACTGCTCTTCACGGGAACCGGAATACGCTATATTTTCAAACATGGGATTCACCTTTTCGATATAAAATTTACAGCCGGATCGACTGCAGACATGCTGGCTGCATCCGTACCAAATTATCGCAGAACAGCGCATAGGGATAGTATACCGCTCACAGGTGTTTTTGCAAATGAAGATACGATGTAATTGACTGCCGAGTAGTCGATTAAGCCTGTAAGGTAAAATTTGGAATAAAGCGCAGCGAACCTGTTTATTAGACAGGCAGCAAGGGTAAGTACAGCATGAATACCTTAAGGACAGAAAAGGCTCGATCTGCCGCGGCTATATCCCTGTTTGAACGAACTCTTAGCCAGGAATGGATACACGGCCTTCATACTTAACACATCACTGGAAGGAGAGAAGAGTATATGCACGCGGAGGTACAAAATCTTTTTATTCGAATTCATATGCTGCATCAGGCTACTCAGCATAAACTGACGATCAACGATATGCAGCCGATTCTGGAGAGTCACGGCTATCGTGTGGGGGATCGTGAAGTGAAGCAGGAGCTGGAACATCTCACTACCGAGAATATGCTGACTGCGAATGGTGAGGAATATATGATCACCGGCACAGGTATCGGAGAACTCAAAGAAATTCGCAAGCGCCTTTCGATGCTGTGCAGTGAAGTGGTCTCTCATCAGAGTGGTAACCTCCCGGAACGTACTCGCTCGGGACAGAAATCATCTGTTGTCGTCTAATCGCTGATCACCCGCGAGGCAGCTGTCTTCTTTCGCAAAAAGAGCGTATCCCGTAATGCATTTATGGGATACGCTTTTTTTGGTGAATTGCTGCTGACAGCGCCGGAAGACCAAACAGGGGATTGACGGGAATGTCGTTTTTCGTCAATATATGAATGTTCCGCCTGTTGGACAAAAGGATACAAGTGGCGGAAGCGGTATGGAAAGAAAGGATGGAGACAAACGCATGAGTTCAACAAAAAATAGACCGGAGTCTCGCCGGTTTCTCTACAGGATCGATCCGTTGACCAAAATGGTCATGCTGCTCTGTATCTCGGTACTGGCTGTCCATATTGAGCACGCACTGCCGCAGCTGCTGCTGTTTGCGGTAGTATGGATTGCAATAGCCATAGGTGCCGGTCAACTGGTGAGTGGACCGCTGCTCCGGCTACTGGCTGCGATAGGGATTCCTTATTTTGGCTTATCCATGCTATCGGTCAGACAAGGCGATATCTGGTGGCAATGGGGAGCGCTGCAGCTGACTTCCGGAGGACTGGAATATGGAGCGGTAATGACGCTGCGTATTTTTATCCTGTGTCTGACTTCGGTAGCGCTGTCGCTTACAACCGATTATCGTGAACTGGTCGGCGCCCTGGTGCTGAAATTAAAAGTGCCTTATCGCTTTGCTTACGGACTGGCTCTTGCGCTGACTTTTTTGCCGCTGCTGCGTGAGGAAGCCAGGCTGGCATTGGCGGCCCGTCGTCTGCGTAGTCAACGCAAAGCCCGGGGATGGGCAGCACTGCTGCAAACCAAAGACTATATGGGAGCGGTATTTACCGGTTCGATTCGCCGCATCCAGCATATTGCCGGCGCAATGGAAGCCAAAGGATTCGGAGCGTATCCAGATCGCACATTTTATCATCGATTTGTTCTACCGGTATCGGCATTATACTGGATGAGCGGAAGTGTGCTGATCACGATCATGCTGTATATAATCCTGTAAAAGCAGGAGCAGCGGACAATGCAGATTGTATGAGAATAAGCAGACCTTTTATTAAAGAATAAATAAAAAAATTGACTTATCATTATTGTTAACCTACATTAATAAATGTAGTTAACAATGTAGATTCGAGGAGCGAAGTGCAATATGAGTAATGTAATGAATCGCAGCGTAAATAAAACGCTGCAGTCGTTTACCACTATGGAGATTGTATTGATGGCACTGCTGGCTACGGCCAATGCGGTAATGACCATGTATCTGTCCGGAGTGAACCAGCTGCTCAGCAGTATCGGCGGCCCGATTATGACATCCAGTATTACCGGTCTGTATATGATCTACGGTCTGCTGGCTTATTATATTATCCGCAAACCAGGCACGGCTGTAATCACTTATGCACTGGGGGCGCTGGTACAGTGCTTTGTCGGTACTTCTTACGGAATCGCTTCGGCTCTCGCGGCAGCGTTCTGTTATATGGTTATTGCCGAATTGATCTTCGGACTGCTGCGCTACCGCCGCTGGTCCATGGGTGTAATGATGCTGGTCGGCGGAGCGATGGTACCAATATGGTTCCTTGTAGCTGTCCAGATGTTTGGTTATTCCAAATGGGGAATGACTGTACTGAGCATCGCCATGATCGTACGGATCGCCAGCGGCGTGATTCTATGCGGGATGCTGACAGTGATTTTTGGCAAAGCAATTGGCAAAACAGGACTACTGCGCCGATTCGCCGCCTTCTCCAGAGAACGCTAAATGTCTACAGAATGGATTCCGTTTGTCCAGCTGAGCGGAGTGTCGTACACCTATGAAGACAGTACTTCTCCCACATTGGAGCAGATCTCGCTGGAGGTTCAGTCTGGAGAATGGCTGATGATTATCGGCGGCAGCGGCAGTGGTAAATCAACGCTCTGCCGGGTGATGAATGGTCAGCTGCCGAGAATCGCCGGCGGACAGCGTGAAGGCAATGTGCGTATTGGTGATATCGACCCCGGGTTTGCCGAACCGGGTCTGCTGGCGAGCCGTATGGGATCGCTGGGTCAGGACCCGGATGCCGAGCTGGTCGTAGGCATGGTAGAAGACGAGATTGCTTTTGGGCCGGAGAATCTGCGCGTACCGGCAGAGGAAATCGGTCGCCGCATCGATCACTGGACAAAGGCGCTGAATCTGCAATCGATTCGCTATGAGTCGGTCCATCAGCTATCCGGTGGACAGCGTCAGCGTACCGCTCTGGCAGCAGTACTGTCACTACAGCCGCAGCTACTGATCCTGGATGAGCCTGCCGCGAGTCTGGACCCGGCGGGCAAACAGGATTTGCTGCGTATTATCGAAGACTGGCACCAATCGGGAGGGACGCTGATCACTGCATCTGCCCGCTGGGAGGAGACAGTCATGCTCTGCAGTCGGGTAGTTATTTTGTCCGAAGGACGTATCGTACTGCAAGGAACACCGGATGAACTGCTGCTGCATCATCGGAGCCTGTTGGAACAGCTGTATATTTTGCCGCCCCGTACAGGGCAGTCTGTTGCCAGCAAAGCAGTCATGTCTGCAGCAGGATATTCCCGTTACTCCGATACCGATCAGAATTTCCATGCAGATCATACCATGAAGGCAGATAAGGCTATTACCAGGACAACATCAAAAACAGAACAGCATCATCAGCATAGTGAGAAAGAGCATCATAATTACTATAGCGAGACAATGAGTATGGCTGTGCCTGCATCTGCGACTGTCGTGTCCAGGCAGCCTGTCGTAGAGGTACGCGATCTGACGTACAGCTATTCAGGTAGCGCAGCCTATCCGGCACTGGACGGGGTTCAATTTACTATACATGTGGGAGAGATCGTGCTGCTTTGCGGCGTCAACGGCTCCGGAAAAACGACATTGACCCGTCTACTGTCTGGTCTGCTGCAGCCTCCGGTACGAAGTATCTATCGTAATGGCCAGGATACCGGCAGACAGTCTATCTACGACCGGGCTGCGGATACCGGTTATGTATTTCAGCATCCCGATCATCAGTGGGTTGCTTCTACAGTGTGGGAAGAGTGCGTATATGGGATCCGGGCGAGTCTGAATCTGCGTTCACGGGATATTTTGCCCGAGTCCTACCGGAAGGAAGCGGAAGATATGCTGCGTTTTGCAGGGTTGTTGGAACGTCGTGAAGATTCCCCGTATAGCCTGGGCGGAGGACAGAAGCGTCTGCTCGCGGCAGTATGCCAGTTCCTGCTGCCCCGTCCATTGTATATCCTCGATGAACCGGGCTCGGCTGCCGATTATTTTACAATAGATCGGCTGCTGTATTTGTGCCGCAGAGCGGCTAGTCAGGGAGCAGCATTGCTCATCGTGACTCATGAACCGGAGCTGTTCGCAGGGTCTGGAGCCCGCATGCTCACCCTGGAGCAGGGGCGATTAGTGGAAGAAAAGTATTCCATATAGATGCCGGATAAATATTCCTGTTCCATTTCCGCAAGTCAAAATGCAAACAAGCTGCAAATCAAAAAGCCATTTCCGTTTCCCGGCCTGTTATACGGCTGTCGAAACAGAAATGGCTTTTTGGGGATAGCGAGAGGTACCGCGTGAATACTTACTTACGCGCAGCAGGAGACAAACGCTCCGCTTCCATGCCGAGTTTTTTGAGCAGGTAGATCAGTTGTTCCTTTTCCTGCGTATTCAATCCGCCCAGTGCATAGCTGAGACGATCTTCGTATTTGGGATAAATCTCATCCATCATATTACGTCCGCGATCTGTCAGCTCCGCATAGATCACACGGCGGTCTGTTGGACAAGGATGACGGCGCAGCAGTCCGCCGTGCTCCAATTTGTCGATCACATAGGTTACATTGCCACTCTGCAGCAGCAGCTTGGCCCCGATTTGCTGGATAGGCTGGGCGCCTTTGAAATATAGTACTTCCATAACGGAAAAGGCAGTAGAGTTGAAGCCTTCGATTTTGCTTCCGGCGACAGCATGTTCACTTAAACTTTTGAAGGCCTTGGCGAAAACACGGTATAGATGCATGGATTGTTCGGTATTGTTCATAGACATATTAATCATGATACAGTCACCCTTTCTGATGATAAGTTCTATAGAATCTATTGGTTAATGGGATAAAAGCGGAACGTTGATCTATTTTTATCTTATCTCCATTTAAAATAGAAGAATATGTGATTTGTCACAATGCCGGGCATTTTAAATATTAAATTTAAATCTTAAATTGCGTTTATGTAAGGATCAAAAGCAGGCATACAGGTATAAAAAAGAAATTGTGGATAACTATTTTTTTACAATTACGATATAAAAATAGCTGAAAATACATTGTGCGCAATCTGTGTACTTATTGTGGATAAGTGGATAAAATTTGGGGATAACCTTGTGTATAAATAAACAGACTGTTCTATACAGTCCTTTTTATGAATATTTCAGTTACAATATGCAATGTATTTGGCAAAAACGGCTATTTTCAGCCTTTTTCGTTTTGGTTTGTCTGCATAATTATATTTGCCTGTGTATAGAATGACAGGAATTTACTGAAATCTATCCTCAGGCTGTGTATAACATGTTGATAACCTGTGCCTAATCGGTTGATATCTAGTCCTAATTTGTGCATATACTGTTGGTAACTGTTCTCCAGCTTTTACATAGAGATTGCAAAAATGCCTATTCCCGTTAACGCTGAAGCGGTAAAGTAATAGAAAGTCATTTGCCAACAATTACCTGCAAGGATATGAGTAAATACATGAATCGGAGATTGAATGCGATGAGAGATGATTCCGTGACGATCTGGCGTGAGGAATACAGGCCTGTGATTGAAGAGATAATGTCCAGCTTTCTCGACAGCCGTGGACGGATGATGGTCGCTGCACATCGCGGCAACTGGAAGCAGGCGCCGGAGAACTCGCTGGCGGCGATTCAGTACTCGATTGTCGCCGGGGCCGATATGATTGAGATTGATGTGCATCGAACAAGTGATGGAGCTCTGGTACTGATGCACGACGAGACCGTAGACCGGATGACTGACGGTACAGGACGAATTGCCGATATGACGCTAGCCGAGCTGCGAAGTCTTCGTTTGCGCCAGTATCAGGGCGGCGTCTGCCAGCCGCTCACCAATTATACAATCCCTACTCTGGAAGAAGCGCTGATCCTGATTCGCGGCAAAGCGATGCTTAATCTGGATAAATGCTGGGAGTTTCGCGAAGAAGTCTATGCAGCACTGCTGCGTACCGATACGGTGGATCATGCCCTGTTCAAAAGCAGCGCCTCTCCGGAAGAGGTGCGATATTTTTTGCAGGATAAAATAAAACCGCCGCTATATATGCATATTCTCGATTCATCCAACGAACCGCTAGTACACCGTCTGGAGCAGCTGTTTGAACAGGTACGTCCGCAGGCGGTGGAGATCTGCTTTGATACAGAAGACAGCGCTCTGATCCATCCGATGGTACTGCAGACCATTATCGATCAGGATTGCCGGCTGTGGGTGAATACGATGTGGGATTCACTATGTGGAGGGCATACCGATGGAGCGTCACTGATCGATCCCAAGCAAGGCTGGCAGTGGCACCAGCAGCGGGGATTCAATATGATCCAGACCGATTATACCGAAGCGCTGATCCGTTATCTGAATGAACAGCATGGAGCGTATGGGTGGCTGGGATAGCATGCTGCTGACTAGGTAAAATGCTGACTAGGTAAGATTCCGAAATGCAGCGGGAACACAGCAGATTTCTTGCCTGAAAAAGGTAGGATGACCAGCCATTATACAGCCAATAGCAAAAGCCCTTTGCCTATCCTATGCAAAGGGCTTTGTGATGAACCATAAACGGATACTTCACTTTATCATTCAGGCAGAATTCAGCCTGTTCTCCTTGCCTGATCGTGGGAAGTAAAACAGCCGGTATTTATACCGGATTCGCGTATTGCCGATGAACTAATCAGCTGTCGCCGGATAATCAATTTCTTCGATATCTTCTTCCAGATCGCCGAATTCCAGTTCTGGATTCAGCTGTGCTATCAGAGCAGATGTCAGCGGCTCTCCGGCAAAAATCCGGTGTACCGCTTCCGGATGAACTTCGGTCTCGGTATAATCGGCTGCCCACTCACGATAATACGATGCTCCGCTCCATAATGCCTGCAGCAGCGAACACTCCTGCTCGGTATAAGGTCGATCAGACAACCAGCGATTCTCACTATACAGGTACCAGAGACAGAACGTCGTCTGTTCACCCATAAATGCCGGTTCCTGCAAAAAATCAGCAACAGCAGCGGGCAGGGGATCTATAGATTGGGCTTTTGACAACATGAGACCCGAAGCAGCTTGTTCGGCGTCATATCCTTTGATCATCAGTCCGTCACGGGTGAACAGCGCAAAATAATGACTGCCTTCCCCGTCACGCATAGATGCCATTTCTTCACCTTCTGCCCATACCGAATTAAAGGAGTAATAGCGATACTCCCATTCCGGTATCAAAATGGCATCCAGCATGGCGATCGACCTGAATATACGACGACATTCTTCTATAGAAGGAAGATGGTTTATCCAGGGAGTCTGAGGCTCGTTCATAAGAATGCTTACCTGCCTTTCGCTTGCCAGATAATCAAATTCCGATTGGTGGTGTGTATAAGGATAGGGCAGCCGGTACAGGAGTCATAGAGGAGTTATACAGGCATCCACTGATCAATTACCGTACCGTCTGCACATGAAAAGATTATCCCTGATATTGCAGCGATGCAGCCGCACTTTGACCGGCTGTATGCCCGGTTGTAAAAGCGGCGGTAATATTGTAGCCGCCGGTATAACCGTGAATATCCATAACTTCTCCACAGAAATACAGCCCCTGCGTCATTTTGGATTCCATCGTCTGCGGATTGATTTCCTTGAGATTCACCCCGCCGCCAGTAACAAAGGCTTCTTTGAGCGACAGTGTACCATTCGCTGCAATCGGGAACTGCTTGATCAGGCGAGCCATGTCCATCCATTGCTGTCTCGGAATGTTATGGTAGGTCAGATCCTCCGGCAGATTCGCACGCTGCAGAATGAGCGGAATCATACGCTCGGGAATATAGCCTTTGAGTACATTTTTGATCGCCTTTTTGGATTCCTGTTCGGCGATTTGCAGGGTTTCACGGTAAATATCATCCGCTGTTTTGTCCGGGAAAATATCCAGGGTAATCGGTACAGAGGTCACCGGAAATTTTTTGAGTGCTTTGACGACATACTGGCTGCATCGCAGAGCCGCCGGACCGGAAATGCCAAAGTGGGTAAATAGCATATCGCCATCATGGGTGACCAGCTTTTTTCCTTTGGGATTCCATACGGTCAGGCTGATATCGCGGAGGGACAACCCCTGCAGTTCCTTGCTCTGGATAAAGGATTCCGGTGAGGTGATCGGCACTTCAGTCGGATACAGCTCGGTAATCGTATGTCCGGCCTTTTCCGCCCAGGGATAGCCGTCTCCTTCAGAGCCGGTCTGAGGTACCGATTTGCCGCCTACAGCAACAATGACGGCATGGCTGCGGATAACCTCGCCCGAACGCAGACGCACGCCGTATACTTTACCATCCTCGTACAGTACTTCCGCCACCGGGCTGTTCACCCGGATATCCACGCCCTGGGCGCGTACACGGTTCACCAGCGCATCCACGACCGTTTTGGCTTTATCGGTAACCGGGAACATGCGTCCATTGTCTTCTTCCTTCAAAGCAATACCCATATCTTCGAAGAAACGCATAATATCCATATTGCTGAATTTGGCAAGTGCGCTGTGCAGAAAACGCCCGTTGCCGGGAATATATTTGATCAGTTCGTCGATTTCTTTGGCATTGGTTACATTGCAGCGACCGCCGCCGGAAATCCCGAGTTTGCGGCCCAATTTGTTGCCTTTATCCACCAGCAGTACGCTGGCACCGTCTTCGCTGGCAGCTACACTGGCCATCAGACCTGCGGAGCCGCCGCCTATTACAATAATATCGTATTTCAAATCGTATCTTTCCTTTTTATCTAATGTTAGTACTCACTACTTTAATATACCATTAATCCATATTGAAAAACGGCCAATCTTCAAGGTTTTCGGCAGTTTCGGCATCTCATTGCACAGGAAAAGGCCGAAGCGCAGCGATTCTGTTTATAATTGGTATTATTAGGGGTATTGTATAAGTGGTTTGAAAATGCTGGGTCAACATACTATATATTGTAATGTTTGGCTTGCTATGCTTTAATCGAATTACGACAGAGAGAGAGGGAGGGGCACATCATTATTATTGCAGTGAAGGAAATCCTGCTGCAAATGCTGGCTGTAGGATCTGCCGTGTTTTTGTTCTCGAACATCGTGGAACGCAGCGGCGATGATTCCCTGCACAGTGTACGATTGACCTGGCGGGGATATTCCCCGATTCTTGTGCTCTCGTCTGCGTTCAGCATTGTGATTTGCTGGATACTCTCTATTTATAGTGCAATTACGCTTGAGATTCAGATGAGTCTGGTAGCTATGGTCATTGGAGTGCTCTACATAGGAGCTGCGCGGGGGGTTCTGCTGCTGGTCCTGGAGACTATAATGTATCTGATGCTCGGTTCGGGCAGTGGGGTCGTCGACTTTCTCGTGCATAGCGGCGTATTGTTATACCCGGCTGCTGCATTATGCTCATCCATGTTTCTTCAATCTTCCCTTCGCAAAAAAAGGCTTATTACCGGACTGCTTATTCTGTTAAGCGCTATCCTGACGATGCTAGCTGCCGGCTTGCGTATGCGGCTGCACAATCTCGATACCGCTACCTGGTGGGTTATTTTGTTTATTGTCGGAGCTGCGATTGTCGCAGGCAGTTATTCCATTCAGGCGATAGAACGTATCATGGAACGCAAACAGCTGAATCAGCAAATGCTGAATCTATCCAATCGTGTCATCACGGAAGCGGAAAAGCTGCGCCAGATTATGAATGTAGCGCCCATGATGATTACATCTATCGATGCGGATGGACAGATTACGGCTATTAATGAAAATGCTCTGCAGATCCTGCGACGATCTATACCGGATATTACGCGTGAGACAGCGCTTAATATCAATCTGCTGCGCCTGGATAGCGACAAGGTCACTTCCGGATTGCAGCGTACGATAGAGATTATTCGCCGTCTGCCGGAGGAACAGCATATTCATAGTGAATTGATGCGTCTGGATTACGGTACTTTTTATATTAGTATAGCGCCGATTCACCAGCTGCCGGATCATCGTCTGACCGGTACGGTAATTATTGCTCAGGATATTACAGAAGTAGAACGATTGCGCAATGAACTGAGTCATGTCGAACAGCTCAGTCTGGTCGGCAAAATGGCTGCCAGTATTACGCATGAGATTCGCAATCCGATGGCGGTCGTCCGCGGCTTCCTTCAACTGATGCGCGAGAAAAGTCCGTCTTCGCTTGATCATTATTATCTGATTGTAATGGACGAACTGGATCGTGCGAACAGCATTATCAATGACTTTCTTTCTCTGGCCCAGAATCGTATTGTGGAAAAGCAGCTCTATAATCTGCATTCTATTATAGAGGAGCTGCTGCCGCTGCTGTGGGCCGATGCCAATCTGCGTGGACAGTCAATTACCTTTATTCCCGGTCAGAATGTGCCGCGGCTGGATCTGAACTCCAAAGAGATCAAGCAGCTGATTCTTAATCTGGCGCGCAACGGCATGGAAGCGATGGAGGACAAGGGCGAGCTGATTATCGAGACAGAAGCTACAGCCAGCGAGGTCATTATGCGTATCCGCGATACTGGACCCGGTATTCCGCAGGAAAAGCTGGACAAGTTGTTTGAGCCTTTTTATACAACCAAATCCAAAGGTACGGGACTGGGATTGTCGTTGTGTCTCAGTATTGTGGAGCGCCACCAGGGACGTATCGTGGTTGATTCGGTAGAGGGGGAAGGAACGACTTTTTCCGTTATTTTCTCCCATTCCTTTGGATCAAAAGAGGCAGAATCGGAAGAGCCGGTCTGATGAATAGAGCTATGCGTAGATAAAACCGGGGACAACGTCTGCGAAGTGTGGATTTTGACTGTATATTCCGGAAAATTTCGCAGGAATCCCATCCTGTTCATTGGTATTATCGGGCAACCTGTGTATAATATAAGTTAATGCTTATTAAAAGTAAGGAGTGAATAAGATGTCCATGTCATTTGATCAATATATGAGAGATATGGTTCAGCCGATGCGTGACGAGCTGACCAGCATCGGAATTACCGAGCTGCGCACACCTGAAGAAGTAGAAGCGAGCCTGGATAATGCTTCCGGTACATCACTGGTTGTTATCAACTCTGTCTGCGGATGCGCAGCCGGACAATGTCGCCCGGGTGTTGCCCATGCCCTGCAGGGCAGTGTGAAGCCGGATCATCTGTATACGGTATTCGCTGGCCAGGACAAAGAAGCCACTGCCAAAGCGCGTGAGTACTTTGCTCCATACCCACCATCTTCCCCGTCGATCGCACTGCTCAAAGACGGCGAGCTGGTTCATTTTATCGAGCGTCATCATATCGAAAACCATTCGGCTGAAGATATTGCAGCAGCACTGAACGAAGCTTTCGAGAAGTACTGCCAGTAATCATCAGCTTTCCTTTATGAACATCCTGCACCTGTCACCTTATGTGATGGTTGCAGGATGTTTGTGTTTTGGGTATATATAAATAGAATGAATGCTGTGCTGGTAATATCACCAGGTGATGCCCTGTTGCAGTGGTTATCATTGCCATGCAGACAGGATCGGCACAGTCGCAGGACAGATCAGAATAGTCGAAGGAGTGGATAACGAATATGAGTATGCAGCAGCAAATTATTGATGACCTGAAAGTACAGCCTACAATCGAGCCGGATGCGGAGATTCGCAAACGTGTGGATTTCCTCAAGTCCTACATTGAGAAATCCGGTTCCAACGGACTTCTGATTGCTATCAGCGGCGGGATCGACAGCGCCGTCGCTGCCGGACTATGCAAGCGCGCGACAGACGAGCTCAGTGAATCCACTGGCAAGGAATACAAAACGGTTGGTGTGTTTCAGCCATACGGTTCCCAGGTGGATATTCATGACAGCTACGCGACTGCCGAAGCTTTTGACCTGAAGTACAAAGTCGAAACCAATGTACAAAAAGGCGTGGACGCGATCGAAGAGATCGTGAACAGCGTAATGCCTCAACTGGAGCAGGAAGCGATCACTCCGCAGGCCAAAGGCAACATCAAAGCAAGAACACGCATGGTCGTCCAGTACGGTATCGCCAATGCGCTGAATCTGCTGGTAGTAGGTACAGATCACGCTTCCGAAGCGATCACGGGTTTCTTTACCAAATACGGTGATGGTGCAGTCGATATTACGCCACTGAGCAGCCTGAACAAGCGTCAGGTTCGTGAGCTGGCTTCCCATCTGGGTGTCCCTCAGTCTATTCTGGACAAAGCTCCTACAGCCGGTCTGTGGGAAAATCAGACGGACGAGACCGAACTGGGTATCAGCTATGCCGATAACAGTGACTATCTGGAAGGCAAAACGATTGCGCCTGCAGTAGCGGAAAAACTGGAGTCGTATTACAAGCGTACAGCGCACAAACGCGATCCGATCCCGGGTATCTAATATCCTGTTTCGAAACCCAGCAGTAAAGCAACAAGTCAGTTGCTGGGCGCAAATTCGATTGTGCCATGAATAACCTAAACAATCGCAAGCTACAAAGGGACAGCCTTATCCATAAAGGAAAGGCTGTCCTTTTTATGAGCAAAAGCCTGCTGTTGTTGAGGTTGGCTATAGAGGATACAGGCACGAAAAAGGGACTTGTACGAGAAGGATAAAGATAAAATGAATACATCCGGCATTGGAGATTTATCCGGCAACCTCTGTTACAATAAAGAAATCCAATCATGCAGGAGGTAGAGCAACCTTGATCTATGGAGTAGGGCATGATGTACTTGAGATCAAACGGCTGGCTATTCTGATCAGCGGTCCACAGGGAGAAAAGTTCATGAATCGTGTACTGACCGAGCAGGAACTCGCTATCTCCAGAACCAAAGGCGCCAAGTTAAACGAATTCGTCGCTGGCCGGTTCGCTGCCAAGGAAGCGATCACCAAAGCTTTTGGCTGCGGAATAGGCCGGACAATTAATTTTACCGATATGGAAATACTGCCGGATGCCCTTGGCAAACCGGTCGTCCAGCTGTCCCATGCCGCCTGGGACAGGCTTGATCTGGAAGGTGGGGCGGCAGCCTATCAAGTACATTTGAGCATTTCACATCAGACAGAGATTGCTTCGGCATTCGCTGTTGTAGAGAGAATACAGGCTTAACAAGGGAGAATCAGAATGTCCAATATAACAGCAGAACAGGAAGCCAAACGCTACTTCAGCCGCGAACTGCTGGCGTGGTATGACGAACACAAACGGGATCTGCCCTGGCGGCGCAGCCGGAATCCGTATCATATCTGGATCTCGGAGATTATGCTTCAGCAGACCCGTGTCGATACAGTAATCCCCTATTTTCTGCGCTTTGTCGAGAAGTTCCCGACAGTAGAGATTCTGGCCAATGCACCGGAAGAAGAAGTGCTGAAGTGCTGGGAAGGTCTGGGCTATTATTCGCGAGCCCGCAATATTCAGTCTGCTGCCAAGCAGGTCGTGGAGCGTCATGGGGGGATCGTACCGGATACGCCGGAAGAAATATCTGCCCTCAAAGGTATCGGTCCCTACACGGCCGGTGCCGTACTCAGTATTGCCTACAATGTACCGGTACCTGCTGTCGATGGCAATGTCATGCGTGTGTTGTCGCGCTATTTCTGTCTGGAAGACGATATCGCCAAAAATCCAACCCGGATCAAAATGGAAAAGCTGGCTGGAGAGCTGATTCCTGCTGGCAGAGCTTCTGACTTCAACCAGGCACTGATGGAGCTGGGTGCGCTGATCTGTACACCCAAATCTCCGCATTGCCTGACATGTCCGGTAATGAAGCACTGCAAAGGACGAATCAATGGAATGGAAGAGCAGCTGCCGGTGAAGACCAAAGCCAAGCCGCCGCGTCCCGAACATCGTCTGCTGGCAGTGATCGAAGGCCAGGGAGAGCACGCCGGTAAAGTACTGATCCGTCAGCGTCCGGCTACCGGTCTGCTGGCGCGGATGTGGGAGCTGCCGCATGTTATCGCGGAAGAGTCCAAAAAAGCCGGGGCTGGAGCCAATCTGTCTGAAGAAGCCGCCATGCAGCGGCTAAGCATGGCCCTGCATAACGAAGGTGTAGAGGTACGTCCTGGAGAAGCCTGGATGACAGCCGAGCATACTTTTAGCCATATTCAGTGGTATATGCGTGTATTCCTCTGTACGGAGGCTAGTGCAGCAAGCACAGCCGAGCAGAATCTAGTCGGTGCTCAGTCTGCGGATGAGCTGGCCAGACGATCTGATGAAAAAGCAGAACCTGCATCCGCCTTGCATAGTGGTGCGAAGATGGATATTTCTGATCGCCAGCTGCCGCTGAATCAGGTACAGGAACCGGAGCAGGGTACGCTCGATATCAAGCTGTCCGGAGCTACAGCGGAGAGTCTGGAGCATATTCGTCAGCAGCTGGCTGCAAGTGCAGCAACGGACATCGTGGAGCCGATCAGCCAGGTCGCCGAACAGCAGGAAGTGTATGCTGCTGTACCGAGTACGCTGCTGGGTGAAGCTTTTGCTTACGATTACCGCTGGATCAGCCAGGAAGACATGGAAAAGTACGCTTTTCCGAATCTGTTCCTGAAGATCCTACAGCAGTATTTTAAAGAGAAATAAGCTAGCCGTATAAAGATCAATAGACCGAGTCCCTGTCAGATACAATTGGCAGGGATTTTTTATTTGGCGATGAAGGGTCCAGTGCCTCTAATGCAGGAAAATGGGAGCTGCATCCTGCATTACATATCAGATCGTAATTGATTAGACAATCTCAGAGCCGGGTACTCGTTAGAGAAGAGAAAGTGAAATCGCCTGAGCGGCTGTTCGGTAACGGGTGGAGGAGGGAAGTATCATGTCCAGAACAATAGCAATGGTAAAAGGTACAATATGGGCTCCAGAGTGGAAACAATATCATGACCCACTGACTGGCGTGCAGGTGCATCAGCTGACCGATTACCGGGGGCATAGCCGCCAGCTGTACTTTACCGAAAATGGATTGTATGACGAAGGCAGACGTTTGTTGTTCGTATCCGATAGGGATAACAGCGCCAATCTGTTCTCAATTCATCTAGATACTGGCGAGATGACCCAGCTGACCACCTACGCAAACAATGACGATCTGCAGGTATGCCTGACCCCGGATGGACAGCAGGCACTGCTGCAAAAAGAAGATACGATCTCGCTGCTGGATCTGACATCTTTTCGCGAGCGGGTCAAATACCGCTGCCCGGAAGGATTCCGGTTGGGGAATATCAGCTGTACAGCGGATGGAGAGTCGGTACTGGTCTGTATCCGGCGGAAGCCATTTGCCAAAAATGATCCAGAGAACGACCCGGAAGCCAACCAGGAATGGAATCACAAAGATACATTTCACAATGTGACCAATAATAAAGATACAGGTATAGATCGTCAAGCAGCAGAGCAGCTTATGCCGGAATCTTCTTCTTCGTTCAGTCAGATCATTGCGGTTCATCTTCATACGAGACAGTCAGAGATCATCCATGAAGATCAGAGCGTGATTGCCCATGTGCAGGCTTCTCCGGTTCATCCCTGGCTGCTGACCTTTTGTCAGGAAGATAGCCGGGAGCTAGGAGACTACCCTATCTGGAGCATGGATCGACGCAGCGGCAAAATCAGTCCAGTCCGGGCAAGACGCGAAGCAGACGAAGTTGTCGGCCGACCTTATTTCCTCAATGACGGCGAGACAATCGGCTATCAGGGAGTACGAAGCAGCGGCATATCCTTTTGGGGAAGTATCCGTTACGATCAATCGGATCAGCAGGAGCAGGAGATCCCTTTTGCGATCCATCATGCCTATCTGGACGGCAAGTATCAGGCGATTACAGATGGCAGAGAAGACGTGCAGACCCTGAATCTCTGGCGAGCATCTCCTGATGCTGAGGAAGCCTACAACGGACCGTATGTACTCTGCGAACTGCGCTGCAGCTTCCATTCACCCAAAGTTCATGCCTATCCGCGAATTAGTCAGGATAGCCGTAGACTCTTTTTCACCAGCGACCGTACAGGCTATGCGAATATCTATATGGTGGAGCTGCCTGATGATATTAGTGACTTGCCCATGATGCATAAGCACATAACGCAGGAAAGGAAATAAGAGCAAGGACGACATTTAAGCCTGGAGATCCTCATTTTCTCCCCCTATTAAAGGATCTCCAAGCTTAACCGGAGGACATGCTCTTATTCCTTTCCGGAGTGAATGAAGCGATCAACTCCAAAGTGAATGAAGCAATCAACCCCAATACTATGAAAATCCGAAAAAGCACAAAAAGGCTGCCCTGTATAGACAGGACAGCCTTTCGTATATATGTCGTATCATTGCTGTTACGTAAGAAAGGGGATCTTCCGATTACTTCGCAGCAGTGTAACGAGCGTTTACAGCATCCCAGTTAACTACATTCCAGAAAGCGGAGATGTAATCAGGACGTTTGTTTTGATATTTCAGGTAGTAAGCGTGCTCCCATACGTCCAGACCGAGAAGTGGAGTCAGACCTTCCATTACCGGGCTGTCCTGGTTAGGTGTGCTTGTGATTGCCAGTTTGCCGTCTTTGCCGACAACTAGCCAAGCCCAACCGCTACCAAAACGTGTAGTTGCTGCTTTAGCGAAATCTTCTTTGAATTTGTCGAAGCCGCCCAGTTCGCTATCGATTGCAGCTGCCAGTTCACCTGTAGGTGCGCCGCCAGCGTCAGGGCCGATAACTTCCCAGAACAGGCTGTGGTTGTGATGTCCGCCACCGTTGTTGCGTACAGCTGTGCGGATATTTTCAGGTACACTGTTCAGATCGCTGATCAGTTCGTCCAGGCTTTTGCTTTGCAGTTCAGGAGCGCTTTCCAGAGCAGCGTTCAGGTTGGTTACGTATGTGTTATGGTGACGATCGTGGTGAATCATCATCGTTTGTTCGTCGATGTGTGGTTCCAGAGCGTTGTTAGGGTACGGTAATGCTGGTAGTTCGAATGCCATCGTAAAATACCTCCTGAGATTTGGATTGGGGAATACCGATAAAAGAAGTCCCCTATGTAGATAAACATGTTACTGTCTCTATTAAACCGTATATTTCGGACTAAAGCAACATTTGTGTTTAGAAAGTCCATACAGCAAGGGATCCGGGCGATTTTATTTTTTATTTCTATATTACGGAAACGGCCGATCCAACCGAAACAACTTACATAATCAATACATTACAGGCTCCAATCTGGAAGAAGGAGCAGCTTATGGATACAGATGTCGAATGATGATAAATGGAATAATAAGGTTTTTTGATCAGGAATGGGTAAATGCAAAATATTAAATTCCTGCTCGGTGAGTAAGTCTGCTGTCCGGTAGAGCTATTTTTTATCGACATAATATAAGCCATAATGCTTAATTATGACAAAAAGTATAGTGACATGGTGATGGTAGTGTTATACTTGTGTTTGTTGCTAATATAATTTCAATTCAAGATGTCACTTTTGCAATGAATATTTATTTACTATGTTAAATAATCATACATGTATGTTTTTTAACAATAATTGTATATTTCAGAGCAAATAGACGAAAAACGGAGATATGAAGCGCTTTCATAAGAAAAGTGGTGTATTTCCTCGAAAATTGTGGTTTAATTAACACTGAGATTATATTGTGCAATTATTTGCACTTTTTTGCCGTCTTATCGTTTTCCTGTACAGCAGGATTTTACACAACTCTTTATGTAGGGCGTATGGCTCGTCTACGCAGATGTCCTTCTTTTTTGTGTTGGAACATGATTGTCAGGGGTTATTAATGAAACGGTATTTATCAAGCTGATGAAAAGGGAGTTTGGATCATGAAAATTCGTTCCTTTAAGCTAAGTGATTTGAACCTTGTGAAGGAGCTGCTGCAGGTAGCTCTGTCGGAAGAATGCTATGAGCATACTATGGGACCTTTTGCGAGACAATTGTCCTGGGATTCCGAACTGATTATGGTTGCGGAGCAGGGAGAAGAAATTATTGGCTTGTTAATTGGTACGATTGACCGCAATTTCGGTTGTTACTACCGTATTGCCGTTCATCCGGATATGAGAGGCAAAGGAATTGGCAAAGCGCTGGTCGCAGCAATGGAAAAACGTTTCCAGCAGCGTAATGTCAGTGGAATTATGATCGCAGGAGACGAGCATAACGAGGCGGTAATGCCGTTGTATGCAGCTCTGGGCTATGATGAGAGCAAGATTCTTCGTACGTACGAGAAATTAAGCATCGTTGCAGCTAACGCATAATAATTATAGAGATAAATTTGGGATAACTACAGACTATATCATACTGTTTTGTATATATGGACACATCTTGCCTTCCGGCTTCGTGGGGGATGCAGGTGTGTTTTTCTATTTTTTAGACGTATTTCCAGTTAGATCAGGTATAATTATGAAATAGATAGCCGACAACAGTCGGCAGGAGGTGACAGTGAGTGACGCAGCAGGAATATATGATACCAAGTCCAACATCCAGATGGGAACAGCTCAAGCTTGAGATCAAGGCAGCTGCGCCATCGCTGGGAATTGACGATATCGGTTTTACGACCGCCGATCCTTTTCTTTTTCTGAAGGAAGTGCTGGAGGAACACCGGCGCAAAGGCTATGAGTCCGGATTTGAAGAGCCGGATCTGGAGAAAAGAATCAACCCGTCACTAACCCTGGAAGGCGCACGCTCGATCATCGCCATCTCGGTGACGTATCATTCCAAAATGGAAAATCCGCCAAAATCGGAACCCGGACAATACCGGGGCATTATGGCCCGCTCGGCCTGGGGCCGGGATTATCATTATGTGCTGCGGGACCGGATGCAGCGGCTGGAAGATTTTATTCATGAGCGGGTGCCGGAAGCGAGAATCGAGAGCATGGTCGATACCGGTGCGCTCTCGGACCGGGCAGTTGCCCAGCGCGCAGGTATCGGATTTTTTGGTAAAAACTGCGCAGTGATCTCGCCTACGCTCGGTTCCTGGATCTTTCTCGGGGATATGATTACGGATATTCCGTTTCCCCCGGATACGCCGGTGACCGAAGATTGCGGGACCTGCACCAAATGTATTGATGCTTGCCCGACAGGTGCGCTGGTTGGCCCGGGACAGCTGAATTCACAAATTTGTGTATCGTTTCTGACGCAGACCAAGGGGATGCTGTCGGATGAGCATATGCGCAAGATCGGCAACCGGCTGTATGGCTGCGATACCTGTCAGATCGTCTGTCCCAAAAATAAAGGCAAACACTGGAATCATCAGGAAGATCTGCGTCCTGATCCGGAAAAAGCCAAGCCGCTGCTGCTGCCTATGCTCGATCTGAGCAACAAAGAGTTCAAGCAGGAGTTTGGTGATACATCTGCTGCCTGGCGCGGCAAAAACCCGATCCAGCGCAATGCGATTATCGCCCTTGGTAATTTTAAGGATAAAAGCGCAGTGCCTCGTCTGACCGAGATGCTGCTCAAAGACGTGCGTCCGATGATTCGTGGCACTATCGCCTGGGCGCTGAGCCGAATCGGCGGTCCCGATGCTTTGGCTGCTGTAGAGCGTGGACTGGAACGGGAGCAGGAACAGGATGTGATCGATCGCCTGATCGAAGCGAAAAGAATACTGGAGGAGGAGTCCGCGTGACCGACGAGCAGTTGTACGAACCGGCAATGCTGCAAAATGAACAGCATGGAGCTGTATTGTATTATGCCGAAATGGAGTCGCCGGTAGGCCCGGTGACGCTACTGCAATCGGCATATGGATTATGTCATCTGGAATTCAAAACGTATAGTGAGGCGCAGTCCGGTCTATCCACCTGGTCCCGCCGCTGGTATGGAGAACATGAGATTGTCCACTCTCCAACGCAGCTCGGCCAAGCGATCGATCAGCTCAATGAGTATTTTGCCGGTGAACGTCAGGCGTTTGATTTGCAGCTGGATTTGCAGGGGACTGCTTTTCAGCGTCAGGTCTGGCAGGCACTGCAGGTTATTCCTTATGGCGAAGTCGTCTCATATAAATGGATTGCTGTGCATATTGGCAGTCCATCGGCTGTCCGTGCGGTAGGCGGAGCGAATAATCGCAATCCGGTATCGATTATTGTACCCTGCCATCGGGTCATCGGCATGAACGGTCAGATGGTTGGATACGGCGGGGGATTGGATCGCAAGGAACTTTTGCTGGAGCTGGAAGGGTATTTGCGCCAGCCTGTTCTTTTCTGAAATAAAAATATAGACCGTTCTGAGGAAGTCCGCACGATTCGGTCCAAATGAAGTATCTATCATTGTAAGCCAAAGGGGATTGCTGATGAGATACGTAAGCATAGACAATGTCGAGACCGGGCAGCATCTGGGCAAGTCTGTCTATTCGAGTAATGGTACGATCCTGCTGTCGGCAGGTGTGCAGCTGACCGTATTTATGATTAACACGCTGAACCGGATTGGAGTCACCATGATCTATATTCAGGACGAGCAGTTTGCCGACGTAGAGCCGGAAGAAATCCTGAGCGAAGCGACCAAACAGCACATGATCCGGGAAATGAGTGATACCTTTGATGCCGTACGGTCCGGCAAGGAATGGAATCCGGCACGGATTACGCTCAGCGTCGAGAATCTGCTGGAAGATATTATTGGGGCGCGGGAAGTACAGGTACAGCTGACCGATATCAAGACAGCGGACAATGCCCGCTATCTGCATGCGATGAATGTCTGTCTGCTATCGGCGATTATTGGCATGAATATCGGAATGAATCAGCAGCAGCTGCGCGATCTGGCGATTGGCGCCTTGCTGCATGATGTAGGCAAAGTGTCCGGCGGTGAGGCTTTTGATCTGATTCCCGGTTCCAAAATGCATCATACCTGGAGAGGGTTTGAGCTGATCAAGTCCAAGCGCGATTTCAATCTGATGATCGCGCATGTGGCCCTGCAGCACCATGAACGGATGGATGGCACCGGGCAGCCGCGTGGCCTCAGTCACGATGAGATTCACCGGTATGCCCGGATCGTGACGATTGCCAATACGTACGATAATCTGATTACGCCCAAGGAACATGGCGGCAAGAGTCTGCTGCCGCATGAAGCGTGCGAAGAGATGATGGCGATGTCGGGTACGGCGCTGGATCATGATCTGCTGGTCGAGTTTACCCGGATCATTTCCATTTATCCGAATGGGACGGGAGTCCGCCTGTCCACGAGGGAAACCGGGGTAGTCGTGAGCCAGCATAGAGGGCTGCCAGGGCGTCCAGTCGTGCGGATCGTACGCGGAAGCGGCGATTCACTCGATGTCAAAGAAGTCGATCTGGCAAATGCTACAACCGTTTTCATAGAAGCGGTCATGAATTAGACAGGACGTAATTTCCGGTATGAAAATGTTTGCTAGAGCAGGCGTTAAAATGGTATGATAAGTGCTGTTCATGCCTGCAACGGCAAGGAAAGCCAGAGCTCTCCGGGAACGAAATACAATGAATATACAGGGGTGGCACTTATTATGTGGTGGAACTGGGTCATACCTATCGTGACTCTTATCGTGGGTCTCGTCGGGGGCTTCTTCATTGGCGCATATTACCTGCGCAAACAACTGGAAAAAATGCAGAGCGATCCGCAGATGATGCAGAAAATGGCCAAGCAAATGGGCTATAATCTGAATCCGAAGCAGATGCAGCAAGCACAGCAAATGATGAAAAATGGCGGCGGCGTTCCCAAAAAAGGCGCGAAGCCACAAATGCCTCCAATGGGCCGTGGCAATCAGGGCAAACGTAGAAGATAATTACATGACAGGCATCAGTGCATGAAGGCCTTGAATGTGGAAGGAGGTCAGCATGGCTGGAATTAAGGATTATACCAACCTGAAGGTCGCAGCACATCGCGACCAGATTGAATATCATATCAAGGAAATCCTGAACCTGATCGGTGAAGATACCGAACGGGAAGGATTGCTGGAGACACCTGCACGGGTAACACGGATGTACGAGGAGATTTTTGCCGGATACAGTGTAGACCCGCGCGAGGCGCTGGGCGTTACTTTTGACGAGAATCATCAGGAGATGGTCATCGTCAAGGATATCGTCTATTACAGCCAGTGCGAGCATCATATGGCTCCATTCTTCGGCAAAGTCCACATTGGCTATGTACCGAGCGGCAAAATCGCCGGTCTGAGCAAATTCGCCCGTCTGGTCGAAGCGGTTACCCGCCGTCTTCAGGTGCAGGAGCGGATCACAAGCCAGATCGCTGATATTCTCGACGAAGTATTGAAGCCAACCGGTGTAATGGTTGTCGTTGAAGGTGAACATCTGTGCATGTGCGCACGCGGTGTCAAAAAGCCGGGCAGCAAGACGATCACGTCTGCTGTACGCGGCGGCTTCCAGAATGATGCGCCACTGCGCGCAGAGTTCCTGTCGCTGATCAAGGATCACTAAATACCGAATTGCTGAATCACACAAACAAACAACAAACCAAAAGCAGGCAGCCGTCATCCCGGCTGCCTGCTTTTTGGTCTACATTGTGCCTGATGTCACAGCAGACAGGAATACGGTAGTATAGCATGTATATTTTAATGAAAGGCTTGCTCAATACTTGCATTGTAGATTAGACTCATATGCAAGGTTGCTACAGACAAACTGGATGAGTGGAGGAGATTATATGGAAATTCGTGAATTTCTGGATCAGAGACTGACCGAGCTGAATGAGGAGCAAAAGACTGCTTTTATCAAGGAAGTCTGTCTGATCCTATACAACCGCAACAATTCGGATCTGATCGTACGTGCTAAGGTCAATGAGCTGGTACAACGCTATGAGCTGGCACAGCAGCAATAAGATTCTTTATTTTGTCAATATACTCCTCTCCATAACGGAGAGGAGTATTTGTGCTGTCTGATAGCGGAGAAACAGAGTGTCGCTATGTCTGTTCATACAACCAGACTCGCTGCGCCGCCGGGATATACGGATCGGAAAACAAAAGCGGTTAAGCTAAAAGTTCATGCGGTGGACTGCCCTGTATTCCTGTTTCGGATCATCCAGCAAGCGCGGCTCGCTGCGGTTCGCTACACCCAGATACAGCATATCGATCACATGCAGCTGGGTAATCCTTGAAGAAATGCCTCCGCTGCGAGCATCATGCTCCAGGGCAGAGATATGAAGCGGAATCAGCGCCAGACTACTGACGGGATTATTGCCGTACCGGGTGAGGGAAATAGTGGTCGCTCCGGCATCGCGGGCCATCTGCATACACTCGATAGTTACGGCAGTCTGACCGGAATAGGAGATGCCGATTACGGTATCTTCCGGGGTCAGCATGCTGGAGGCCATACGCTGCATATCCGCATCGCTAAAAGCGAATCCCGGTTTGTTGATACGCAGAAATTTGTGCTGGGCATCGCTTGCTACGAGGTAGGAAGCTCCTGTACCCAGAAAAAATAGCCTCCGGGCCTGCTCCAGCGCTTTGATAGCCTTCTCCACGTATAGTGGATTCAGTATTTTGGCTGTATCCCGAATCGATTGAATCGTATTCGCGGATACCTGCTCGATCAGATGCTGGATGGGATCTGCAGGGTGAATTTCCTGATAGCCGCTGATCGGAGGCTCTTCGTACAGATCACCGGCTACTTTGAGCATCAGCTCCTGATACCCTTTGAATCCGGCGGATTTGCATAACCGGATCACCGCTGCCTGACTGCCACCGCTTTGCTTGGCCAATTGGGCGACAGACAAGCCAACCAGCTGGCGCGGATGCTCCAGGATAAAGCTGGCTACTTTGCGTTCGGACGGGGTAATCATTGTAATAATCTCGCGTAGTCTCACTAATCCTCCATTCATACGGTTGCTCCTTTGTCAGTGGGATGAAGACGGTGCAGTCCGATCGTGCAGTGCTGAAGATACAGCAGTATGAAAGTCTCTGCGCAGCTGCTGGATCGATTGTCTGCGTCCATAATGAACCCGGTTAGTCAATAATACGATCGCCAGCTGCTGCTGCGGATCGATTTGAATACTCGTGCCGGTGAATCCTGTATGACCAAATGCAGCAGTAGAGAAAGAAGGACCGGAGACATCCGCATCATCACCTTGCAGTACCCAGCCGAGTCCGCGCCGGGTGCCGGGAAGGGGCGGAGTCTGCCGAGTGACGGCTTCCTGTAGAAGCCGATCGGACAGAGAAAGCGCTGGAGGAGAGACATGGGATAATTCGGACGGGTCATCTATCATGCTGCCACTCACAGCATTCAGCCAATACGCTGCGTATCGCAGCAGATCGCTTGCGGTAGCAAACAAGCCGGCATGTCCACATATACCACCCAGTGCCCGTGCATTCTCGTCATGAACTATGCCCTGCAGATGACTTCCTGTAGGTCTATCGTATTCAGTAGCAGCGATGTTGGCGATATGACTTTTGGCTGGTACGAACAGGCTCTGCTTCATATGCAATGGCTCCCAAATATACTGCGCAGCGCCGGCTGGCAGCGGGAGTCCACTTACCCGGGTGAACAGTTCACCCAGCAGCATAAACCCTGGATCACTATACATACATGCCTGTCCTGTGGCATAAGCAGGCGGCATCTGACTGATCGTCTGAATGGCTTCCGGCATGGTGAGGACAGTACCGGAATAGAAATCGGCTATGGCAGGCAGACCGGAGGTATGACTGAGCAGCTGACGAAGCGTGATCTGCTGATAAGGTCCTGTTCGTAATTCAGCCATATCTACAGATACCGGGCGATCCAGCTCCAGTATTCCGCGCTGGACAAGCGTCAATATCAGTGGCAGTGTAACGACTACTTTGGTCAATGAAGCACAGTCGTATATCGTATCGGTATTGGCAGGAATCTGCCTATCGGCTGTATCGACCGCCCAGCCAATTGCTTTGTACAGACAATGACCCTGCCAGTAGATAGCAGCCGAAGCACCCGGAACGATTCGCTGCTGACAGGCTGCATACAGCGGATTCCACATATGCTCCAGTTGAGCGAGCTGATCTGGTGATAAAGGTTCTACAGCCGAATGGGTAGTAGTGTACCTTGTAGGTACAGAAGGTACGGAAGGTACAGATTCATTCATGGTATTCCCTCCATGAGTTAAGATGGAAATGATACACATGCAATAACATATGATCCCGATAAGTAGTGATACTAAAATGTCACTGTATTGTTAATTAATATAACCACAAAAGATTAGCGATGTCATTTCATTTATACATCAAAAAATAATTATTTTATATAATAGCAAAATGATGAAATATAATTTCGATTACAGTCTTCCCACTATCCTGCACATGTTATAATAAGTGCAAATTATAACGGTATATCCAAAAGTCTATAACATAGCTGACATCAACATACAGGGTCTGACCACAACACATCTTGCATCTGCTGACAATCAAATACAAGGGATGAGTATATGGAATATGTGATAGGAATAGATGGAGGCGGTACCTCGACAACCGCAGTGGCTGTAGATGGAAATGGGCAGCAAATCGCTTATGCAGAAGGTAATGCAAGCAATCCCAAATCGTCGGCTGGCACAGACTACAGGAGCAATATACATAATGTAATTTCACAGCTGCTAAGCGACTCTGCGCTGGTGCTTGAACAGTGCCGGGGGATAGGTGCAGGTGTAGCCGGAGTCTATACCCCGGAGGAATGCAGAGTCGTTGAGCAAGTGCTGCACAGTTACTGGCAGGAACGCGGACAACAGGCACCGGATATACGGGTCGTCAGTGACGCCGAGACTGCTCTGGCAGCAGCTTTTGGTACTAATCGCGGAATAGTGGCTATTGCAGGTACGGGGTCGATCGTGCTGGGTGTTCTGCCTTCCGGAGAGAGGGTGCGCGCCGGAGGCTGGGGACATATTTTAGGAGATCAGGGAAGTGGATACGCGATCGGACAGCGAACGCTGCAGACGGTGATGCTTGGCTACGATGGTATCGTGGAGGTGACCGGATTATCGGACAAGGTACTGCAGCATTATGATGCACGTTCTGCCGAAGATCTGCGTCATATTGTATATCAGCCGCATATAGGCAAAAGACAGATCGCGGCAGCGGCAAAGCTTTGTATAGAAGCATCACAGTCGGGAGACGTGTTGGCACAGCAAATTATTACGCAGGCTGCCGTTGATATGGCTGAATTGGTACAGGCTCTGCTGAACCGGTATCCAGAGCTGGAGCAGACAGGCATCGCAGCGGCCGGTTCCATATTCCGTTATTCCGTGCTGTACCGGGAGACATTTGTCCAGCAGCTGCAGCAAGGCTATGCTCGTTTGCCGGAGGTAAGACTGGCGGAGCAACAAGCAGCCTATGGTGCAGCTGTACTGATCATGAACAGGCTGGCAGAACATTGATTTTATAAAAATCGGGAGGGCAACAGGAGATGAATCCATCCTTAGGCAAGCTGCTGACCGAGCAGCAAAATCCGCGTACCACAGGTATCGACGATATGACAGCAGAACAGATTTTGCGAGCAATTCATGAAGAAGATCGTACAGTACCGGCAGCAGTCGAACGCTGTATTCCCGAGATTGCCAAAGTCGTCGAAGCTATTACAGAGAGCTTCCGTACAGGCGGACGATTGCTGTATGCGGGAGCAGGTACCAGCGGACGGCTTGGTATTCTGGATGCGTCGGAATGTCCACCTACCTATGGCAGTGATCCCGAGCAGGTCATTGGACTGATCGCAGGAGGCAGCCGGGCGATTCAGCAGGCGGTTGAAGGCGCCGAAGACAATCCGGAGCTGGGACGGCGGGATATTCGTGAACATCAAGTATCTGGCCGGGATGTGGTAGTGGGAATCGCTGCCAGCGGACGCACTCCGTATGTACTCGGAGCGATGCAGGAGGCTGTGGAACGTGGCGCAGTAGTTGTTGGAATCAGCAATAATCCTGATTCGGAGATGGGCAAGGTCGCTTCTATTATGATCGAGGCGGTAACCGGCCCGGAGGCTATCGTCGGCTCCACACGCATGAAGGCGGGAACCGCACAGAAGCTGATTCTCAATATGCTGACTACAGCCTCCATGATTCGCTCCGGCAAAGTATACCGCAATTTGATGGTGGATATGCAGGCGACCAACGAAAAGCTGGCACTGCGCGCCCGGCGGCTGATCCAGCTGGCGACCGAAGCGGACGATGATAAGGTGGAACAGGCTTATCTGGCTTCTGGAGGTCATGTGAAGACTGCTATTGTGATGATCCTGCTGCAGGTGGATGCCGATGCTGCAGCCGAACTGCTGCAAAGCAGCGGCGGTTTTGTGCGGCAAGTACTTGACCATTCATACTAGACTTTACAGATAGAGCATCCGCGGACAAACGGATGCTTTTTGTGCAGCAAAGGATGCTAAGGCAGATGCGGTCCGATTCCGATGCATACAACGAAAAAAGAAGTGCGCTAGATATTCCTTGTTTTATCCCGCTATAGCTCTGCGGATAGAACTGGTATAATAACAAGTATCAGACAGAGTACGGATAAGACGGTACTGCTGGAAATGGAGGGAGCAGTTTGACAGATAATCAGCAGGTACAGCCCACAGTTACCGGGGGCGGGAAAACCAATTGGCCGGAAGGATTGGAACAGGCGGTGTGGTATGAGACGCCGCTGCTCGGCAAAGAGGTACCGATGCTGCAGCCGTTGGCATGGGAAGAACTGATGTGCCGCCAGGTAGGCATTGGACATCCGCCGGTCGTACATATGTGGCGTCATACGGATGGTATGACTATCGGTCTACGGGATCGCAGGCTGTCGAATGCAGCTGCTGCCATGAAGCAGATCCAGCAGGAAGGAACAGCGATCTGCGTACGCCCTTCCGGCGGTGCAGCTGTACCCCTGCATCCGGGTATCCTGAACTTATCGATTATTTTGCCTAATCCCAAGCATCGTATCAATATTCATGAAGACTTTCAATTTATGGCCGACTGGATTAGCCAGGCCGTTTATCCATGGAGCCGTGAGGTATATACCGGAGAAGTGGAGGGTGCCTTTTGCCCGGGAGATTACGATATCGGTATTCATGGTCGCAAATTCTGTGGGATCGCCCAGCGTCGCCAGGCCAAAGCCTATATTATTACCGCTTTTGTGATTGTGAATGGGCAAGGGGATGAGCTGGCCGAGCAGATCAGGCAGTTCTACGAGCGGGCAGCGGGTCCCGAAGATCAGGGCTATCCGGTCGTGCGTCAGGGAACGATGGGAGGGCTGGGTGAGCTGGCAGGAGTGCCTTCTGTAGATGCCTACCAGACAGAGCTGCAGCGACTGCTGAATAATGGACAATTGCCGGATATACGGGATGGATCAGAAGTATTTAGCAAGGATGAAATAGAGCAGATGATGACTTATCTGCATGAACGCTACGACGAATAGCTTTATTCTATCAATAGATTAGAGGGATTATTATGCAGCTTCGCAAAGTGAAAATTATGGGAACAGGCAAATATTTGCCGCGTCAGGCCGTAACCGATGCACAGGTAGATCAGCGTCTGGGCGTCAAGCCCGGTTGGGCTGCCAAAGCAGGCGGTGTCGGTACGCGGTATTACGTGGATAAAGGCGAGACAGCCTCTACGATGGGAGCGGCAGCGGCTTATTCTGCGCTTGAAGCAGCCGGACTGACATTTGACGATATCGATTGTCTCGTGTGCACGAGCGGCACCAAGGAGCAGCCGCTGCCCAGCACGGCTTCTTTTATCCAGCAGGCGATGGGGCAGGAAGATTCCGGCATACCTGCTTTTGATATTGACGGTACATGTCTGAGCTTTGTTTTTGGTCTGGATACGTTATCCTATCTCGTAGCAGCCGGACGCTATCGTTATGTATTGCTGGTAGCGACAGAGGTAGCTTCGGCAGGACTGGACTGGAGTCAAAAGGAAAGCGCCGTACTGTTCGGCGATGGAGCTGCTGCCGTCGTGATCGGACCGGCAGCCGCCGATGAATCTTCAGCGATTATACATACTTCACTTCATACGTATAGCAAAGGAGCACGTTATTCGGAGGTGGCAGCCGGCGGTACCCGTTTCCCGCATGGGCATGAGCAGGCAGCTGCACCGGCTTATCTGTTCCAAATGGACGGTCCCGCGATTTTCCGGATGGCTTCCCGGTTACTGCCGGAATTTATCGAGGATCTGCTGACACAATCTCGGACGGTGATGAACGATTTTCGGATGGTAATTCCACATCAGGGCAGTGCGATGGCGATGCGGCTGATGCGCCGCAAGCTGGGGATCGAAGAGGAACAATTTATGAATATTACACCCAATCATGGCAATACAATTGCGGCTTCGATCCCGATGGGACTGCATGAAGCGATTGTGCAGGGGCGGATTCGTCGCGGCGACCGGATCATGCTGCTCGGTACGGCAGCCGGGTTGTCGCTGGGAGGCATGGTGCTTGATTACTAAAACTGCCGCTCCGCAGCGTATTCTGCTCACCGGCGGCCGTGCTCCGGTCGCCCTGGAGCTGGCTCGTCAGCTGCATGCCGGTGGACATACGATATATGTAGCAGAGAGCGCAGCCTATCATCTATGCCGCACGTCCAATGCAGTAACGGCCAGTTTTCGTCTGCCGCCGCCGCGCCAGCAACCGGAAGCGTATTTGGAAAAGCTATCGCAGCTATTGGTAGAGCTGGAGATTCAGCTGCTGCTGCCTACATGCGAAGAAATCTTTTATATTGCCCACGGGTATGAACAGCTTAACCGGATCTGCCGGGTTCTGTCTCCTCCCCTGGAATCGCTGCGACCTCTACATCACAAAGGCGATTTTATCCGGCAGGTACGTCAGGCAGGACTGGCAGCACCGGTGACGCGGTTGATTACCGATGCAGTGGCATGGCAGCAGGCCCAGCAAAGTATCCGTAAATGGGTACAATCTGTAGAGTCTCTACCGGAGGACTTGGTAGACCCTACCTGGCTCCAGCAGCCGGTCGCAACAAATGCCGACATGCCTATAAGCAGTTTACAAGCTTCTAAACCATCCCGATTTGCTGACAAATCACTGTCTACCGTGCAGACCCCGTCGGCCGGGAGAGCAGGCTGCCAAGCAGAGGATAAGGATGGAAGTGAATGTAGCGACGGGATCTACGATGGGCCGGTGGTATTAAAGCCGGCTTATTCGCGCTTTGCTTCCCGTGTGCTGATGCCTGCTTTTTTTCGGCAATTATACCGGGATCGCGGCAGGCGTACAGATCGTCAATCTACCCTGTCCGCAGCGGTACCTGCTTCATTATCTGCCGCAGAGCCATGGATCGCCCAGCGCTATCTGGAAGGGGGAAATATATGTACCTACAGCATTGTGCACGAAGGTGTTGTCGTGGCCCATGCAGCGTATCGGAGTCAGTATCGCAGCAGTCAGGCGGGAGCCAGTGTTCATTTTGAAGCTCTGGATGGAGCGGACACGCTGGCCTGGGTACGACAGTTTATCGAAGGACAGCAGAGGACGCAAGGGAACGAGTTCAGCGGGCAAATCAGCTTCGATCTGATTAGCTCGGCTGTCGATCAGCAGCTCTATCCGATCGAATGCAATCCACGAACCACAAGCGGTGTGCATTTATTTCGTCCAGAAGATGGATTGGAGCTGGCGCTGCTTTGCCCGGATCAATTGGTTGCCGCGCAGCGGATCATTCAGCCGCAGCCGGGCAGCCGCGCGATGCTGACACTGCCCATGCTGATTAGCGGCTGGCGCCAGCGTTGGTCAGGGCAGGATTGGAAAAGATGGTTCGCAGCTATGCGAGGAACAAGAGATGCAATCTATCATGCCCGGGATCGAGGACCTTATATAGAGCAGTTCCGATTGGTTCGGGCGGCCTGGCGACTGAGCAGGCAGCAGCGCATATCGGTCACCGAAGCATTAACCCACGATATCGAATGGAACGGACAGCCGATCCAACCATGATCGACACGAAAAGAGGCAGAACATGAAGAAAGCATTAGTTACCGGAGCGACCGGCTTTCTCGGCGGACATATGACCAGACGACTGCTGGCACAAGGCTGGCAGGTCACCGCAACCGGACGAAATGAACAGGCTGGCCGTCAGTTGGCTGCAGCAGGCGCACAATTTATTCCGATCGAGCTGAGCAATCGGGAGCAGGTTATAGAAGTCTGCCGGGAGCAGCAGTATGTGTTTCACTGTGCGGCCCTGTCTTCGCCTTGGGGCTCGTATCGTGATTTCCTTTCCAGCAATGTAGAGGCTACCCGGTATGTATCAGATGGTTGTCTGCGGCATGGAGTACAGCGGCTGATCCATATTTCCACGCCCAGTATTTATTTTGACTATCGGACACGCTACGGGATTCGGGAAAGTGATCCATTGCCGCGCAAGCCTGCCAATCATTATGCGGCTACCAAGCTGATGGCGGAGCAACTGCTGCAGCAAGCCTGGCAGCAGCAAGAGCTGCCGGTCGTGATGCTGCGTCCGCGGGCAATCTTCGGACCCATGGATCAGACACTGTTCCCGAGGCTGCTGGAGGCAAATCGCAAGTCCGGTGTGCCGCTGCTGAATGGCGGGCAAGCCGAGATCGATCTGACGTATGTGGATAATGTGCTGGATGCGATGCTGCTGGCCGCTTTTGCCCCGGCTGGTGTGCTTGGGCAGGCCTATAATATTTCCAATGGAGAAGCTATGCCGTTTGGTATGCTGCTCACCCGTTTGTTCGAACAACTGGGATTGCCTCTGCGTACACGTTCAATTCCGGTCAAAGCAGCCTATACGGCTGCAGGCATACTGGAGACCGCCTATCGGCTGCTACCATTGTCCGGCGAACCGCTGCTCACCCGGTATACGGTAGGTTCTATTGCTGTACCGCATACACTGGATATTCAGCGCGCCCGGGAAGAACTGGGCTACGTACCGGCTGTGACGGTTGATGAGGGACTGCAGCGCTTTGCCCGCTGGTGGCGGCAGGAACATCATATGGAATAACCCGGATGAACCGTCTATTGTCTGTTCCTGGGTAAAAGGAGAGAAAAGATATGCTGACATCTACGCCAGTATCCCTGTGGCTGGGAGCGGCAGGTTACTGCACCCATCCCGAAGTGCTGACAATCCGTGGCGGAACGCTACGTCCGGTCGCTTTTCCGGCAGGGTTTGCCTGTATCCGTCATCCGAAGCATGGGATCATTCTGTTTGATACGGGCTATAGCAGCCGCTTTTTTACAGAAACGGCTACTCTTCCACAGGCCGCTTATCGTTATATTACGCCTGTTGTATATGAGGAGCAGGACAGCGCAGCTGATCAGCTGGGTCGTATGGAGATAGATGCTGCTGACGTACAGTATGTGATCCTGTCGCATTTTCACGGGGATCATATTGCGGCTGTTCAGGACTTTCCCAATTCCCGTTTTATCTATCTGGCGGAATCATATGAAGCTGTACGTAAGCTCGGAACACTGCGCGCGGTCAAGGCAGGCTTTCTGAGCGGCCTGCTGCCGGAGGATTGGATAGAGCGCTCCCTGCCTTTTTACAGAAAAGATCTGATACATCCGAGTACATCTGGCCAGCTACGGGCTGTAGAACGAAAATTATCTGTATCAAGCAAGTCGTCTGCATCAGGTGAATGGTCTGTATCCAGGGAAGCATATGGTCCGCAGCATGATTTATTTGGAGACGGCAGCCTGTTCGCGATAGAGCTATCCGGTCATGCCGAAGGAATGATAGGCCTGTTATTGTCAACTTCTTCGCATGATTATCTGCTCTGTGCGGACACCGTCTGGTCCAGCCGGGCGCTGCGCGAGAATCGCCGGCCGCATCCGCTGGCCGGGATTATCATGTCGGATCGCAGGGAGTATGTCCGCAGCATGGATCGTCTGCGCGAGTGGTCGAGTACGAATCCGGAGCTGCGTATCGTACCGAGCCACTGCAGGGAAGTGCTGGCTGAATGGGGAGGGAGGTGGCTAACATGAATAGCGACACACTACGCATCCTGTATCATTATATGCAAACTCGTCATCTGCACCGCTGGTCGGGTCGCGAAGCGCTGGAGCGTTGGCAGGAACGACGGATTATTCGGCAAATACGCCGGATTCGGGCGGTGTCCGCTTTTTACCGTGATCTATGGAAAGGACTGCCGGATCATGCATGGCGCCAATTCCCCATCATTGACAAACAGATCATGATGGAGCATTTTGACAGACTGAATACAGTGGGAATCCGATGTGAAGAAGCGATGAAGCTCGCGCTTCAAGCGGAGCAGACGAGAGATTTTCAGCCGCTGCTGAATGGCGTAACCGTAGGGCTGTCCTCGGGTACATCGGGGAATCGGGGCTTATTTCTGGTCAGTCCGCAGGAGCAGGCTGCCTGGACAGGAACGGTGCTGGCCAAGCTGCTGCCCGGCGGACTGAAACGGGAAGCACGGATAGCCTTTTTCCTGCGTGCCAACAGTAATCTATACGAATCGGTTCGCAAGGGTAAGCTGCAGTTTCGTTACTTTGACCTGATGTGTCCGCTGGAGGAGCATCTGGAGCAGATGAACCAGTATCGTCCCACCATCTGGGTCGCTCCGGCTTCGATGCTGCGACTGCTGGCGGAGGAATATGCAGCTGGACGACTGAATGTCCAGCCGCAGCGGATAATTGCTGTTGCCGAAGTACTGGACCCTCTGGATCAGCAGTATATCGAACAGACCTTTGAACAGACAGTACATCAGGTGTATCAATGTACAGAGGGATTTCTGGGAGCTACCTGTGCACACGGCACGATTCATCTGAATGAAGATTTGGTCTGTATCGAAAAGGAATATATCGATCGGGATAGCAGGCGTTTTATGCCGATCATTACCGACTTCTCACGGATCACGCAGCCGATTATCCGGTATCGGCTGAATGATATTCTGACAGAATCTGCCGCACCCTGTCTATGCGGTTCGCCGTTCACTGCGATCGAGCGGATTGAGGGACGATACGATGATATCCTGTATATCCGGCACAATCAGCACCACCAAAAAATCCCGTTATTCCCTGATCTGGTCACCCGGGCGATTATTGCGGCTTCTCCGCATATTAGTCATTACCGTGTAATTCAGCAGGCAGAAGATAGACTGGAGATTGCTTACCGGCTGACCGATACAGATGAAGCCAGCGCAGTCGTGGAGCAGTCAATACAGAACCGGATCGAGACAATCTGTCAGGGGCTGCATGGTATTCCGCCTCATATCCGATTTACCGCCTATGACTTTACACCGGGGCCAGTAAAGCTGCGCCGAGTAGAGAGACGATGGAACATATAGCTGTTAGCTGCACAATGACCGAATAAGAATGGACAGTGGACAGCATATCACCGAATCACTGCATAACCGCATCTTTATTTCCTGGCAAATTACAGTTACAGTTTTACGACCATGCATCATTCGGAATCCATCGTTATCTTCTCTTGATTCCAGTACAAAGGAGCACATCCTCATGAATTCATCTATCGACCGCTCTGCTCCTAACCGAGTCGCTCTTATTACCGGCAGTTCCAGCGGATTTGGCCTGCTGATCGCGCTGAACTTGGCACAACAGGGATTTGTCGTGATCGCGACGATGCGTGATCTCGCCCGGCGGACAGCGCTGGAAGAACAGGCAGCCCGGCAGGGAGTAGCTGACCGTATCCAGTATCTCCAGCTGGATGTGAACGAAGAGCATAGTATCACAGCTGCTGTACAGACCATATTCCGGCAGCATGGGCAGATCGATGTACTGATTAACAATGCCGGTTATGCTGCGGGAGGCTTTGTCGAGCATGTGCCGATGCACGCCTGGCGGGATCAGCTGGAGACCAATGTGTTTGGACTGATTGCTGTCACCCGAGCAGTACTGCCGATCATGCGGAAGCAGCGCAACGGCCTGATTATCAATATGAGCAGTATCAGTGGTCTGGCTGCATTTCCCGGCTATGCACCGTATGCGACCTCCAAGTTCGCGATTGAGGGATTCAGCGAGAGCCTGCGTCATGAGATGGCGCCGTTCGGGATCAAGGTCGTTCTAGTCGAGCCGGGTTCGTATCGAACCGATATCTGGAGCAAAGGGCTGGGCAGTATTCATACGAAGCCGGATTCTCCCTATCAGCCGCAGCTGGACGCCGTGCTCCGCTATTCAAGGCATTCTGCCGAACATGCACCGGACCCCCGTCAGGTCGCTGATCTGATTGGACGCATTGTTCATCAGAGACGTCCACGCCTGCGCTATCCGGTCGGGCAAGGAAGCGGTCTGCTCGTTCTTGCACGCAAGCTGCTGCCCTGGAGCTGGCTGGAATGGATCATTCGCCGGGCTACAAAATAATTCCAGAAATATCGTAAATATCATGATTAACTCTCCTCGACAAAGGTTAATACTAGAAGGGACAAACAAGAACACACGCTTCCATGCGAAGGTTCGGTTCGTATACAACTTCTGATAAACAAAAGGTGAGGACATGAAAAACACATATAACAGCAAAAAAAACGTCGTATGCAGCAAATGCGGCCATCAAATAGAAAATGTACTGGAACACGTAAAATTTGTTTTAAACGGACACTGCGAGCACTGTGAAAGTGTAAGCGTCCGTTCGGGTGCCAGGCTCAGACACACTTCCTGAATCAATCAATCGGGTTCATCCCTATATGAATTCTAACGAATGGAATGACTAAACGTTGAATCAATTGGCATATAGCAGCAATAAGGCATGATCTCTCCGGATAGCCGGTAGAGATCATGCCTTATTATTTTGCATATAAAAGACAGAATAATATTCCTACAGGCAGGCTATCGTATACAATCGATGCCTGCCTGTAGGAAGTTATGGTGTAGAATCAGTCGATGGAGCAGTACTGCCGGAGGAATCTTTTTCTTTTTCTGTATTGCTGCTGGATTTTGAAGTGCCGGTAGATTTCGAACCCGACGTATTCGAATCCGCTGCATCGGAGCTTTCTTTTTCCTTGGTGGACGATTTGCCTGCTTCTGACGCAGGAATGGGCGGCGAAGGCTTAGCGGCACCGGAGTTCAATCCACTATCCTCGGTCGTTCCATTCAGCATCGGATCGGTATCCATCTCGTTTCCGGTTGCCAGATCCAGATTGCTGAGGAAATTGGATACATAACGCAAATATTCACGCGGATGCTCCCGGAATTCCAACTCATGGTGGGCGCCCGGGATAATCCAGACTTCCGAATCCGGGTTGGTCTGGTTGGCGGCGAGCTGTTCGGCAATCTGATAAGGCGCCTTGTTATCCTGTGTCCCGTGAATAAAGAAAATCGGAAACGGATAATCCTTTTTCTTGACGGTCTGGTAAGGAATCTGGTTCAGACTGGTGCCGTTTACGACCGGCAGCAGCGTCTCCAAAATCTCGATCGACGGATGCTGCGGCAGAGCCATCTGCTGGCGGATATTATAATAAAGCGTATCCGGCTCCAGCAGGAATGTACTGTCCAGAATCATCGCATCTACCTGGTCCGTCAGCAGACCAGCCTGCAGAGCGGTCCCGGCTCCCATCGAGAATCCCCAGACGACCAGCTCCTGGGCACCGCGCTGCTTGGCCAGATCGATTGCTCCGAGCAGCTGCTGGGATTCTTTTTTACCACCGGTCGCGACCTCCGGATTGGTCTTGGAGGCGAATCCGTAATCGAACATAATCACATTGAAATTCAGCCGGTGAGCATAATGAGCCAGATCGTACATGGGAATCCATGTTTCCTCACGATTGGCACCATAACCATGGCTGAATATAATCGTCTTGGTCGAATGGTTCTCTGCTGGTATATACCAGCCCTGCATCATCCGGCTGCCATCATGGGCAGGGAACGTAACGTCTTCGTAAGCCATATTTTTGGCCTGCATCGGATTGGAATAGACTGTGGCGACTGACGGGTAAGACAGTACCCAGGCAATGTAGGCATGCAGTGCAATAAAGCAGAACAGAAAGAAAAATACCACAGATAGCAACAGCGCTACGATGACATGTTTCAGACGGACTTGCTTTGGCTGAATAAGATACGTTTCGTCCGTTTCGGATGAGCGGGGCGTCGTGTGACGTGGTGCAGTTGAAGACATAATGCCCCTCCTGATTTCATAAATAAGTCATGCTGTCATACATACGATGAATAAAAAAACAAACATTCCTTAGCCTTATCCACATTCGTGTATTATGGTAAGATGCGGTGTAGATAAAGTCAATTTTGATGAATAGATCGGTGAATAGACTACATTGTTATTATCGACGTATTTCCCTTTACCTTTAGAGTCAGCTTCGATATAATTTATGTAACCATGTTTCATTGAGTGAAACAATAGTGTGGTAAAGTGCTGTGAGTCCATGTCATTAACACAGGGCTGTAGGATCAGCCAGCCATGGGAGGCGAGAGAAATGGAAGATCGCAAATTAACCGTGCGTGCTGTAGAGCGTGCATTAGACATATTACTCTGTTTTACCCGATCCAGTGATCTGGGACTCACCGAAATTGCTTCGGAGATTGGACTGCACAAAAGTACCGTGCACCGTCTGCTGGCTACGCTGGAGGAGAAAGGGTTTGTTGTGCGCAACAGCGCCACTGACAAATACCGTCTCGGCATCAAAATATGGGAGCTGTCGACCCATCTTTCACAAAATGACGATCCCGCGACGATGCTGCTGCCAGATATGGAGCAGCTGCGTGAACAGCTCGGCGAGACGATCAGTCTGTACATCCGCGATGGAGACGAGCGTCTGCGTATTCAGGCGGTACAGAGCAATCAGGCAATCCGCCGGGTCGCTCAGGTGGGGGCCAGACTGCCGCTGACTGTAGGCGCATCCAGCAAAGTGCTGGTCGCCTTTTCCAGCGAAGCCGAGCAGGAACTGCTGCTGAGTAGTGCCGAATGGCCGCCAAGCGTCGATCCGGATATGTATCGCCAGCAGCTGGAGGAAGTACGCCAAAATGGCTACTCCACCAGTTATGAAGAGCGTGAACCGGGTGCAGCAGCTGTAGCGGTACCGATCTTCGACAGTGCTGGCCAGCTGCGCGCATCGTTATCACTGTCCGGCCCTGTGAGCCGGTTGTCGATCGACAAGCTGCATGAGTATGCGCCTGTACTGATCGCAGTTGCTCGCGAGATGGGCATCAAGCTGCGCTAAATGCCGGCATATTGAACACTGGGATAACCGGATATATACGATACAGATAATGAATGTACACCAAAGAGCATTTCTCTGACGAAGAGAAGTGCTCTTTGTTTTTGTATACCACTCTATTGAAATAAATACGATTCCAGCTTGAACGACAGCCAGCACACGTACCAGCCCTGTGCTGCTGGAACAGATTATTGACTCATCAGACAATGAAAAAAAGAAAATACCATTTCGTGCTTGATCATATAACGATAGGATATTATCATTTTGGAACCAGTAGACAAAAGTAGAGCGGAGCAGCAACAATACCTGAACATAGGCGTCTGTGAATATATACAATCTATTCAATTTATACTAAATGTGGAATTTAATTATCCTATCAAAGAGGGGAGAAGATACCCATCCAACGTCATCTGGCTGGAAGTCTGTTAATTCTGCTGCTAATTAGCCTGCTGTTTCCCTTGTTTGCCAGACCGGTGTCTGCCTGCAGCTACGCTGCCAACGTGCCTATACAAGAAAGCAAAAAAATGGCGGATGCTGTATTCACAGGTGAAGTGACTTCGATCCGTCCCGCTTTATCTGGGGAAGAACCTTCTACCAAACAGTATACTTTTGCCGTTCAGTCTGCATGGAAAGGTAAGGTATATGAGCAGACCTCTATTCTTGCCAGCAGTGAATCTGCATCCTGTGGTATAACTTTTGAACAAGGCGCAAGGTACCTTATTTTCGCCCGACAATCCGAAGGTGATCTGAAAACCGATAGGTGCAGCAGCAATTCGCCTGTCGTAGAACGAGGAGGGAGTCAGGTAGCAATAGTCCCGGGAACCTCGGAATTCGGCAGCTCCAACGGTATGAATCTACATCACTTGGGTGAGTCTATTACTATATTGCCAGGCCGTTCCGAAATGCTCGGCGGACACCGAATGACTGCATTTTTTATTGGAGCAGGACTATTGGCAGCAGGTTATGCGATATGGTGGACACGACGACGATCCCTGCGACAGTAAGCTGGATTTTATATGTAAAAACAGGTGACTATCCTGTCGCTAACCGGTTGTCCGGGAAGCGATGGATAGTCACCTGTTTTATTGGTTTACTTTATTCAACAGCGAATGCTGAGATTTATACAGTCTCACCTTTATTGCTGTTCTGGATCATCTGACGCAGAACGGTCTGCAGGATACCGCCATTATGGTAGTAGTCTACATCTACTGCGCTGTCCAGACGGACAATAGCAGGGAATTCGAACTTGGTACCATCTTCACGTTGTGCAGTTACATTCAATACCTGTCCTGGCTTCACATCATTGCTCAGGCCAGTGATATCGAATACTTCCGTACCGTCCAGGCCAAGCTGTTTCCAGCTGTAGCCTTCCTGGAATTGCAGTGGCAGTACGCCCATACCTACCAGGTTACTACGGTGGATACGCTCGAAGCTCTCAGCGATAACCGCTTTGACACCCAGCAGGAACGTACCTTTGGCTGCCCAGTCACGCGAGCTTCCTGTACCATACTCTTTACCGGCAACAACGACCAGATTCTGGCCTTCTGCCTGGTAACGCATGGATGCATCGTAGATGGACATAACTTCATCCGTAGGCAGGAACTTGGTTACGCCGCCTTCTGTACCCGGAGCAACCTGGTTACGAATACGGATGTTGGCAAATGTACCACGCATCATAACTTCATGGTTACCACGACGGGAGCCGTAGGAGTTGAAGTCTTTGCGTTCTACATTGCGCTCTTTGAGATATTGTCCGGCTGGGGACGATGGAGAAATGTTACCAGCTGGAGAAATATGGTCAGTCGTTACGGAATCGCCCATCAGTGCCAGTACGCGTGCATGGCGGATATCTTCAATATCGGTCATGCCGTTAGCCAGGTACTGGAAGAATGGCGGGTTCTGGATATAAGTGGAGTTGTCATCCCACTCGTACAGTTCACCCTGTGGAACCGGAATTTCATTCCAGCGTTTGTTGGCAGTAAATACATGCTCGTATCTGCTGCGGAACATTTCAGGACTGATCGACAGACCGATCGCATCGCGGATTTCCTGGGAAGATGGCCAGATATCCTTGAGGTATACAGGCTGTCCTTCCGGGTCATGTCCGATAGGATCTTTGGTCAGGTCGATATCTACAGTACCAGCCAGTGCATAAGCAACGACCAGTGGCGGAGATGCCAGATAGTTCATTTTCACCTGGGCATGGATACGTCCTTCAAAGTTACGGTTACCGGACAGTACGGAGGATACCGTCAGATCGTTATCTGCGATAGCCTGGCTAACTTCATCAGGCAATGGACCGGAGTTACCGATACATGTTGCACAGCCGTAGCCTGCCAGATAGAATCCGAGTTCTTCCAGGGATTTATCCAGACCTGCTTTTTGCAGATACTCGGTTACTACCAGGGAACCTGGAGTCAGACTTGTTTTTACATAACCAGGCACTTTCAGTCCGCGTTCTACCGCTTTTTTGGCCAGTAGACCGGCACCCAGCATAACGCTTGGGTTGGACGTATTCGTACAGCTGGTAATCGCTGCGATCACGACAGCGCCTGCACCCATTTCGCTGGTTTTGCCATTTGGATGTTGAACGGTGATTTTCTCAGCCAGTTTCTCATCCGACAGGCCATAACCGCCAGCTTCAACCGGTGTGCGGATCGCTGTGTCGTAGCTCAGTTTCATATTAGTCAGTTCGATACGATCCTGAGGACGTTTTGGACCGGCAAGACTCGGTACCACGGAAGCCAGATCCAGCTCGATCACATCGGTAAATACCGGATCAGGTGTCTCGGATGTACGGAACATGTTTTGTGCTTTGTAGTAGGCTTCTACCAGTTCAACCTGATCATCGGCACGGCCGGTATTGCGCAGGTAGAACAGTGTCTCGTCATCGACAGGGAAGAAACCGATGGTTGCGCCGTACTCAGGAGCCATGTTGGCTACTGTTGCACGGTCAGCCAGACTGATGTTGGCAAGACCCGGACCATAGAATTCCACGAATTTGCCGACAACGCCTTTTTTACGGAGCATTTCGGTAACCGTCAGCGCCAGGTCAGTTGCTGTTGCGCCTTCGCTCAGGCTGCCTGTCAGTTTAAAACCGATAACTTCCGGCATAACAAAGTACAATGGCTGACCGAGCATACCTGCTTCGGCTTCGATACCGCCGACACCCCAGCCAACAACGCCAAGACCGTTGATCATGGTAGTGTGGGAATCGGTACCTACGAGGGAGTCAGGGAAGACCTGAGTCTCGCCATCTACCGTCTTCGTAGCAGCTACAGAAGCCAGATACTCCAGGTTAACCTGGTGAACGATACCGGTGGAAGGTGGAACGGCACGGAAGTTGTCAAATGCAGTCTGTGCCCAGCGCAGGAAACGATAGCGCTCTTCGTTACGTTCAAATTCAACATTTATATTATGTTCAAGTGCATCGGGAGTACCGTATGCATCTACCATTACAGAGTGGTCAATAACCAGGTCAACCGGTACGAGCGGGTTGATCTGCTTTGGATCGCCGCCTGATTTCTTGACGAAATCGCGCATTGCTGCCAGGTCAACGACAACCGGTACACCAGTGAAATCCTGCAATACGATACGTGCAGGGATAAATGGAATTTCTTTTTCCTCACGGCCCTCAGCCCATCCCGCGAGTTGTTTTACGTGTTCTTCGGTGATCGCGTGACCATCGAATTGACGAACAGCAGCTTCAAGCAGTACCCGAATAGAGAACGGCAGCTTGTCGATGCTGGTATAGCCTTTTTCTTTCAGCGCTTCGAGGCTGAAATAACGGTAAGTCTTGTCTTTCACTTTCAGTTCACGGCCAACGGAAAATGAGTCTTTAACGGACATAGATGAACCTCCTTGAATGAAATACGGCTTACTGGTTACAAGAAAAGATAATCATATTGAAAAAAGTATCAATCTCGAGGAAACAATCTTGTATATACAGAATGCTTGTTTCGCAGAATGAAACTTGATTTCAAAATCAATCAACACTTTAAGTATACCGTTTACATGTGAGGTAGTAAAGTGGTTTTTGGATAAATTCGGAAATAAACCACTAATTTTTTTAAGAGAAATAAAACTAATTATAAGGGTTCCAAATTTATATTTAAGAAGGTAAAATATGTAACTAAAGAACCAGTCTTAAAGACCTTACTTAAAATAATAAATTTAAGTATTTACAATAAGTTTGTGAAGGAGAGTAAAGAATGGAAAATAATGAAATTATGGATGTTACTTTAGTATGTGAAAGCTTTCCAAGCGTGCCGAAAGATATAATTAATAGAGAACATCTTATTGATACATTAGACAATTTATTTGACGAGCGTTGTCAAACAATTGTCGTAGAAGCTAAAGCAGGATACGGTAAGACAATTTTCTTAGCTCAAATTGCTCAAAAATATGCTCATACTACCATTTCAATTTTTATTAGACCTGGAAACTCATATGGATATGATCCTAATTTAATTATGTATGATTTATGTAATCAATTAAACTGGATTCTTTACCGAACTGAATTACAAAACTCTTCTCAAATTGACGAAGCATTTATGAAAAGTAAGTTTTTCGAACTGCATAAATCAGTAAAAAAAAATAGAAAATATATTTATTTTGTGATAGACGGATTAGAGCATATACCATCTGAAAATAGTTTGATTAAAAACTCGATTATACAAATGTTGCCTTTAAATAGAGAATATTTTAGATTTATTTTCTCGAGCTTTGATGGAAGTATTTCTTCTTTTCTTGATGATTCTATAAAACTTAAGTCCTTAACGCTACCTAATTTTTCCATTAATGAATTTAACATGTTTTTTAATGAAGTTAGTATTGAAAATAACACGTTAGAATCTTTATATAAAATTTGTAAAGGAGTGCCAGAAAAATTTGCCTCTATAAAGCGGACTATTAACTCTGGCTTGAATCCAGAAGATATAATTTTTCAAATAGATAATCAAATGGCAAATTTATTTGAAATAGAATGGAAGCAACAAATTAATGAGGAAAATTTAAACCTTATGGAATTTTTAGCCCTTGTAGCATTTGATAAAAAACAAAATGATAGTATTTTTTATGCAAATCTATTAAAAATAAGTGGTGAAAACATTGAAAATATGGTGGATGAGATTACCTTTTTAAGTAAAGATTCTAGTAATAGAATTTATTTTATTTCTGAAGAAATAAAAAAATTAGTCGCAAAAAAATTATCACATCAAAAAGCTAGTATCAATGATAAATTGATTTCTTACTTTCTAAATGATCCTGATAGCGAATTGTCAATAGAGAACTTACCTAATTATCTTGAACAAGCTGGAAAATTTGAAGAATTGCTAAATTACTTATCTCCAGAAGTATTCGGAAAAATGTTAAGTTATGCACAAAGTTTATATTCTATTCAGTACAAAACTGAAAAAGCTATTAGCATTGCCGATTCACTATCTAAACAAGGTGATCTAATGCGTTTTTGCTTGAATAATTCTTTGATTAAGCAGAATAATGGTCCAAAAATCTGGATTTCAGAGATTGAAGCGCGTATGCAATTAAATGACTATGGTAGAGTTTTAGCCTTGGCTCAATCTACTAATTTACTAGAGGAAAGACTGCATATGTTTACGGTGATAGCTAAAATTAAAAAGGAACAAGGTTTATCACCAGATTTGGAAATATTAGAGGAAATAAAAAGTTTATATCTGCAAATTGATTACAGACATTTAGGAAATCGGGCAATTGTGATTGCTTCAAACCTCCTTTATTGTTTCCCAGAATTAGGAATAGAACTTATGGAGAAATTAAGTGGTGCTTGGACAGGGAAGAGAGAAAACGAGCTTGATTGGGCTCTGGCAACCCTTTCCTTAGCAGCTATGAACTCAGCAGAAAATACAAAAATTGATACCGAATTTAGCGAAACTTTAAGAGATATTAGAGAAAGAATAAAAAGTCCGGAAATTAAAAAATTTTCAACAGAAGCTTCAATTTTAATAAGTGATTACAATTCAATAGAAGTTTTAAAAGAAGTAGAAAAACTGGATTCAAATACGGATAAATTATATTTTTTGGGTCATTGGGCAAGAGGAAGTAAGAAAAAAGTGAATGTAGAAAATGTGTTAGATTATGCGCTGAACTTAATTGTAAACAAAGCAACTTACTCTCCCAATGCATCAGTATACGTAAATATTGCTCAGTTAATTGCACATACTGATAGTTCGCAAAGTAAGCAAAAATATATAGATGTTTTTGACGTTCAAATGGAAAGTATTAAAGATTCTGGTCCTACAGAAGATGTTATTTCCCTTCAACTAGTTTTAGCTGAAAATGAAAGTGATATTGATAAAGAGAAAGCATTTAATAGACTTATTGAAATCTATTTTTATATCAATGAAATTAAGGATATTGAAACAAAAATGGGAGCATTAGCTATGCTGCTTAGAGGAACAATAAGAATAGATCAAGAAATGATTTTAGAAGAAAGAGATGGGTTTCATGAACTAGTGAAAAATGAACTAGATGAAAACTTAGTTATTCTTTTTTCTATATCTGCAGAGCAAATTCATTGTTTAAAAAGCATTATAAAAACACTAGGTAGTATAGATACTCATTTTATACTAAAAGTAATAGAAAAAATAAATACTGAAAGTAAAAGAAATGTAGCTTATTCAATGCTTATAGATTCTTTATTATCTGATGAGATTTCAAATATAAATTTTGAACATATAAAGAATTTGTTGAAGAAAATAACTAATCCTGATTTTGTGAATGAAGCTATATATGATATTGCAAATGTTGTATCTGAGCAAATAGTACAAATGGATAAAGCAAAATTTGATAGCGCAATTTCCCTATTATTTGATATTAGTAAAATTACTGAATCAGAGTTAAGATGTGTAGCATACTCTAAAATATTGAATGTCCTTAATAATTATGAGCATCAAGAAAATCTATACGAAAAATTTAAATTGAAATTAAAAGAAAGTTGGGAATGCATAGATATTGGATGGAGAAAAGTTGATATTGGATTCAAAATTATTAGTGAGCTGTCGAGCAATTCTTTAGAATTGGCCAAAGAATATTTGGATTTAAATGAAAAGTTTAGAAATAAAATATCATTAGATGATCCCAATGGCTCATGGACCTTTATTTCTGCCTTAAAGCTCACTATTAGAGGATACTCCGGGTTAATAAATAGTAATAATAATACTGAACAAGATATCGACAAAATATACGCTTTAATCGATGTTATCCCTTCCTGTGGAGAGAAAGCAAGATTATATTCAGAATTAGCTATTTGTTTATTCCTCAATTCTAGAATTAGTGAGGCTCAAGAAATTATACAGAACTATGTAAAATGTAATTTAGATGCTATATCTCATGAAGATAAACGTTATAGGTATTTTGTTATAAACAATATTAGTGTTTCTTTGTACCTTGATCATAAACTTTCAGCATTTGAGATTATAAATCAGTTGCCAAGATTCGATAGAGATATTTCTTATTTAAAAATATGCGAATTTATTATGAGAAAAACGTTGCCTTCAAATCCATATGATGAAGTACATGGTCAAGCATATAAATTAACTTACGCAGAAGTACTCGATATATGTGAAATTCTTGATAAAATTGACCTTGATAGTATCATATACGAAGTTATCAAAATGCTTACTACAAGTTTGGGTTCTAGAGATTTATTTACAAAACAGCAAAATGCTAGTATTGTACAAAAACTTAATGGAATTATTGAAAGTAAATTACCAAATCATCTTCATATTCAACATAATGGATTTAAAATAGTATGTTTAGCTAATATCTGGAAAGTTGATAGAAATAAAATTAAAAACACTTGGAATGATCTTCTGTGTGAAGCTAACGCTATACCAAATCTTAGCGATAAAATTTTTGTTAAATCAATACTTTTGGCCTGCTTGAATAGAAAAGAGTTTGATAAAAATAAAGAATTGTTAGAAGAAATAGAAGAAGAAATAGAAAAAGTTCCAATAATGTTAGATAAAATTCAGTGCTTAGAAGCTATGTCTAATGAGTTTGTTGATATAGATACAATGCATAGTAAGAGATATTTAAAAAAAGCTATGGAATTAACTTTGATTAAAGAAAATGATGAAATAAATTCAGCACAAAGACGAATTATAGATTTTGCTCATAGACTTGATCCAGACTTAGCTAACTCTTTAGTATCTTTGACAGATGATGATAATGCACGTAAACAAGCAAATTTAGAACTAAATAAACAGCTTGAAGTATTAGAACTACGCAAAAAAATGCTAGATAGGAAAAAAAGTGAAAAAAAGAGTGAGCATTACACCTCAGAGCAATATATAAGAGCATCCCATCGTTTACTTGCTTCTCTTAACGCAGGAAGAATAGAAACTATAAAATTTGAACAGATTAAAGAATATTTGTTGATAGCTTCCAAAAATGAATTTGGAAAAAACTATATTACCTATGCATGGATAGTGGAGAATATTGTAAAGAAATATTCCAATACAAAAGAAGTTTCTACTCAGATAAGACCTATATTTGAGGCTTGTTTGATTGCAACAGAAGTTTCTTTAAAGTTATCAAGCAAAAGTATGAAACAAATACAGAAAATGAAATTAGAAGTTAAAAGTATTGATGAATCAAGTATTTTTATTAAGATTGGTGAGAGAGAAAAAGCTATACAATTTATAAAAAATTGGCTTATAAAAAATTTAGGCAATACGTTGAAAATTTGCGAACCTTACTTTGGCCCGGAAGATTTAGAAGTCCTCCAACTCGTACAATCTGTTAACCCTGATTGCGAAGTGGAAATATTAACAAGTAAAAAACACCAGCTTGAAATTAAAAACTCATTAGAAAGTAGTTATCAGGATTATTGGAGAATACATTTATCTGATCAAGATCCGCCTTTTACTAAAATAGTAGTAGTTGGAAATGCATCTCAAAATATATTGCCTATACATGATCGGTGGTGGATTACTGATAATTCAGGAATTAGATTAGGAACCTCATTTAACTCTTTAGGTAAAAGGGAAACAGAAATGTCTATTTTAACAAAAGACGAAAACGAGTTGAGAGGAATAGAAATAAGTAAATACTTGAATATGGCCATTAAAGATCATGCAGGTGAACGTTTGTCCTATAACTCTTTTACTTTATAAATAATGCTTTCAATTTCATGATTTTCAGAGAAGCTTGCTCTATGAACAAGCTTCTCTGTTTTATGTTTCAATTATTTAAATGATAACCAAAGTTTTTTTGCAGCCTCTCCCATGAACATTTATACTGAATAGAGACCGTAATTCGGCCTGTCTGCATTCTTGTTTTAATATCGATGATGAGATGATGCAGACGATGATAGTTGTGACGATTAACCATATATTTTTACATGCCTAAATGACTAACGGGGGTTCCAAAATGACAGCAGCAAAATTGACCGTAGGCCTGATCTACGGAGGTAAATCCGGAGAACACGAAGTATCTCTTCAGACCGGATTTTCCGTACTGAATGCAATCGACTATACCAAATACGACGTAGTACCCGTATACATTGACAAAGAAGGCCGCTGGAATATGGGCCAGACGTATACAGCAGCACCTTCCCGTCCAGAAGAACTGCAGATCAGCGGTGGACCGGAAGCCACTTCCCAGGCGATGAGCATCCTCTGGCAGAAACTGAGCGGACAGAAGAGCACGATTGATGTACTGTTCCCGCTGCTGCATGGTACATACGGCGAAGACGGCACCATCCAGGGATTGTTTGAAATGATGGATATGCCGTACGTGGGCGCTGGTGTACTGGCTTCTTCCGCCGGTATGGACAAGGTAATCATGAAAAAGCTGTTTGCCCAGGCAGGTCTGCCGCAGTGCAAATACGAGAGCTTTATCTCTGCTGAATATGAAGCGAACGAGCATGAGATTCTTAGCTCTATCGAACATAATCTGGGCTTCCCATGCTTCGTCAAACCGGCGAATCTGGGTTCCAGTGTAGGTATTACCAAAGCCAAAGACCGCATAGAACTGGAGCGTGCGATTGAGTATGCTTTCCGCTACGATCTCAAAGTGATCGTCGAAGAAAATATCGACGCGCGCGAAGTGGAAGTCGGCGTACTCGGCAATGAACTGCCGCTCGCATCCGTACCAGGCGAAATCGTCTCAAACAGTGATTATTATGATTATGATGCCAAGTATATCGACGGAAATTCCCGTATGGTGATCCCGGCCGAGATCGACAGCGAACTGGCCGAGAACCTGCGTGAACTTGCACTTCGTGCTTTCAAAGCTATCGATGGCAATGGATTATGTCGTGCCGATTTCTTTGTCAGCCGTACCGATGGTACCGTTATGATCAATGAAGTCAACACGATGCCTGGTTTCACCGCATTCAGCATGTATCCACTGCTGTGGCGCGAGACCGGCAAGTCGTATCCTGCACTGCTGGACGAACTGATTCAGCTGGGTATGGATCGCTACAACAAACGTCGCCAGCTGCAATTCGGCCGCGATTAATACCGTAATTTATTATTGTCTACAAAGCAGGCACTATCCTGCTCCATGCAGTAGCTATCATAAAGCAGCAGCAGGGGAATACAGCCGGAAAATAGGGCTTTTTCCCTGGCCGCTGCACATGGTGCAAAAAGAATTGCACCGCATCGTCACAGTAGACGGTGCAGAAACTGTTATACCTTATGGTGCAGTCTGATTCATTGTACAGAACAATCATGATTTTCAGGGAGGCGAGACGATGGGATTCCAGACCGAATTCAATTCCGTATGCAAATTCAAGAACAAGCAGGAACTGCTCGATCTGCTCGAATACGGCAAAGGCAAAATGGTCAAGCAGGGCTTTCGCGTATTTCCGACCGGACAAAAGGTTATTGCTTATACGCCGGATAACACCGCAGTTGCGATCGTGAAAATAACCGGATGCATTGCAGAGATTAACTTTCAGGGTAATGAGGTAACAGAAGTGGAGATGCAATTAATCCGCAAATTGACACCGGAAGAATCCAGAGTACAGACGGATCTTGCCTACGAGATGTTCTTCGGAGAGCAGCAATAACTATCTGGCTGCTCCAATAACAGGGTTGCAACAGCAGCCTGTCTCCGGCTTCGGTGTCAATATTACAGCGAACCCAGAGGAGGCACTCAGCCCTATGATTGTACGATTCGGATATGTCGCGATGTCGCTTGAAGTCAAGGACTCATCGCCTTCCAAAACCATGACCATGGCCAGATTCAAAAAATTGCCCGACCGCGAAGCCGGGCTCCGTGCCCTGGAGCAGATTGCTCGTACCAATCTGCATAATACCCTTCGACTGCTGCGTCATAATGTAGCCGAAGATATTCAGATGTACCGTATGACGTCCAAAATCATTCCGCTGGCGACCCATACGGATCTGAGCGATTGGAACCCGTATCCGGCGCTGGCCGATTCATTTGCCGAGGTGGGCAAGTATATACGCAAGCATAATCTGCGTGTGTCGTTTCACCCGGATCATTTTACCGTGCTCAGTACGCCGCGTCCGGAAGTGCTGGAATCGTCGATCCGCGATCTGCGTTACCACGTCAAGATGCTGGAAGCGATGGGGCTGGATGCGCGTTCCAAAAACAATATCCATATCGGCGGTGCCTATGGAGACAAGCCAACAGCATCCGAGCGATTTATCGAGCATTTCCAGCAGTTGGACCCGGATATCCAGTGCCGGATTACGCTGGAAAATGACGACAAAACGTTTACCAGTGGAGAAACACTGGCCGTCGCCCAGCGTACGGGACTGCCGATGGTGCTGGATATCCACCATCATATGGTAAACTGCGCCGGCGAACCGGCATCCTACTGGTGGCCGGAAGTGGCCCGTACGTGGGAATCGCCGCTGGCAATGACCGACGTACCGGAAGGTGTGCATCTGCCGCCCAAAATCCATGCGTCCAGTCCGCGCAGCGAGACCGATCGCCGCAGCCATGCAGATGGCGTTGAAGCAGGACCTTTACTCGACTTTCTGCGGGAGGCGGCGCGTACATCCAGCCATATCGATGTGATGCTGGAGGCCAAGCACAAAGATGTGGCGCTGTTCCAGCTGATGAAGGATTTGCATAATTATCAGGGCGATGGTGTACGGATTATCGACAAGGCCAGTATCGAGGTATTACCGTAAAGTCAAAGCCGTATCATAGCTATTTCATAATATGCAGGGGGATTGAACATGGAAGATAACCAAAAGCAGCCCTATGTCGTAAGCAGTAAAAGCCGGGTAGCAGTAGCGATTAACGCCGCTTCCAAAACCGGCGAATGGATCAAAACCAAGCTGGGCAGCTACAAGCAGCTGGATACCAAGACGTCGTCCCAGGATCTGGTGACCGAAGTAGACAAAGGCGCCGAGCAGATGATCCGCAAGCTCGTACTGACCTACTGCCCGGAAGATGAATTCCTCGGCGAAGAAAGCGCAGGGATTGGAGCGGAAGCTTCTATTCAGGCGACCGAAAATGTACTGGATGCCGAGTATGTATGGATCGTAGATCCGATCGATGGAACGACCAACTTTGTGCATGGTTTCCCATACTATTGTGTATCGATTGCTGTAGCTCACAAAGGGGAAGTAATTGTCGGCGTCGTCTATGATCCGACCCATGATGAATTATTTGTCGCCGAAAAAGGCAAAGGAGCCTATGTACACGGCAACCTGATGAAAGTCGCCGGCGAAAAAACACTGGCCGAGAGTCTGGTGGCAACTGGATTTCCAGCCAATGCCGGATTGGAACGCAACACTCGGGCACTCGTGGAAATGGTACCCAAAGTACGCAGTATCCGCAACGGCGGTTCGGCAGCTTTGCATCTCGCCTATGTGGCGGCAGGACGCCTCAATGCCTATTGGGAAGTTGGTCTGAATGCATGGGATCTGGCAGCAGGAGCCCTGCTTGTGCAGGAATCCGGCGGCCGGATCGGCGATATTTCCGGAGAAGACTACAAGCTGACGGTCCGCAATGTAGCGGCGACCAACGGTCATATCCATGATGAATTGATTCGTGAACTGCATACGGCAGGTCTGACCGATCTGCCTGTTTGATTGTATTGAACCGGATTGAATGAAATGTCTGCAGCAAGGGTAAATAAAAGGTAGAGTCTATCTTCAGGTGCACATGCGCCTGTCAGATGATCGTGATAAGGAGTGAACCAATATGCCATCATCCGATGAACTGGAACGTGAACTCAGCGAGCGATTAACCGAAGGACAGATGCAGGAAGAAGAAAGAGACAGCCGGGAACGCCGTATGATTCCGCCCAAATACGAAGTGAGAATCCAGACGGAGAACGATCCCATTGTAGAAGAGACCCTTCAATACCGCAAAATGGCCAAGGAGCTGGATGGACGTTATGATGATTACCTGAACAAGGCCAAGCGTCCGGACCCCGAGGGCGAAGAGTAATCTTCAGCACCGACAGGAATGAAAGGCTGTTGTAGTCCACCCGGACTGCAGCAGCTTTTTTATATAAGAGACTCTGCCTAATAAACCAAAAGGAAAGAAAGAAGAAATAGGGAAACGGAAAAGGAGAAGCCTCGATGTCCAGCAGGTTCGGAATATCCATTTTATTATCATCCTACATCAGGAACGTTAAAAATACGGCATTATCTTATTTATCAGCCGATGCTTCCGACAATCGGAGTCATCAACCAGCGAGGGAGGGGAAATTTATTTTTATTCAATATATGATGATACTGCTGCTGCTCGGTTCCGGAAGTGGAGGTGCGGCTTCGACGGTATATGGAGCGGCAGCTGGAGATACCGGACACCAGCAGGCGTATGAACATATGGTCTTTCTTGGAGATTCACTGACTGCTGGCTATGAGCCGGACGTAGAGTACAGCGAGTATGATGGATTCACAACCCGACTGGCAGAACAGGAGCTGTTTCGCGGTCGCAGTCAGGCAGTCAATAATGGCATACTCGGTCTAACCAGTGAAGGGCTGAACAATTATATGAATGCAATCACAGCGGGCCGCTCGATCAGCACAGCCAATATCCAGACCGGTCTGCCAGGCAGCAGTCGTACACTTGACGGTGCGCAGACTGCACGTGATATTCGTAGTGCTGATCTGATCACGATCACCATTGGCGGCAATGATTTTCTGAATGCACTGGGGTCGCTGACCGCTCTGCCGCAGGATTTGTCATCGATTGATCTGACACCGATCACCCAGGGCTACCGCACTCATATTACCTCGATTGTAGATCAACTGACCACACTCAATCCCAAGGCAGTGATCGTAATTGCCGATCAGTATCAGCCGGTTCCAATGCTGGCAGGAGCCGGGTTATATCGCGATCTGAACAAGGCTGCCGCCAGCTTCAGCCAGATCGTAGAAGAGACGGCAGATCATTACAAGCAGCAGGGGATAGATGTACGTGTCGCCCATGTGGCCGCTGCTTTTCAAGGTCAGGAGCTGGCGATGACTCATATCTCCGAAGGCGATATTCACCCGAATGCAGCCGGTTACGAGTCTATGGCTGTCGCTTTTAGCAAGGCGATCTGGGGAGATCGCGGTTATATGACTCCAGCTACGAGCGGGACAGGTGAATCAGTTATTTATACCAATGGTAGCCAGTTGAAAACAGCGGATCAGCCAATCGTGCGAAATGGCCGTACGTACGTGGTTCTGCGTGATGTAACTGCTGCACTGGGCGCACAGGTCAGCTGGTCTGCGTCCAATCGCTCGGCAGTCATTAGCAGCGAGGACAAGCAGATCACGATCCCGCTGAACAGCAAGAAGATTCAGATCAACAGCAAACAGGTGAGCACAGATGCAGCTGCTTTTATGAATGGCACCGGCAGCAAAAGCAAAGTCTATGTGCCGCTCAGTCTGCTGGCGGACAGTCTCGGTTACGAGGTTCATTACGTCAATCGCTGGAAAGCTGTTTTTATCCGTAACTAAAATACTATCCTTTGGCAGCAAGCCTAATAAAAAGCTAAATGATGATCTATTCATTATTTATTCATAGTGGAAAACAAAAACAGCCGTACGTTGAGTTCGGCTGTTTTTTCTGGTTAATTAGCCCTGTTTGCAGGAAATCTGCTGTTTTTCATATAAAATCCAAGCTATAATAATATACAGTTAATTACATTTAATTTATATATTTGTAAAGGATAATGATTTTCGCTGCTTATATAAACCTATCATCGCGTCTAATGATTCCCTGACCAACTTTTGCACCAGCAAGTAACAACTACCACGTACTGCATTACGGTAATGGAGGAAGGTACTATGCTCACCCGTTTTAAAAGCGCTTACATTAATCTCGGGATTCATCGACAGATGCTGCTGCTTATTTCCGTACTGATGCTGGGCAGTTTTGCTTCGTATTTGCTGGTACTCAATACCGTCTATAACACCTATGACAGTCAGATGTACGAGAAGACGTCAGAGCTGCTAAATATGTCCTCGGTCGAGATTGAGAATCAGCTCAAAGATATCGAGAATCTGTCTTTTCGGGTCGTGACGGATGAGCAGCTGCAGCGCTATCTGTCCCAGCTGCAGCAGGAATCATCTGTATACGAGAAAAATGTTATCCGTAAAAAGATTACGAATCGGTTGATCGCTTTTGCTGGTTCGGAGAAATTCGTCTACTCGATGATGGCAATAGATCGTGAGGGTGAAGTGATGTCAGCGGGGAATCGTGAAGGTATTCCGGCTGTACTGCGTACCGATCTGATCAAGCTGGCCAAAGACAAAGCCGGTTCCAACTCGTGGTATGTAGGTGAACAGGGATCGCTGCTCGCAGTGCGGCAGTTCAAGGAATTCAGTGGATCTACCTTTACCCTGAACGATCTGGGGACGATTATTGTCCGCATCCGCATCGACCGGATCGTACAGCAGCAGATGGAGAGCAGCTCCGGCAGTCAGCTGATTATCTCGAATGGCCAGGAGATTGTCTATCCGGCCGAACTGGCACCGCCGCTGGATAAAGAGGCGATCAGTCAGGAACTGCAGCGCAGTCAGCCGTATGGTGTAGTGACTTTGCCGGAAGAGAGCTACTTCTCTGCGCGGATTCAGTCGGCCTATACAGGCTGGACGTATTTGCATATTACACCGTTTGACGAGATGTTCCAGCGAATGGTGTGGATCAAACGCATGGTGACGATTGTATTTATCGGTATTTTCCTGCTGGCGCTGATCTTCGGTACCAAGCTGTCACGCAGTATTACCCGGCCGATGGAGCGATTGCTGCAGAAGATGCGTACCGTGGAGACCGGGAATCTCGATCAGCTGGGTGAGCTGACGACCGATCCGGTAACAGCCAGTGCGCAGAATGAGGTCGGACTGCTGCATCGTACCTTTAACCGGATGCTGCGGCGGATTCGGGAGCTGATCGACGAGAATTATGCCAAGCAGCTGATTATCCGCGAGACCGAACTCAAAGCACTGCAGGCACAGATTGATCCGCATTTTCTGTATAACACGCTGGAGTCGATCAACTGGATGGCCAAGGTCAACAAGCAGACCGAGATCTCCCGTATGGTAGAGGCGCTGGGATTCCTGCTGCGCAGCTCAGTCAATATGTCGGACAAGCTGATCCGGCTTGGGGATGAACTGGATATTGTCCGTAGCTATGTGACGATTCAGCGGATGAGGTTCGAAGAACGGCTGGATTTTACAATTGAGGTGCCAGATGAACTGCTGGATACACCGATTCCCAAGCTGACGCTGCAGCCGCTGGTCGAGAATGCGATTCATTATGCCCTGGAACCCAAGATCGAGGTCTGCCATATCCGCATTACGGCACGACTGGAGCAGGATGTGGTGCAGATTACGGTAGAGGATGACGGTCCCGGTATGACACCGGAATTTCTGGAGCGATTGCATCAGGGACAGATCCGCACACGGGGTAAAGGCATTGGACTTAACAACATTATGGAGCGAATCCGGCTGACCTATGGTCCCGAATATGGACTGAGTATTGAGAGCGAGCCGGACGTGGTCACTGCATTTCATATTCGTATTCCATATGAGAAAGGGGAGCTGTGCGATGTACAAAGTGCTGTTGGTGGATGATGAGCGGATGATCCTGGAGGGCATTTCCCAGGTGGTGGATTGGCAGGGCAGCGGAACCGAACTGGTCGGTACTGCCCGTAACGGGATCGAAGCGTATGAACGGATTGCCGAGAAGCGTCCGGATATTGTAATCAGCGATATCTCCATGCCGGGTCTCGACGGGATCGGATTGGTCGCCAAGACGTATGAGCATTTCCCGGATATCCGGTTTATTATGCTGTCGGGCTACAAGGACTTTGACTATGCACGCCGCGCCATGCAATACGGCGTCAAGCATTATCTGGTCAAACCGTGCAACGAGCATCAGATTCAGGAAGCGATCTGCGAGCTATTGTCGGAGCGCGCCGCCGAGGAAGAACGCGAACAGTTCGTCACCAGCATGCGCGAGCAGTTCAACCGGATGCTTCCGCAGGTCAAGGAACAGTTCCTCAAGGAATTCATCTCCAACAAAATGTACGGCAGCCGGGATCTCGACTATTATGAACGGCTGTTCCATATCAATCTGCAGAACCGCCCGGTTCGCATGGTCTTGATGCGGGTCGAGGACTCTCACGAATACGAGCATTTATTTGCCCTGAAAAATATCGCCGAAGATATTCTCGAAGGCGTGCTGATGGGCACGACGATCCAGATGCAGGATGAACTGCTGCTATTGCTGGATGATCCGCAGACATTGACCGGGCTTATCGATGGACTGCAAAAGGTCAAAGAAGTATTCGGTGGATTCTACAAGCTGGAAGTCACGATCGCTCTCAGCGAGCCAGACCGTATGGTCGATCTGCGCCGGATGTACCGGGATACCCAGCAATATATGAATCACCGCTTCTATGTGGGCGAGGGCAGCGTGATCACGAGACAGGATGTGGCACTGGCGGATTCACGGGAAAGTACAGGCTTTGAGCTGGACGAGGAAAGCTTTATCCTGCTCATGAAATCGGGACAGGTGCAGGAGGTAGAGACCGAGATTGACCGGTTGTTCGCTGAACTGTCGGCGATGCGTCTGGATATCGGGGTAACCCGCTCGTATGTGCTACAGCTGTATGCGGTCATGATCCGTCTCTATCCGGCCGAGGAGCGCTCCCGGTTCACCAGCCGTCTCGCCGATCTGTCGGTGCTGGAGACACTTACCGGACTGCATGACTTTATCCGGCAGGCTGCTTCGGAGCTGGCAGCGGGTTATTACCGCAGCAATATCAATCGCCAGTCCTCGGTGGTGAACAAGATGCTGCAGATTATCGAGGAGAACTATGTGAATGCCGAGCTGTCATTGAATGGTGTGGCTCATCAGATGCTGTACATGAACCCCGATTATCTGGGCAAAATTTTTAAAAAAGTGACCGGCGACAACTTCTCCCAGTACGTCAACCGCTACCGGATCGAGCGTGCCACCGAGCATATTCGTCGCAGCGGGGATGTGAAGGTGTTTGAATTGGCGGAGCTGTTCGGCTTTGGTGGGAATTCGCAGTATTTTAGCCAGGTGTTCAAAAAGGTGACCGGCATGACACCGACGGAGTACAGGAAGTGCGGGGAGTAGATAGAGGGAAGAGGAAGTATTATCATTTTAAATTTCGCAATGTCTGTCTCTCCAGAAGAACTTTATATGATGAAATAAAAACATGTCATCTCCAAATGTAGCTGCTGGAGATGACATGGCAATTATAGGAGTATTTAATTTTTGTTCAGATTAGGATCTGTGATATAGATACTAGCATCATTTCCTTTTTTCACCCAAGTGACTTTGGCTCCCGAAGATTCAGCTACAAAGCGTAAATTTACATTAAGAGTATTATCATTAGGATCAATAAATGGCGGAGCCAACAAATCCAATTTTTCACCATTTACATAAGCTGTATAAGAATTGTTGGTTAATGTAACCGTTGTTTTATCATTTTTGGCAGTTACTGATTTTTTATTGCTATCCCAATTTACGGTCATATTAAGTTTTTCAAAAATGGGTCTGAAAGGAACATAAGTTACGCCTTTTGAGCCTATTCCAGCAAAGATATTGAGTTGTTGATTGTTTACATAAACCGTTGGTTTTTCGCGCGAGGCATGGACAACATTTAAAGATGGGATAAGCAGTATAACGGATAGGATAAGAACAAAAAATAATTTGGGCGATTTCATTAGAACCTCCACAGTTTTTTTAATAATGAAACGTTACATAGTGCAATCAAAAAGTATTTCATCCTATTTTGATGTCAAAATGACCAATATATCGTTGATAGTATGATGTGATTTTTTATTTAGCTCATATTGCTCATTATTTCAAATTAGGATTTGTGATGTAAATGTTGGCATCTGTTTCATTTTTAGACCAGTTCACAACTGCACCTGTGGATTCAGCAACAAAACGCAAATTCACATAAAATAGTTTGGTGTCTGGATTGTAGACTGGAGGGTTGATTAATTGCACGGCTTTACCATTGACATATGCTGTGTAGGAATTATTAGTTAATACGATCGTTGTCTTGCCATCCGTAGCCGTTACTGATTTCTTAGTGTTATCCCAATTGACAGTCATATTGAATTTACTGAAGATTGGTCTGAATGGAACATAGGTAACACCTATTGCCGAAACCGCAGCATAAATATCCATTTTCTCATTATTCACATAGATTCCAGGATAATCACGAGAAGCATCAGCAACATTGAAAATTGGGAGAAGCAGTATTACTGACATCATAAGAGTACATAGAACTTTTAGGTACTTCATTTTTCAACCTCCATCATTTTATTGTTAATCGACTGCTATAATAAGCAGCTAAACTTATTAACGAACATCGATTATGACAATGATAGGTTTCCATTCCAACAGTTTTGACTACATCCTAAATTATTGGAATAAGAGAGTCTCAATAGCAGCTGTGCATAATCTTATACCATCTGTAGCACCCGAATTATATTCAAATCCGAGTAATAAAATCATATGTACTCTTATCATAAGTTATGATTGGTACTATTTTTTAAAAATTGGCAAGTGAAACTCTTTCTCTTTATTGTAACTTCATGAATTAATTTACACTTTCATTATGGAAAAGTAAACATAAAAATACGCATAACAACGTGATTATATTACTATTTTTCCTTTGGAATTCAGAAGAAATTTGAGTCCGGAATAGCCAAGTTAATAGGTTCTACATTCTAATATCATACATTTGAAGTTTTAGAACACTCTGTTTTTTAAACCAAAACATCGGATTTGTGTATTCATTTGCTTTCCAGCATTTGAGAGAATAAAGGCGTACCCAATATGAAAGCGTTAACAAAATGCTACATAACACTGTTTATACTTGATTCCAGATTGAATGTTCACACTTGCACAGCTGCCTAACTACGAAAGGGGAGACTGAAATGAAGATGAGAAAGACAATAGCACTGGCGACGATGGTCGCGATTTTACTCCTGATTACAGCATGCGGCAATTCCGGCGGAGGCAATGCCAGCAGTGGCGCCCAGGATGGCAAGACGCTGCGGATCGCCTGGTGGGGATCGGATGCGCGTCATGAATATACGCAGAAAGTTATCGATCTCTACAAGAAGCAGAATCCCGGCGTGAATATCGATATCGAATATGCTTCCTTTGACGATTACTGGAAAAAGCTCGCTCCGCAAGCTGCTGCCAACCAGCTGCCTGACATTATGCAGATGGATATCTCCTACATTAGCCAGTATGCCAAAAACGGTCAGCTGGAAGATCTCAAGCCCTACATCGGCAGCAAAATCAAGCTGGACGATGTCAGCGAGAATGTACTCAGCACCGGCCTGATCGGCGGCACGCAGTACGGTATCCCGACAGGGGTTAACGTACTCGGTTACCAGTACAACCCGGAGCTGCTCAAAAAAGCAGGTATTAACGAAATCCCTGCCAACTGGACATGGGATGATTACAAAAAAATGGCCATGCAAGCCAAAGCAAAAGGCGTGTACTTTGACGAATCCATGGCAGCCGATATTTTCTTCAACTACTTCCTGAGAACCAAAGGACACTCCCTGTACAATGCAGAGGGTACTGCACTCGGTTATGAAGACGATGCACTATTTACCGAGTTCTTCGGTACACTGGCCGAGCTGATCAAAGAAGGTGCGGTTCCTTCCCAGGAAACACTGAGCCAGAACAAAGGAATCCTGGAGGAATCCACAGTGGTCAAAGGTACCGGTATTGGTACATGGCAGTGGTCCAACCAGTTCGTTGCCCTGCAAAAAGTAGCCGATCGTCCGATGGCACTCGCTCCAATGCTCGGACCGGATATGGAAAAAGGAATCTACATGCAGCCAAGTATGTACTGGTCGATTGCCAGCAGCTCCAAGTCCAAAGATGAAGCCGCCAAATTTATCGACTTCTGGGTGAATAACGAAGAAGCCAACAAGCTGATCAAAGGTGAGCGCGGTGTACCGATCTCCGCCAAAATCAAGGAATCCGTTACACCGGATCTGACCGAAGCGGAAAAGCAGGTGTTTGATTTCGTAAGCGAAATGGAACCAAAAGCGTCGCCAATGAGCCCGCCGCCACCAGTAGGTTCGGCAGAAGTCATTGCGACACTGGCCGACTATGTGGAGCAGATCAATTTTGGACAGACGACAGCCGCCGAAGCCGCACCGAAGTTCCGTGCAGATGCCAATGCAATCCTGTCCAACAATCAACCGTAACGTGCCATCACCTGCCTCTAACGAATAAACACAATTCCATGCGCTATCTATCGACAGGAATTGCTGAATAGACCTAACCAGCTAGGATTCGTAGCAGAAAATCACCGCCAGACCAAGCAGGAACCAAACATGCAAAGATGATCAGGGAGGAAGGAGAAGCGGCAGCAGGGCGGAGTGATCGCCAGGCGGCAGGGTTCTCCTTTTCCCGGCATGTTCATCATGTCTATAGTCGTCCATCTATCCGAGACTGTCACGCACGTATCCCCTGAAGGAGGTGTACAGATTCATGCGGAATCATTCCCTCAAAGCCAACCTGACCGGTTATGCCTTTATCAGTCCGTTTATTATCGGATTTCTGGCGTTTACGCTGATCCCGATGTTCATCTCGCTGTATCTGTCCTTTACGAGCTACAATCTGTTCAGTCCGCCGCGCTGGGTAGGACTCGATAATTTTGAGAAGATGTTTACCGGTGATCCCAAGTACTGGAACTCGGTCAAAGTTACGCTCTATTACGTGTTTATCGGCGTACCGCTGCGTCTGACCTTTGCGTTGTTCGTAGCGATGATCCTGAATACCGGCTCCAAAATGATCGGCACGTATCGTACGATCTACTACCTGCCATCCATCATTGGCGGCAGTGTAGCTGTATCGATCATGTGGCGTAACATTTTCAGTGAGCAGGGGATTGTGAACGGACTACTGATGGCGCTGGGAGCTGCTCCAGTGCAGTGGTTCGGTGATCCGGGTGCTGCACTCAGCATGCTGATTACCCTGTCGGTATGGCAGTTCGGATCGTCGATGCTGATCTTCCTCGCCGGTCTCAAAAATATTTCCCCGGAAATGTATGAAGCCGCAAGCGTGGATGGCGCACATCCTGTACGCAAATTTTTCAGTATTACGCTGCCGCTGCTCAGTCCAATTATCCTGTTCAACCTGATTATGCAGACGATCAGTGCCTTTATGACATTCGTTCCAGCCTATATCATCTCCAAAGGCGAAGGCGGTCCGATGGATGGTACAATGCTGTATTCCCTGTATCTGTTCCGTCAGGCCTTCATGTTCAACAATATGGGTTATGCCTCGGCGATGGCATGGGTCATGCTGATCTTTATCGGTGTACTGACACTTATTTTGTTCAAAACGTCCAAGATGTGGGTGTTCTACGAATCGGAAGGAGGGCGCTAAGTGATGGCTGAACCCAAAGCTCCTGTTAGCGAATACGGCGCTATGGCCGGTGCCCGGCTGCAAAAAGGGGCAGTCTGGCGCAAGGTCAAATGGCCGGTCTATCATATCCTCGTCGGTGCGCTGGCACTGCTCATGCTCTATCCGATCATCTGGATGTTTTTCAGCTCGTTCAAGGAGAGCCGTACAATATTCACTACCGCGACGACACTGCTGCCTGCAGATTGGGTCTGGTCCAACTATGTGACCGGCTGGCAGGGGATTGGCGGTTACTCGTTCGGTCATTATATGTGGAATTCCTTGGTGATCGTCGTACTGTCGACGCTGGGTGTGGTCATCTCGTCTGCGCTGATCGCTTTTGGATTTGCCCGTTTGAATTTTGTCGGACGCAACTTCTGGTTTGGCGTGATGATGGTGACGCTGATGCTGCCGCATGATGTCGTACTGGTACCTCAGTACATCATTTTCACCAAGCTGGGCTGGCTGAATACGATCAATCCAATCGTGATTCCGCAGTTCTTCGGCGCACCGTTCTTTATTTTCCTAATGGTGCAGTTTATCCGCACGATTCCCAAAGAGCTGGATGAAGCAGCGACAATCGATGGCTGCGGCAAATTCCGCTTGTTCATCCAGATTATTATGCCGCTGATCAAAGCTTCACTGGCGACGGCAGCGATCTTCTCCTTTTACTGGAGATGGGAAGATCTGCTCGGTCCGGTACTGTATCTGAATTCACCGGATAAGTACACCGTATCCATGGGTCTGAAAATGTTCCTCGATAGCGAATCAGCCTCCAACTGGGGCGGCATGTTCGCGATGTCGATGGTGAGTCTGCTGCCGGTTATTCTGGTATTCTTCTTGTTCCAAAAGCATATTGTAGAAGGTATCAGCAGCAGCGGTATCAAGGGCTAACAGCCTATTGATATGGCATGATGCTTATATCGCACGATGTATCAGATATAGTCTCTAATCTCAGGAGGATCACCGCCTATGCAGGCAAAAGAAGATACCACTGCAGATCCCATTGTTACTCCGGTCGTTCCGCAGGAATGGCATTTTGATATCGGGCCCGGTGAACCGGCAGCAGGCTGCATCGGCATCTCGCCGGACAGCCTGTATACACCGGAATACGGGTATGGATTCCTGCCTGGTGGCGAAGTGTACGGTCGCGACCGGTCAGGGATGCTGGACAGCGGGCAGGCAGAGCTGGTCAGTCATGTACAGACCAGCTTTTGCATTCTGCTGGGAGCGGTTTTTGCGCTGGATGTACCAGATGGCTATTATCAGGTGAAGCTGACAGTAGGCGATCTGCTGGCAGCGACTCATACCGTTATCCGGTTTGACAGCTCGCGATTACTGCTGCCGCCGATCTATACACAGGCCGGACAGCTGATCGAAATGCTGTGTACGGTGGCCGTGCGCAGCGGACAGCTGCGTTTGTCATTTGGCGGCAGAGCGCCAAGGCTGAATCATCTGCAGATTACAGCGGTACCGGACACGCTGAAGCTGGTGCTGGCAGGTGATTCCACGGTGACCGATCAGCCAGCAGACGGATATCCCTATGCTGGCTGGGGGCAGCTGCTGCCTGCTCGGTTCAGACATGATGTCTGTGTCGATAATCATGCGGTATCCGGACGCAGCTCCATGAGCTTTATTCAGGAGGGGCGATTGGATCGTATCCGTGAAGTGCTGCATGCCGGTGATTTTCTGTTCATCCAGTTCGGTCATAACGATGAGAAAACAGATGCGGCGCGTCATACCGATCCCTTTACCACCTATAAGCAGTACCTGACCGAGTACATTAATGCTGCCCGGGACAAGCAGGCAATTCCTGTGCTGCTCACTCCGGTTAGCCGCCGTTCTTTTGATAATGAGGGACGACTGGCAGATACGCATGGCGATTACCTGATAGCCATGCGCGAACTGGCGGATGAACAGCAAGTTCCACTGATTGACCTTGCCGAGCGAACCCGTGAGCTGCTCGAACAGCTGGGGCCCGAGGCTAGCAAGGAGCTGTTTGTCTGGCTGCATCCCGGCGAATATATGAACTTCCCGGCGGGGTCGCAGGATAATACCCATTTCCAGGAATACGGCGCGAACCGGGTAGCGGATCTGGTTATCCAGGGTATCCGCGAATTGAATCTGCAGCCACTGACTATGTATCTCAGATAAAAGCTCGAAACTACTTCATTCACCAAGGAGGATGATTTGTGTGCCAGCATTGCAATTTGATGAACAGCATATCAAGCAAGTAATCGATCGTGTGGTAGACCGTACATTTAATATGGACTTTCATTGGGATTGGCCGGGAGGCGTAGCCTTTTATGGAGTATGTGAAGCCTATGAAGCAACCGGCAAGCGTGAATATCTGGACCGGCTGCGTGTCTGGGTCGACGAGAATATTGCTGATGGGCTGCCGCCGCTGTCGGTAAACGGCGTATCGATCGGTCACTGCCTGCTCACGTTATATGAAGCGACCGGCGAAGAGCAGTATTTGCAGATAGCCAAGGAAATGGCCGAATTCCTCGATACAAAGGCCGAACGTTTTGCCGAAGGCATTTTCCAGCATACGGTCAATTCGGTGACAGATGTATTTCCGCAGCAGGCGTGGGTAGATACGATGTTCATGGCCGGTTATTATCTGCTGCGTATCGGACATCTGCTGGGCAACCAGCGCTACTTTGACGATGGGCTACGGCAGTATCATGGTCACGAGGAGCTGCTGCAGGACCCGGATACCAACCTGTACTATCATGGCTGGGATCATATGAACCAGAATCATATGTCCTCGATCTACTGGGCGCGTGGCAACTCCTGGGCGGCTCTCACCATGTCCAAAGCACTCAAGTATATTCCGGTGCAGCACCCGTCCTATATGATTATCGACGGTTCGATGCGGGATCAGCTCAGTACACTGGTACGCCTGCAATCACCGGAGGGACTATGGCATACAGTGCTGGACGACGAATCCTCGTATCTGGAGACGTCGGGTTCGGCAGGTATCGCTGCTGCTCTGCTGACCCAGGGACGCATGTATAACAAATATACACAGAAATCGATCGACGGTATTCTCGCCCGGATCAAGGATGATGGCACAGTGACTGGCGTATCGGCAGGTACAGCAGTCATGAACGATATCGACGGTTACCGTCAGGTACCGGAGAAGCGTATTCAGGGCTGGGGACAGGGACTCACGCTGGCTTTCCTGGCACAGATTCTGCGTACCAAAGAAGACCTGTACGGACAAACGATGACCAAGTCGGCTGCTCCCGAAGTGTCTCGTTCCACTGCTCCGGAGATGTCTGCTTCGACGGAGCAGGCATCAGAGTCGTCCGAAGCGAGAAGCGGTGTAGAAACGCTCTAAGCCACAAGCGTTGTAGAGAAGCTTTACACCAGAACCCATTATTTTGTTCAAAGTATAACCGTTGACTACTACAGGCAGTCTATTCATCATGCATCAATCAGTACGCTGACAGATTCTACTGAAAATAAATCCCCCTTCGCACAGATGATCCGCAGTATAGCGGTATCGTTAGTGAAAAGGGGGATTTTCGTTTGCAGTTACAGACCATATCATAGGTGCCTTGCAATATGAATAGAGCAGGCGCTTTATCAATGGAGCTTGATCTACAGCAACCAGCGTGTTGCCCAGAGGCGGCCAAGGCTATATTCGGGTCGGCTACCAAACTCCTCGCTATGTAGCAGCTTCTCCGTCACATCAACGGTACTTTGGCGATAGTGAACTCCCGATTTATATTTTCAACTAGCAGATACAATATACCCTGCTCGTAATTGATATACCGGTAGCTGATCCGCTGGGAAGGCTCGGCGGTTTCCCATATTTTTTTGCCACTGCTGTCATACAGATACAGCATGTTGGCAGCCTTGTCGGCGAGGAATAGCTGACCATGACTGTAATCGGTCTCCCACTTGCTGTTCTGATCGGCCAGGGTACGGGTTACCTCTGCCAGCAGCTTGCCTGTTTTTACATTGTATCTGACATATAGGGGATACGGCACTTCGGTATTCAGTCCGAGTGAATTTCGCAAAATATTGCTGGTGTAAATAACGGCTTGGCCATTTTCCAGCTGCAGCTGCGCTTTCAGATTCCATGGTGTCTTGATGATATGCGGCTTGCTGCCCGCTTTTGACGTATCGAACAGCTCAAATACAGATTGCGTCTGCATCAGGCGGTCTGCCTGATAGGCAATTACCAGATCATTACCCTGATATTCCACCTGGATGCTGGTTGCATGGTCGTAATCACGGTTTTGGCGGGTTGGTGAAGTGAATGTCTGAATCGGCTTTTTCCATGGAGACTGGTAAATGTAAATCCGGTCGCCTGCTTGAAGCGCTACTTTTTCCTTTTGTCCGGATTTGTTCGGAGCGGACCAGCCGATTTGGGCGGATGGGTCGCTTTTTAGCAGCTTGAGCAGAGCATCCGGATAGCTGGATTGGGACAGTATTTTGCCGGTGATAGACAGGACGATCTTTTGCAATTTGTTGTTGTTTTGCACCAGTAGTACAATTTTGGCATTACCAGGCATAACTTTGCAGCTGTAGATATGATCGTAGGACTGATTCCATTGTTCTGTAGATGCTCCGGTATCCGCCATATAGATGTGCTGACGGTCTGTATCGATAAACAGAGCCTGTCCATGGGTCAGACTGATAATATCCGTATGGATATAGAAATCTTCCGGAAAGGACTGCAGATCCGCAGGCAGTCTGCTGTGTTCTGTCGACAGGCTGCTTTTATCCGTGGCTGGCACTTGCGCAGCCTGAACAGATAGAGGAAGCACAAGCGTCAGAGCAAGAAGCAGTAAAGCGGCTTTTTTCATGATGAATTCCTTCTTTCGGGTCAATAGGTGTATAGCTAGCCAGATAGTTAGTTAGGTAGGCAATGTAATTGTACTCTAACTATACTCTATTGAGCAGCGAAAAAGTAATCCATTCTGCAGGATCATTTATGGCCTGCTTTTCGAGGAGTCTATTGAATTGTTACTGATGCGGGCTGGTGGAGCGGAAGCAAGGGACCGCTTACCTCCCCAGTTGGTACCAAGCACGCCAACGATAATAAGTATGGCCCCAATAATATGGTAGGAATAGAGCTGTTCCTGCAAAAAGACCGTACCGGCGATCATGGAAGTGACCGTGGCAAAGTTGCTAAATACGCTCATTTGTGTCGCTTTGAGCCGGGACAGGGCATAGCTGGATAATAGCGTTGTGACGAGAGACGACAGGATACCCAGATAAAGCAGAGCCAGAATATAGCTCGGTTGCTGCAAGGGAACAACATAGGCAGTCAGATCACCCTGCAGTACATGTCTGCCCAGCGTCAGCGCATTGAAGACGATGCAGGCAATAACCATGGTTACCCAGGTCAGCTCCAGCGGATTGTATTTGCAGGTCAGCGGACGAGCCAATACGCCATATCCGGCAAAGCTCAGTGCCGACCCTGCGAGCAAGGCAATGCCAGTGAGACTGGCTGCAGAGAAGCTGGCTCCCCCTTTCATCGTGAACATGAAGATGACACCTGCTACAGATAGCAGCAGGGAAAGTTTTTGCAGGAGAGATGTTTTTTCTTTGAGAAAATAAGCAGCCAGCAGCAATGTGAACACCGGCGTCATCGCCTGGATAATACCTGCTTCCGAAGAGGAAGCACTGAGCAGCCCGTAGGCTTGCAGTGTGAAAAATAATATCGGCGATAGCAGAGCCAGCGGTAAAATTCGCCATACATCCTTCCAGCTGATCCGAATACGTACCCAGCCGAGCAGAATAGGGATACCCAGACCGATTACAGAAATAAGGAACCGGTGCCCCAGCACATCGAGCGGACTGGCGATATTGACAGTCATTTTCACGAATAAAAAGGAGAATCCAATAATCAACGCATAGCCCATAGCAGCAAAGTAGGCAGGCATTCGGCTATCGCTTCGGTGCTGTTTCTGTGCAGATTCTGGCTGAAGCGAAGTTCCGGAAGGAGCGGCTGAAGCAGTCGATGAGGAAGAAGATGCTATTGGATGTTGAGTGGTCATAATATACCTCCATATCAGAATGAAGCGGATCATCTACCAAGGAGTATGCCAGCAGATGATCTACCGGCTGCATCCTAATGATGACCGCCTCTTCAATATAGAGTTCTATCAGGTGAAGCGACAACGCATTTACCAGTCAACTGTACCAGTACAATTCGTTGGAGAGTATCACGTAATCGTTCAGAGAATCATTTATACTTGAACAGAGAACAGAGAACAGAGAACAGAGAACAGAGAACAGAGAACGGGGAGGAAGGGGAGTATGACCAAGCATCAGCAGCTTGTAACTGCACTGGAACAGCAGATACGTGATGGTTCACTCGCAGCCGGACAGAAGCTGCCTTCGATCCGTAAAATGTCGATAGCCTATGGCTGCAGTCCGGCTACCGTTGTACGTGCCTATGAACAGCTGGCGCGAGACCAGTGGGTCTACGTTATGAATCGCAGCGGTTATTATGTAGCCCGGCAGCAGCTGGATATACAGCATGACCAGTCTACACAGCGGATCGATCTGGCTTCGGCTGCGCCTGCTGCGGAGATTTTCCCGTTTGAGGATTTTCAGAGTTCGCTTCAGGGAGCGATGCATATTTACCGGGATCAGCTGTTTACCTATGGGATGCCGCAGGGATTGCCGCCGCTGCTGGAAGAGATCCGTCAGCAGCTGGAAGAAGTGCAGGTATTCGCCCGTTCGTCACAGCTGCATATTACATCCGGTGTACACCGGGCGCTGTCCATTCTGACGATGATGCCATTTCCGTCCGGTAGGGAGACGATCCTGATCGAGCAGCCCGGCTATCATCTGCTGATCGAGATGCTGGAGACGCTCAAGGTACCGGTACAAGAAGTAGAGCGCACCTCCGAAGGACTCGATCTGGAGCGGGTGGAAGAATTATTTCAACAGGGAGCGATCAAGTTTTTCTACGTTATGCCACGGTTTCACAATCCGCTCGGCACCTCGCTTACGAAGCGGCAAAAGAAAAAGCTCGTTGCGCTTGCGCACAGGTACGACGTCTATCTGGTCGAGGATGACTATCTGTCCGATCTGGAGCCGCAGTCGTCCAATGATCCGCTGTATGCCTACGATATGTCGGGTCACGTCATTTATCTCAAAAGCTATTCCAAAATCCTGTTCCCTGGTCTGCGCATCGGGGCTGCTGTACTACCTGACGCACTGATCGATACATTTGCCAGGTACAAAAGCATGCTGGATGTGGACAGCTCGGTCTTGTCCCAGGCGGCACTGCATGTCTATATCCAAAATGGCATGTTTGCCCATTACCGCCGGCTTGTCCTGGAGGCGTACCGGGAACGAATCCAGCAGCTTCGTCACAGTCTGAAGGAACTGGCAGCCGACCATCCGGTATTTGCCGGCGCCAAACGGACCGATACGATTCATACGATTCTGCCACTTCCTGTCAACTTTCCGACTGGCACCCTGATCCGGCGGCTCGCCGAACAGCAGATTACGGTCGATTCCACAGATCGCTATTTCCTGAGCGGCAGTTCGTACCGCTCCAATCAACTGCGAATCAACGTATCGAATGTACCGGCGTCACAGATTGACCCGGCTCTGCGCACCGTCGCACACGAAATCGGACGTCTGCTGATAAGCCCCCGGCACTAGCCGGTTGTATCAGGATATCGATCCCCGCAATGAACGCAAAGAAATATAGACAGCGAACGAACCATTCATTCTATGGAATCAGATGAATCCACCGTTTACACGAATGGTCTGTCCGGTAATCCACTGCGATTTCCCGCTTACGAGAAACTCGATCACATTTGCGATATCCTCCGGCTCACCGATGCGGCCCAGAGCGGCACTTTTGCGAAGGGCCTCAATCTGCTGCCCGGTTTTGCCTTCATTGAACAGCTCGGTATTTACCGGTCCCGGAGCGATGGCATTGATCGTAATCTGCTTCACGGCTACTTCCTTGGCGAGCTGGCGGGTGAACTGTTCGACAGCGCCCTTGGTCCCTGCGTATACGCTGTAGGTCGGGAACATCTGGCCGACGACCGAGGTGGAGAAGTTGATGATTCGCCCATATTCATTCATATGCTTCATGGCCTGTTGACAGGCGAAAAAGGTTCCTTTGACATTGAGATTGAACTGCAGGTCAAAGTCCTCTTCCGTCACTTCACCCAGCGGTTTGTAAATATTCACACCTGCATTGTTGACCAGAATATCCAGTTGTCCCCATCGTTCGAGAGTGCGATCAAACAGGGAGTTCACGCCGTCGATATGGCTGAGATCGGCCTGCACGGCGGCTGCTTCCCCGCCTGCTTCGATAATCTGCTGTACCACCTGCTCGGCTTTGGCCGGGCTGTTTGCATAATTCACGATTACGCGTGCGCCCATGGCACCGAGCTGTAGAGCAATCATGCGTCCGATTCCGCGTGAGGAACCGGTCACAATAGCGACTTTGTGATGAAGTTCTTTTGACATGGATAATTCCCTGCTTTCCTGAGGAATGGATGTCGATCTGGGTTGTAGTTCTAATGGCAACAGCATATCATATTGGCTATTTGATGACAAATATTATATTTTGTCATTTGATAGTCGTTTGACTATTATACATATCCAGCACATCGGTAGTGCAGCAAATCAATAAAGTCCACAGTAGCTGCAAAAATCCTCTTTTTTTCAGAATGAAACAAAACATTTTCAAAAGTAAAGTGAATGGGGCAAAACACTTTATTTAATCGGTGTATAAGCATCCTGTACATGGCATAAAATTAATCTTGTACACAAAAAGAAAAAGGGAGTCTATATAATGAATATTCAACAAATTCGAAATGCCACCATCACTGTACAATTTGCAGGGAGAAAATTTCTGATAGATCCAATGCTCGCCGATCAAGGGGCATATGCTCCATTCCTTGCAGGGATCAGAGAAGAACTGCGTAATCCAATCGTTGATTTGCCTATGTCGATAGAAGATATTATGAGGGATGTGGATGCAGTGATTTTGACTCACTTGCATGAAGATCATTATGATGATGCCGCCAAAAAAGCCATTCCCAAAAACATGAAGATTTTTGTTCAAAATGAGAATGACGCAGAACAAGTGAGGAATGATGGTTTTGAGCAGGTAGAGCTGCTGACGGAGAATACCCTTTTTGAAGGGATTCAGTTAGTGAAAACACAGGGGGAGCATGGACGAGGAAAAGAGCTGCTCGATATCACAGGCCAAGTCTGCGGAATTGTCTTCAACCATCCGAATGAAAAGAAATTATATGTAGCCGGGGACACTGTCTGGTATGAAGGGATTCAACATGAAATGGATGCCCATAACCCGCACGTTATTGTTGTCAATGCAGGCGATAACGTATGGCAGGAATTCGGCTCTCTGATTATGGGAAAAGAAGATGTTCACGAAGTATACAAAGCCGCTCCACAGGCAAAAATTATAGCTGTCCATATGGAGGCCGTGAACCACTGGACGTTATCCCGAGCCGAACTGAAACGTTATGCAGAGGAAAAAGGCTTCTCCTCCAGTTTGTTCATTCCTGAAGATGGCCAATCCTATACTTTTTAATAAAGTATAGGATTGGAACAGGAGAACAATGATGAATTTAGCCAAATCCCAATTGTGGACGCGAAATTTTATTTCTTTTTCCGCGGTCAATTTTACCATGACGTTAGTTTTTTTCTTGTTAAATGCTACGATCACCCTGTATGCCATCCATGAATATCATGCTTCTACCGGCGAGGCCGGTGTAATTGCCGGAATTTTTATTATTGGTTCATTATTAGGGCGGTTACTTGTAGGGCGACTCCTGCAAACCAAAAAACTACTGGTCATCTGGCTGATTCTCTTTATATTCACCACGTTGCTTTATTTTCTTCATTTTAATACCGGATTTTTGATGATCAGTCGATTTTTGAACGGAATCACCGTAGGCGTGGTCACTACTATTGTAAGTACAGGGGCAGTGCTTGGACTTCCTGCTGCGCGTAAAGGGGAAGGAATCAGCTATTTTGCAATCAGTACGGCTCTGGCGACAGGAATAGGACCTTTTATCGGATTGAGAATAAGCCAAAATGCCAATTTTGATCTGCTGTTTTTGTTTTCTTTTCTTCTGGGAATCATTAATTTGATCCTTGCTTTATTTCTTCGATTTCCGGCTTCCGGTACAGCCGGGTTAAATAAAAAAACAGGATGGAGAATATCGGATTTTATCGAGCCCCAAGCAGTGCCGATTTCCATTTTAATATTGATTATGACTTTTTCTTTCTCCGGTATCGTTTCGTATTTGAATGTGTATGCCTCAGAAATCGGATTGCTGGATACGGCCAGTTTTTTCTTTATGGTGTATACCCTATTTGTGTTAATCTCCAGACCCTTCACCGGGCGGATCATGGACAAAAGAGGCGCCAATATTATTGTCTATCCGGCTCTGCTGCTATTCAGTGCAGGGATGTTTCTTTTAAGCTCCGCGACGACGAGTATGTTTCTGTTAACAGCAGGAGCATTGGTCGCTTTGGGATTTGGGAACATTTCATCCATATCTCAATCTATCGCCATTCGCCTCTCCCAGCCGCACAGAATTGGCCTGGCCACCGCTACATTCTTTATATTTTACGATCTGGGCAACGGGTTTGGTCCTTTTATAACAGGCTTGTTGATTCCCGTTACAGGCTATAAAGGGCTATATGCCATACTCGGATGGCTGGTGCTGGTCTCTACCCTTTTGTATTACCGGCTGTATGGCCAAAACGAGCGCAGCCGCCCAAAAACAGTCGATACCGGCAAACGATGATGCTGGCGTAGTTTTGAAATAAGACCGAGGATTCGGCAGCACATTGTTTGACTTTACCAAGAAATCGTTCCGTTTGATGCGGAATCTACTATAAGCAGGAGGCTATACCATGCGTTTAACAATGAAGTCATTGACCGGTAACTCGCCCGATCTTCAACAGGTCAGTAATTTATTGTACGAGACATTTCCTAAAATAGAACGGTTACCACTGGATTTGTTATTGTATCGATCCAATTTCGAAGGTATAGATTTGTTGGCCATTTATGATGAAGGTATTTTTATAGGTTTTACTTATGTAGTCACGTATAAAAAGCTGATGTATGTCCAGTACTTGGCGGTAGACAGTCGTTTTCGATCAAAAGGCTACGGAGGCGCCATTCTTTCCCGAATCAAAGAAGAATATGGCGATTATCAAATCGTACTCAATATCGAAGTGGTTGATGCAAATACCGGTAATTATGGACAAAGGGTAACCCGTAAAAAGTTTTATGTACGAAATGGCTATGCGAGCTCGGGACTCTTTTTTAGGGATCGGTTTGATGTGTATGAAGTTATGGTCCATGGAGACAAAGAGGTTGACCCGGCAGAACTTACAGATTTAATGCGAACTTTTTATGGTACTTCCTTATTTATGTATTTGGAAATACAGATCAGCCGCTCTTAAAAGTGCTAAAAAGGTTATTCAACTAAATTTGATGATGCGTCCAGATGCCTTGCTTTGGCAGGACCTCTTATTTTGTCCCAAACCAAAATCCCCTTTTGCTATCTGTCTCTGAACATCGAGACCGGATGCAAAAGGGGATTTTGACCATTCAAGACACACTTGCTATCTGGCAAACTGGCTAGATAGCTGATAACGAACGATCTTTTTTAGGTAAAGACAGAATTATGCTGATTCATACACTGGCCGGTGAATAGGCTGATTTTACTTGCCTTCTGCTACCAGCTTGAGGGACTCGTCCGCCGCCTGCAGCGTTAGATCAATATCCATATCCGTATGGGCGGTTGTCAGGAACCACGCTTCGTACTTGGAAGCGGCGAGACAGATACCGCGATCCAGCATATGGCGGAAGAAGGAAGCGAACTGCTCGCCATCGGTATCCTGGGCCTGATCATAATCCGTTACCGGATGATCGCAGAAATGCGTCGAGAACGCGCCACGAATCCGGTTGATCGTCAGTGGTACCCCGTAACGCTCTGCAGAAGCCTGGATACCATCGGTCAGGCGAATCGCCAGACGTTCCATTTCTTCGTAGACACCTTCACCCTGCAGTACTTCCAGACAAGCGATACCAGAGGCGATAGATGCCGGGTTGCCTGCCATCGTACCTGCCTGATACGCAGGACCTAGCGGAGCGACCTGATCCATAATATGCTTGCGACCACCATATGCACCAATCGGCAGACCGCCGCCGATAATTTTGCCCAGTGCAGTCAGATCCGGCATGATCTGCTCGTGATTATCGAGACCGCTATACGTCTGTGCCGAACCGTAATGGAAGCGGAAAGCCGTAATCACTTCGTCGTAGATGACGAGTGCGCCGTGATCGTGAGCGAGCTTGCACAGTCCTTCGAGGAACCCTTTCTCCGGCATAACCATACCGAAGTTGCCGACGATAGGTTCGACCATTACCGCTGCCACTTCGTCGCCCCAACGTTCCAGAGCAGCCTGCAGACCTTCCAGATTGTTGAAAGGAACCGTAATCACTTCATTCGCGATACTGGCCGGTACACCTGCGCTATCCGGCGTACCGAGTGTGGACGGGCCGGAACCGGCAGCGACGAGTACCAGATCGGAGTGACCGTGGTAGCAGCCGGCGAATTTGATAATTTTGGTGCGGTTGGTATACGCACGTGCGACACGGATGGTAGACATCACCGCTTCGGTACCGGAATTGACGAACCGTACCTTGTCCATTGAAGGAATACTTTCCTTGAGCATCATCGCCATCTGGATTTCCAGCTCGGTCGGCGTACCGTACAGCACACCATTTTCAGCCGCGCGGGTAATGGCCGCTGTAATATGCGGATGGGCATGACCGGTAATAATCGGGCCGAACGCCGCCAGATAATCGATATATTTATTGCCGTCCACATCAAAGAAGTGCGCGCCTTTGGCCGAAGCCATAAATACCGGTGCACCGCCGCCCACCGCCTTGAACGAACGGGAAGGGCTGTTCACTCCGCCTACAATATGTTTCAGTGCCTGTTCATACAGCTGTTCAGACTTCTTGCGATTCATATCCATCTCTCCTTGGGGCGCTTATCCATTTCCAAGCGCCAGTATAATAAATCAAGTTCATGCCACCTCTGCAAAGATCGCCAACTGGTCAGCATGATACTGCTTTTTGTCTTTACCATGGCTGAAGCTGGCGCCGTCAGAGCGCAGGATAGACATAATAAAAAGCGCCCATGATCTGGGCGCTTTGTTCATCTCATGTAATTCGTACCCATGCCAGACTGTAACCATTTTAACACGATTACCGGTCCAGCATGAAATGAATAATGTTACTGCATATTGTAATAGAAGCAGTTAGTGGCTGGAGCTGCCAGACAGACTGGTCGCTCCCGAAATGGATGCCGGTGAAGTAGACGAGCCGGAAGTAGAGCTTCCTGCACTGTTCGTACTGCCGGTTCCGCTGCTGCTGTTCTTGCCATCAGCAGAGACCGGGATCGGATCAGTGTTGTTTTTGTTCAGGGTGTCCTGAATGAACTGCTTGAGCTTTTCTTCGCTTTTCACCCCGATAACAGCTGCTCCGCCCACATGCTTCTCGGCCAGCAAATCGTTTGGAGGCAGCTGTTCACTGCCGCTCATGTTGCTGTCATAGGCGACGCTGGCGAGCTTCCACAGGTCATCCGTACTCAGATTGGTATCAATATACGGATTGATCTGCTCCAGAATATCCGGCAGCTTCATGATCGACGTGGTAGACTTGAGCTTGTCACCGACAGCAGTCAGGAAGGCGCGCTGCCGCTCGGTACGGGTAAAGTCGGATGTAGCATCATGACGGAAACGTACATACTGGAGTGCTGTTTTACCATCCAGATGCTGCATACCCGCTTTGAGATTAATATCGTATACATGTTTATCGGCTGCACTGGTGTAATGCATATCTTTTTCTACTTTAAAATCAATACCGCCTACCGCATCCACCAGCTTGATAAAGCCCTGGAAGTCGGTATATACGTAATACTGCACCGGAATACCGAGCAGGTCGCTCACCGTCTTCATAGCGGTGTTTGGACCATGGGTAATCGCGCTATTGATGCGGTTCTCGCCATAACCCGGAATATCTACGTACGTATCGCGCAGGATAGAGAACAGATGGATCGTTTTTTTGACCGGATCGAGCGAAGCGACCAGCATCGTATCCGAACGAGGGATCTCGCCATCGTCGGAATTTCTGGAATCGACGCCCATGAGCAGGATGTTGACAGGTTCGGTTCCTGTCCAGACCGGTGGTGCTGCTGCAGCCACGGTATTGGTAGGTACATTTTTGAATGGAGAGGCATCCCCGGTTTTCTGGAGGGCACCAATCTGGTTATATACAGCTGTGAAATAGTAAATCGCATAGCCTATGATCGCGACGGCGATAATGCCGAGGCTCCAAAGCAACGTTCGCTTTGTTTTTACATTCATGCACGTTCTTCCTTTCAACAATAAGGTTAGCCATGTATCGGATGTGCTTCATATGCGGCGTCATCTGTACATCTGCGCAGGGCAGGCAGTTGACAGGGTATCTGCGAAATACCCGGTGGATAAAAGTTAGTTACTTTGCATTGTCTTAACAACACCCGTACATTATAATTTCTTTTCAGGCAACAATCAATTATCACACAACCATGGAACAAGTAAGTTAGCTACCGTCAACCCCCATTGGCTCTGTGTGTGATTATACTGTTCCCCCGTCATACAAAAAAGACCCCAAAAGTTACAAATGGGTCACAAAGGAGACATTCATGCAGGCAATAGAAGTACAGGATCTACGCAAGAACTTCCGGATTCAGCAGAGCCGGGGCGGACTTAAGGGTGCGCTGCAGGATCTGTTTGCCCGCGAATACCGGGAAGTGGCAGCGGTTAACGATATCAGTTTTACGATTCCGCAGGGCGAGATTTGCGGATATATCGGGGAGAATGGAGCCGGCAAATCAACCACAATCAAGATGCTGACAGGCATCCTCGTGCCGACTTCCGGCCATATCAAGGTCAACGGCTATGTGCCGTATCAGGAGCGCGAAAAGTTTGTACAGGGAATCGGCGTCGTATTCGGACAGCGCAGTCAGCTGTGGTGGGATATCGGTGTTATTGAGTCATTCCAGCTGCTGCGCAAGGTATATCAGGTATCCGAAGCCGATTTCAAAAAAAGACTGGATGAGCTGGTAGAGCGTCTGCAACTGCAGGAACTGCTCAGTCGCCCGGTGCGCAAGCTCAGTCTGGGTCAGCGAATGCGCTGCGAATTGGTAGCGGCGCTGCTGCATAATCCATCGATTGTTTTTCTGGATGAGCCGACGATTGGACTGGATATCGTCGTCAAATCGGAGATCCGCGAATTCCTTAAGGATCTGAATCGGACGCAGGGTACGACCATTCTGCTGACGACCCATGATCTGCAGGATATCGAAGCGCTCTGTTCACGTGTCATTATGCTGGATGCAGGCAGTATCATCTACGATGGCGGTCTGGATGAACTCAAAACCCGCTGGGGTCGCGGAAGGGAAGTTCGGTTCCAGTTTGGCGCAGCTGTGCAGGCAGCCCAGCTGAATGCATGGACGATGGGGCTGCCGGTCACCTGGACGCAGGAGAGCGATCTGGTTGCTACAGCGCTCGTACCCGCAGATATGGCGGTATCGGATGTATTTTCGCGTATTCTGAGCCAGGCGGAAGTGACGGATGTGCAGATTTCGGAGACGAGCACGGATGAGATTGTACGCCAGATCTACAGTTCCGGTTCGGCAGAGAAGCCGGAGGTCAAGCTGCATGTCTAGTCTGTATCTGGATTTTATCCGTATCCGGTTTCTTACCATGCTGGCATACCGGGTCAATTATTATTCCGGTATTCTGGTCTATACGCTCAATATCGGAGTATACTATTTCACCTGGCAGGCGATCTACGGCGGCAAGGAACAACTCGCCGGATTTACGGCTGCGCAGATGACGACGTATGTGGCAGTATCGTGGATGGCAAGGGCCTTTTACTTTAATAATCTGGACCGGGAGATCGCGACCGAGATTCGTGACGGTACGATCGCGATCCAGTTTATCCGGCCGTATAACTACCTGCTGGTGAAGATGATGCAGGGATTCGGCGAAGGAATCTTCCGGTTCACGATGTTTATGATTCCGGGCATGATTATTGCGGTACTGCTGTTCCCGGTGCAGCTGCCGACCAGTCCGGTATCGTGGATAGGCTTTCTGGTGATGCTGTTTTTCAGCTTTTTGATTAATTCGCAGATCAATATCCTGATTGGCCTGATGGCCTTTTTTATTGAAAATAATGATGGACTGATGCGCATGAAGCGGGTAGTGGTCGATCTGTTCTCCGGTCTGCTGATTCCGATCAGCTTTTTCCCGGGCTGGCTGACTGGTATTATGAACTTCCTGCCTTTTCAGGCGATTACGTATTTGCCGGGTTCGGTATTTACCGGACGTGTGCAAGGTACAGGGATTCTCGAAGTACTCGGCATTCAGGTGATCTGGTTCCTGATTCTGCTGATACCGATTTATTTCACATGGCGCGCTGCCCGGGTGCGGCTGTTCGTACAGGGGGGCTGAGTCGATGTTTTATTTGGGATTGATCTGGGAATACTTTACCAATTATGTAAAAACAAGATTGACCTACCGCGCAGATTTCTGGGTAGAAGTAATATCGGATCTGCTGTTCCAGGCCACTAATCTGATCTTTATCTTCGTTGTATTCGCTCATACGAAGACACTGGGCGGATTTACCGAAGCAGAGGTAGTCTTTGTGTATGGATACTTTATGGTGCCATATGGACTGTACAGCTGCTTTATTAATCTATGGAACTTTGGTGACCGCTATATTGTCAAAGGCGAGATGGACCGCATCCTGACCCGTCCGGCGCACAGCCTGTTCCAAATTTTCCTGGAAAATCTGGACCCACCGTCCCTGATCGGTTCGGTGATTGGTATCATTATCATGATCTGGAGCGGCGGCCAGCTGGGTTTGGAGCTGGAGTGGTGGTATATTCCTGTGCTGATCATTATGACGATCGGTTCGACCCTGATCTACGCGGGAATCTACATTATACTAACATCAGTCTCGTTCTACTCGGATTCACCGACCGGAATCATTCCGCTGATGGTGAATATCCAGACATACGGCCGTTACCCGATTACCATCTACAACCGTGCTATTCAGATTATTCTCACATGGGTTCTGCCTTTTGCCTTTGTCGGGATCTATCCGGCAGCCCTGTTCTTGCAGCGGCAGGAGATGATGGCGATGGCCTGGCTGACACCGGTTATGGGCATTGTATTCTTCACAGCGAGTCTGCTGCTGTGGAACAGTGGGGTAAAAAGATACCGCGGAGCGGGGTCTTGACCACCCTACGTACGTTGCTATATCTGCATCATGCATGCCGGTGCTCGTTGGTGTCGTGATTGACTATGCTTACGGATGAGCAGGTGATGTGATTTTTCCGTGCAAGTAGTTTGAAAGATGACTGGAGAATGGAGTGCAGCTACCGCTTCGGAAAGGGATGATCCTGCTTGCCTTCGGTTAAGATTGGATATTTTGAAATCCCGCTGATCTCGGTAAATATCCAATCTTAAAGGTCGGCCTGCCGGATCATTCCCTTTCCTCCGCTCCGAGTAGTTGTTTTCATTTGCTGCTGATTTCGTAGTTGAATTTCAGACCCTGATATTTATCAAAGTTATAATTGTAATTCGAATTTTAGTTCAAATGCCAGCAAGGCGTGTTCATCGTCTTTGCTGGCATTTTATATTTCAGACCATTTAGCAGTACACATTAATCACAAACCTCGAATACATTATCTTGTACAGTGTCTTGCTATACCGCTATGTATATGCCCCCCATACCAGCCAACTCTTTTTACTGCATCCCATTTACACCACCTAAACTTACAACTCCAATTATCCCATCCATACCATCCAATCGAACCTATCCAATCCAATCAAACTGACCCTACTTACATCTGTATTTCAACATCACAGCAGCACATCACCGCCAATTTACCTTTTCACACCCCAGTAGATAACGCATGACCTCCCTATATACAGAGCGAAAGGAAGGGAATTCTGCCAGAGACCGACATTTAAGCCTGGATATTTACCGCTGCAAGCGGTTGTTCAAAATATCCAGGCTTAACCGGAGGTCGCCGGCAGAATCCCTTCCTGTAGCGGTGTTTATCCACCACCAATTGAGCGTTATCCAACCCGTCTCCCACTACATTTGCTAATTTTAAAAATGATTGGAAACTCTTCAAGTAACATGGTACTATATACAACGGGTCGAAAATAGATAATATGACCTAGTTCATTTTAACTACATATCGGAGGAATAGAAATGGCATATTGTACAAAATGCGGTACACAGCTTCATGAGAACGAAATACATACCTGTATGGCAGAACAATCAACAGCTGGAGCAGCGACAGCCTCAGCACCTATTATGACTACAGCAAAAGAACAATTGGCACGCGTAGATCGTCATAAAATTCTGAATCTGCTGAAAAATCCCATGTCTGCTTTGCATTTAAGAGGGGATAGCGATTTCTTATATGGAGTGCTTGGAATTATCGCTTCACTCGTCGGTTTTATACTGTGGTCATGGTCATTCAAGCATCAGCTAATCAAAGCGATGATTGCCCAGTTCGGCGGTCTGATGAGGGATGACAGTGAAGCATATAGTGATGCGAGCGAGTATTTGCCTATCGTCAATCATATGCTTGTTCTCGGCCTGGTATCTCTGATTGTCATGCTGGTAGCTGTTTTTCTATTAGGCAGCAAGCTGGGCACACAGCGTATTGGCTGGAAAGACAGTCTGGTTAAAATAGGTGGTCTGCAATGGATCGTTGGCGCAGCCCTGATCGTTGCGGCACTGGTAATGTTTGTATCGGTCAAAGCTTCTCTGGTCTTGCTGCTGACGACAGTTATCGCATCGCTGATGTTGACGCTGTATGCAGGTATAGAGATTTTCCGTATCCACCGTGAACGTGCTGTCTGGTTTATTGCAGCTGCTGTACTGATTCAGGTGGTTGCTGTATTGGTTGTATTTAATTCTTTTGGTACCGAGCTCATGGATGGACTCAAAGGATTGGGTGGAGGCCTTTTTTAACAGGAATTTAATCGAGTAACCATTACCATACATGGTTTAATATTTTCCATATAAGGAGATGACAATAGATGTACTGTGGACATTGCGGTACCCCTACACAGCCGGACTGGGTGTTTTGCAGAGAATGCGGTCAGCGCCTGGAGCCTGAATCGACTGCAGAAATGATGAATACAGCAGCTCATCCAGAGCCGCAGCCGGTCAGAGAGCCGATTCAGCTCTCGCCTCGTACTAAGCGCAGACTGATCATTGGCGGAGGTGCGCTTGCCCTGCTGCTTATCGCTTTCTTGATTCTGCGTGCCACCAATGGACCTTCTACACCGGAAGAGCTTGCAGATCAGCTGAATGCAGCTGTAAAAGCTGGAGATACGAATGAACTGGTCAAGCATCTGGATGATCCGGATTCTCCGCTACGAGAAGAGCAGAGACTGGCATTATTTACAGAAGCCCTGCAAAATGAAGACACCAAGTCAGCCTATGCAGAACAGATCGAGAATGCACTGGATAGCGCCGAAGCCAGCCAGGAAGCAGGCTCGGCCATGGTAGAGTCCCTGAGAAGTCAGGTCAGAGACCGCATCAATCAATCCTACTGGATGACTATTGTACCGGTGGATTCCTGGCGCGGTACACGCTGGGTGGTGCATGTAGAACCAGTAGATGTCAAAGCAGCCTTATCGTATATGAATGAGAATCTGACCACTTCCATGACGATCGGCAGCCTCAAGACAGACAAAGAGCAAGATACGATCAAGGATCTGTGGCCAGCCGTCTATACGTATAAAGGAACAATCAGCAGCGCATATGCAGATGTACCGATCACCGATAAGGTGGAAGCCTTTAGTATTAATCGTCCGGCAGAAGCGGCATTTGACTATACGCAGATGGCTTCGCTGGATCTGCGTCTTCCCGAGATGGACTCTACAGTAACACTGAATGATAAGCCGGTTACCGGCGATCCGAGCCAGTATATTCAGATCCAGCCGGCTCCGGAAAAGTCCGTGATTGCTGTACAAATCAAGGCGCAGGGCAAGGATATTACCGGAGAAGTAACCCTGAATCAGGAGGAAGGGAAAAACTACGACCTCAATACAGTCGTACAAAAGCCTATTGCCGACCTGGCGCTGGATAGCGTATATAACGCTTCGGTCAGTCTGGCCGAAGCAATGAATACAAGTAATGCCAAAGTACTCAAAAGTGTAAATCCCAATTCGGATTACTATAGTCGGGCAGAGTATGAAATGAAAGGCTTTTTCTCGACACCTCTAAAATACAAGCTGCAAAAAGTCGTGATTGATCTGGATTCTGTCGAAGTTCACAAAGACAGTATTCAGCTGGACGCTACACAGGTATACCAGACCACAGATCCGAACGGCAAGATCGGCAAGAAGAATCTGGACTGGACCTACCAGATCACCCAGCAGCCGCAAAAAGATACATGGTGGGTGGATTCCGCTTATCCGGATTGGACCAATGCGATTGGTTCCAAGCATACGATTGAGAAATCAGCATCTGCTATGGCTGCCAAGACAGCAGATACGAACTAAGTCCATCCTTTCTTTTTATTCCTTTGGACGGATGTAACTGCAGAAAAAACATGCTAGGATGATGTTGCTGTTTATTCGCCATGTGAGGGAGCGATAATGAGATGATGAGCAGAGAAATGAAGGATATGATTGATTCGTATGTACAAGCGTATAACACCTTTGATATTGAAGGCATGATGAGCTTCCTGCACGATGATATTACTTTCAGGAATATTGCTGGCGGAGAAATCACTACGCAGACCCAGGGGATACAGCAATTCAGAGAGCTGGCACAGCAGTCCGCAGCGATGTTTGCTGTCCGCTGTCAGACGATTACCGGCTATAACATGAGCGATAATTGTATTGAGGTAGGCATTACTTATACCGGTACATTTGCTGTCGATCTGCCGAATGGATACAAGAGTGGGGAACGTCTGGAGTTAACAGGAACCTCCAAATTCAAAATAGCAGACGACAAGATTATATTAATAGAAGATTATAGTTAGTGGATTTCCTGTAAATAAAGTAAAAAGAGCGACCGTGCTGTGGAGTATTCTCCTGCATGGTCGCTCTTTTTTCGTGAATTGGCCGGTCTTTGAATAGATCGTACCTAACCGGTTTTATTTCGTGTTTTCTTTTTAAGGAAAAGAAAACAGCGATAAACCGTTTACGGAGCTTCTGTAGTTTCCGGTTCTGCAGCTACGACTGGTGTCGGTGCTTCTGCTTGAGCTTCGTTGTTTTTCGGCGGTGCGGAATAATCGTAATGCTGATCAGCAGGTTCAAACGAAGTTGGCGGCTGGTTGTTATCTACAGGCTGCGAAGTCTGCCCACTGCCTGAATCCGGTGTTGTTTCTTTTGCAGGCTCCTGTGCAGCCGGAGTATCGGTAGCAGGTGCTGTTTCTGTTCCAGAAGCAGGCGTGGTTTCTTCTGTGCCGGAAGCTGGAGCAGATGGATTCGGATCAGTAGCTGGTGTTTCGGAAGAATCGCCCGGGATAGAAGATACCGGCTCATCACTAACTTCAGTCGGACGTTGTTCATATGCACGGTTGGTCTCTACCAGGTTGATATACAGATCCCGTAGTTCCAGGAAAGAAATATCGGAGCTTCTCGATTGCATCTTCTCGCTAGCATTCTTAAGATTCAGATAGTATTGATCGGAGGTATTAGCAGCACGATCCAGATTATAATGAGCATTATTTACCGCATTAGTGATCATATTTGGAAGAATCCAATCGGTACTATAGTCTGCCAGTGCTTCTTTTAATCTGATTTCATACTCATCCAGATTGCTCTGGCGCGCATTTTCACTTGTTATTAATGCTTCTGCATAACCGAGAACACCATAGAAGTTCATATTATCCTTGTAGCTACCATTGCCATAGTATTCATCATGATACATGGCATATTTGGTATATTCCATTTTGGCTTGATCGACCACAGCCTGAAGGCGAGTCGGGTTTTTAAGATTTACATTTTTCAATATATCGTTGGTAAGTGACAGTGTATATCCCAACGTACTTACACTGGCATTATTCGAATCCAGCAATTCTACTGCAGCTGCCCGCCGCGACTTAAGCTGATGAGCATCATATTCAGACATATATTGACCATACTCTTCCATAACATTATCGATATGGTTCACCTGTTTGGAGAGGTTGTTGTATAGATCTATAACTTTTTGATCATAGGCAGGCTTGAAAGTAGCCCAGGCTGCACTCAAATTGTTATAAGCTTCTTCTTCGGTCCACAGAGCATCAGGATCCATTAATGACATGCTGGCCTTGTTCAATACCTCACTAATTGTCAAAAATTCGGGTCTCATATAACGATCCAGTTGATCATTTTGGCTATAGAGCAATTGATGAACTTCCATTGTCAGCGACTGCAGTTTGACATGATAGTCTCCACCCGAATGGATCGGTTGATCCAGACCACTTGCGTGGAACTCCTCAGTCAGTTGTTGCAGCAGACCGTTCACTTCATCTTGGGTCATCAGCTTATGCATTTCATTGGTATAACGATTATACATATCCGTCAACTTCGCGGCATCTTCAGTGTTAGCCAGATTATTGGACAGATTATCTATATTTCTCAACATTAGATTCAGTTCAGTGAAATCAACATCTTTGATCTGCTCGAACTGCATTTTCATCTGGGCAATAGCTGCAGAGTAATCGTCAAACTGCGCTTTGCTTGTCAAAGGATTGTAATAATCCATCGCGAAATTCATCATACGTTCTTTGAATGGGAAACGACCTGCATCCGTATAGTCGCCTGGTACTTGTCTCACCGTCATAAGAAGATCGTAATAACTATACAGTGCATTTTGGGAAGAAGTGTACAGTTCAGTAGCTGTATTCAAAGCTTCGACAGCAGAATCAATATCTTTCTGGGTATTATCCGTTTTATTCAATACCTGTGTAGCTGTATCGACTGCTTGCACTAACATATCCTGCCAGAGGGTAGGCACTTCGCCCAGTTCTGGCATGTCTTTGGTATGAAGCAGCTCATTCGCTTTGTTCACGCCAGACAGTAGGTGGGAGACATCCAGACCGATGATTTCCTGGTCTTTTTCTTTATCCTTGTCCTTTTTCTTAGCGCCGCTAGTCGTATTGGCAGCAGGAGCAGGATTCTCGGTGTTTTTGGTACCATTGATCATGGATACCGCTGATTTTTGGGCACCGTAGTTAAGAATAACGTCGTTGGCCGATTTATCTTTGGACAGGGTAATGTTACCTACTACAGCAGCTGGCTGCAGCGTAACAAGAGGGCTGCCGTTATACAGGGAAGCATCCAATACATCGACTGTACCATTCAGGGTGAGCTTTTTCAGATCCGGTTGGATGGTGAGCTGCTGGATCGACGCGGTATCTTCTGTCTGTACAGTAGCTGTATTGCTCAGCGTCAGTTTTCCGACTTTGGAGCTGCCGGATGCTTGTAGGATCGAATCCATCGAGGAGATCATTACATTGCCCCAGCTGCTGTTATCCAGCTTTGCTGTCAGCTTGGTACCCTGGTCTCCATTGATTTGCAGATTGCCTGTAGACTGGATATTTTTGAGAGTCACCGAGCCATTAACGATCAGGTTCCCGCTAAAGGAAATGCCTTTACCGTCAAAAACGCCGCCGTTGCTATTCAATTCAATCGTGTTGATATTTGTTACGGTCCGTTGGCTGCGATCAATGTTTAATTTGGCTCCTTTTAGAACGCTGCCGTTCTCGATGCCAAACAGACCTTGCAGATCGCCATCTACTTTGTAAGGAATATTGCCGACACGCACTGTACTGCCCTGTGCATCGACCTGACCTACCGGATGATCCAGCAGCTGGATAAAAAGATCTGCACTGGTTTGGCGGCTCAGCGGTGCATTGGCATCCGTAGTGCTATCTGCGATAGCCAATCCATACGAACGTGCAATATCCATCGCGCTTGGAGAGGAGTTGTCTGCCATCTCACTATGCAGATCCATTGCTTTCACCAGGGAAGTGATCAGTTCCTGACGGGTTACCGCCTGATTCGGGTAAAACAGTTCGCCACTGCCCTGCATATAACCGGCAGCCTGAACAGCTTCTATATAAGGTGCACTCCAGTTGGCTGAGGATACATCCAGGTAGGAGGTTTTGGACTCTTTATTCACGTTTAATTCAAATATATTGCACAGAATTTTGGCCATTTCAGCACGTGTAAGTACTTTATCAGGCATAAAGTCGCCTTTGGCTCCACCTGTCATCAATCCAAGCGTACGTACTTCGGTCATCGAAGCCGTATCCGCTTGAGCAGCAAAAGCTGTAGATGTAGACCATGGAGAAGATGTAAAAGGAGTTGCAGTAATACCCAGGATGATAGCTGTAGCGATTAATTTCTGACGATTAACTAATTTCAAAATAAGTGCTCCTCGTTGTATATGATGTTTGGATGGTGTGTAAGAAGAACAGATGTTGTTCTCCGCTTTTATATGTCGGACGATTAAAGCAATAATTTAGTATTTTTTATAAAAAAATATAATATTGAAATAAATTTAAAAGTTTGGAAGTGGAATGACGTTGTTAATTGAAGGTAAGTAAGCAATTTAATTTTTCTTGATCAATCCTTTTGAGGAAGGAAATTAGAGAGGAATACATATTGTTTGCAATACAGTTGGTTACTCTCTTTTGGAGAAGTCAGGCAGATTTTGGTCCTGTTTTATTGAAGAATCAATATGCAGTGATATTGTGTGGGTAGTATGTGGATAGAGTCTGTATAGCCATCTAGAAATATTCTGCGGTAGGCCGGAAACGAATAATGGGGAGCGGTATATAGTTGTCTGCGGAAAGTGTGAAGCATAAATGACTTACCGCAGCCTGACAAGTACAGTATGATTGTAGATAGAGCATCTAATTCACAGGAACAGAGGTGAGTATTATGTATCAACATATTATACTCGCAGCTGACGGATCGGATAACTCGATACGAGCTGCTGTGGAGACCGTCAAAATCGCTGCTATCGCGCCAGAGGCAGTCATTGAAATTGTGTTTGCTGCTGATCCATCAAGGGTAAAAGACGAAGTGCTGCATTCCCATACGCATGACGAAATCGAGTATAACCGTCAGCAAAAGCTACAGCCTGTCGCAAAAGTATTAACCGAAGCGAATCTGCATCCAAAGATCACCATTATTAATGGCGATCCGGGGCCATCGATTGTCCAATATGCGCAGAAGCAGCAAGCCGACCTGATCATCATCGGCACGCGCGGGCTGAATGCATTGCAGGAGTTTGTACTGGGTAGCGTCAGCCATAAGGTAGTCAAGCGTGCACACTGTCCGGTACTTATTGTAAAATGACTCTGTCTCTGTATAGAAGTAATGTACCTGTATACCTATATTAATTCAAAGGAGTCCTGAACATGAGCGAACTGCAACAGGGGCAACCGGTTCCCGATTTTACTCTAGAAGCGTCCGAAGGACGTGAAATCTCCCTTAGTGACTACCGTGGCAAGAAGGTAGTCCTATACTTTTATCCGAAAGACAATACAACTGGCTGCACCCAGCAGGCCTGCGATTTCCGCGATAGCACAGCCGGATACGAGCAGTACGGTGCTGTGGTGCTGGGCATCAGTCCGGATAGCGTAACCTCCCACGACAAATTTGCCGTCAAACATGAACTGCCATTTCCACTGCTTTCCGATCCCGACCATGCTGTTGCTGAAGCCTATGGCGTATGGCAGCTGAAAAAGATGTACGGCAAGGAGTACGAAGGCATTGTACGCTCCACTTTCCTGATTGACGAAGAGGGCAACCTCCAGCAGGAATGGCGCAACGTGAAAGTGAAAGGACATATCGAGAAGGTGCTTGAGGCTGTACGAGGCGAAGGATAATCGCAACCACCACACGGTATAATTGGCTGTACGCTAAGATAATTCACGAAAACAAACAGCAGATTATTATAAAAAGAGCCTGTCGATCGAAGCTACCGATCGACAGGCTCTTTTTTATGCCAGCTGAAATGAAAACAGGATGGATTGTGGCAGTTCCTCCCATGATCCATCCTGTTCTTTATATCGAAATAATCCTATTCTATTCTCTCGCCGAATCGTCCGGTTTTTTCTTCCCAAACCGGTTCACTAGCTGAATCCCTAGCCATCTGCGATATTTCACAATGAACACCGCCAGCACAAGACCGACCAGAGTCGCTATCGCTTCAAATGAATAATCGTGAATCCATTGGAAAATCATCGACCACTGCGGTCCAAAAATCTTCCCGAGTGCGATAAACAAGCCGACCCAGACCAGCGCACCGCTATAGGCATAGGCAGCGAACCGCCAAAATTTATAATTCATAATGCCGGAGAAATAACCTGTAAAATGCCGCACGCCCGGTATAAAATAACCTACAAACACGAGTGTATAGCCATACTTGTTGAACCATTTTTGCGCTTTGTCGAGCTTGTGTTCCGGGAGTAGCATCCATTTGCCGTATTTGCGCATAAATGGCAACCCCGCCTTTTTCCCGATAAAATACGTGATGGTCATCCCGATCGTGGTGCCTGCAAAAGCGCACAATAAGACCAGCGCGATATTAAGAGTGCCCATATAGGATAAATAACCCGCGTATGCCATCGTCGGCTCTCCGGGAAAAGGTAACGCGATAAATTCAAGCAGCAGTCCCAGAAATAGCACCAGGTAGCCATGCTCGGTAAGAAGTGATTGCAGATAGTCCATGAATCCCATAGATTGCCCCCATGCCAAGTTGTAATATCGTCTTATTTTGCCACATGTTCTCTATATCGGTTAAGACCGGCGGCAAAATAATGCGTTCAACCCATTATCTATTTTCTGTTATATTTTTACTATAACGGTATCTTTATATATTAATCGTTTTGATAGGGCAAAGTCCACCAGCCCAGCGTCCACTGGACGCGTACACGCAGCAGATTCTTCGAAAGGAAGCGGCCTGTTCTTCTTGCCGATTCCTCGATTTCTCCACAATATGAAAATTAGATTGCAAGTTTTCGAAAAATGCTGAAATCATAAGGCTTTAAGCCTTGACGGTCTCTTTTCCCCATAGGTATAATTAGACTCATTGAAAAGTGGGAGGCACATGAATGAACAGTCCAAATGAAATAATTGTTGTCCTTGATTTTGGTGGACAATACAATCAGTTAATTGCAAGACGTATCCGTGATCTTGGTGTATACAGTGAGTTACTGCCGTTCAACACCCCTGTCGAGAAAATCCGTGAACTGGCGCCAAAAGGGATTATCTTCTCCGGTGGCCCATCCAGTGTGTACGCGGAGGACGCGCCGCATGTCGATCCGGCGATCTATGATCTGAATGTGCCAATCTTCGGTATTTGTTATGGTATGCAGCTAATGGCTCAACAACTGTCCGGTAAAGTAGAACGTTCCGCTAAGCGCGAGTACGGCAAGTCCGATGTGGACTTCATGCCGCACTGTGCACTGAACAAAGGTATGGAATCCAGCCACACGGTATGGATGAGCCATGGTGACCATGTGGTTGGTCTGCCAGAAGGCTTTGTCGTGGATGCCAGCACCGAGTCTGCACCAATCGCAGCGATGAGCAATGCAGAGCGTCATCTGTATGCAGTGCAGTTCCATCCGGAAGTGCGTCACTCTGTATTCGGTAACGAAATGATCCGTAACTTCCTGTACGAAGTCTGTCAGTGCCACGGCGAGTGGAGCATGCAGACATTCATCGAGGATACCATCAAGGAAATCCGCGAGCAGGTAGGCAACAAAAACGTATTGTGCGCACTGAGCGGCGGTGTCGATTCTTCCGTGGTAGCGATTCTGCTGCACAAAGCGATCGGCGACCAGCTGACCTGTATGTTTATCGACCATGGTCTGCTGCGCAAAGGTGAAGCTGAGAGCGTAATGGAGACGTTTGTCGGCAAATTCGATATGAAAGTAGTCAAAATCGATGCACAGGAGCGCTTCCTGTCCAAACTGGCAGGCGTAGACGATCCAGAGCAAAAACGTAAAATCATCGGTAACGAGTTTATCTATGTATTTGACGAAGAATCCAAAAAGCTGGGCGACTTTGCGTATCTGGCACAGGGAACCCTGTATACGGATATCGTAGAGAGCGGAACCGCTACAGCACAGACGATCAAATCTCACCATAACGTCGGCGGTCTGCCAGAAGATATGGAATTTGAACTGATCGAGCCACTGAAAGCACTGTTCAAAGACGAAGTACGTAAAGTCGGCGAAGAATGCGGTCTGCCACGTGCGATCGTATGGCGTCAGCCGTTCCCAGGTCCGGGTCTGGCGATCCGTGTGCTGGGTGAAGTAACGGAAGACAAACTGCAAATCGTTCGTGATTCCGACTACATCCTGCGCGAAGAAATCGCCAAGGCCGGTCTGGAAAACGAAATCTGGCAGTATTTCACAGCGCTGCCGAACATGAAGAGCGTCGGCGTTATGGGTGATGCACGCACGTATTCCTACACGGTAGGTATCCGCGCTGTAACCTCCATCGACGGTATGACTGCAGACTGGGCACGTATTCCATGGGATGTACTGGAGAAAATCTCCGTACGTATCGTTAACGAAGTGGATAACGTCAACCGTATTGTGTATGATATTACTTCGAAACCACCAGCAACGATTGAGTGGGAATAGGATAAAATCGGGTATATAACTCCAAAGGGCAGTCTGGTCTTGGGCCAGGCTGCTTCTTTATTTCATGGACAAAGGAGTCACATCATGCCGATCATTACGCACGATATCTATATCGAAGCGCCGGTTGAAGTTTGTTTTGATCTAGCTCGAAATGTAGACATACATATGCAGACAACAGCAAGTACGAACGAGAGAGCGGTAAGCGGCAGAACAAGCGGCTATATGGAGAAAGGTGAAGAAGTCACCTGGGAAGCAGTTCATTTCGGTATTAGACAGCGGTTAACAGCGAAGATCATACACATGGAGAAGCCGCATATTTTTGTGGATGTGATGGTTAGCGGCGCGTTTCATTCCTTTAGACATACGCACAAGTTTATCAAGCTTGGAGCAGGTACAGTAATGAAGGATCACTTTGAATACAAATCGCCTCTTGGTATACTGGGCAATATCGCTGACTTTTTATTTCTCAAAAAGTATATGACCCGCTTACTCACTGTTCGTGCTCAGGAATTGAAAAGACTGGCCGAATCGGAAAGCGGCAGGGCACAATATTAGCCTATAATTTCAAATACCAATTTTGGAGAGCATCTATCTCTGCAGCTGTCGTTCCTTTTATAAAATACGGCAGCTGCCATTTTTGCGTCGAGCTGGCAGATGTATTTAGGTCCTTTTCCCAATCGGGATATACACGTATCGCCATTTTTCCTTTTCGATCATCTGTACGCAGCACACCATGCTTCAGCAGAAGTTCCCTGGGGAAAATGAACTGTCCTTTTTGTTTATGTTCTATTACATGAACGATGACATGATCGGGACAGTCCTCATAGCTGTAAGCCTGATTGTTGTTATCGCTATCTTTTTCCCAAAACACTACAAAATAACCTTTCTTTTTGGGCGTGGGTTTAGCGCGTCTGCTTCGGAATGTATATTTTCCTATTTTAAAAGTCATGCCTTCATAGGCAAAATTTTGATTTTCCATATGTAGATTTGCAATTTCTTGCTTATTCGCCTGTGACAGAATAGAACGCAACCACGCTAACGAAGCAAAGGGATTGTTCATATGTGTACCTCCTTTTATAGGATGAATAGAACTATACCATGCCAAAATTCGTACAAAACTAATTTCGCGTATTTACCTATCCGATACAAATATAGAAACAACCTCCATATACAGGTTGTACGCTTTGAATGGAGTATATTGTATACTTTTGGTTTGCTGTTATATCGAAATACATCATTACACTATATGAATAGATTTTACCGGAACATAATTTGCAAAGGAGACCCAGGATGAACTTCTACACCATCACCTATCTGGAAGGTCAATCCACGATCAATCTGTACCTGAAATACATCTTTATCTTTGTCGCGCTGATCATCCTGCTGATCGTATTCTCGCTCTATCTGCGCCACCGGATCCAGACCAAATACCGCGATCTCAGCATCATTTTGCTGCTGGTCATCGTTTTCCTGATCGGTGTGCAGTATTCCGATTATACCCGGGATCAGAGCACGTATTCCAAGTACTCGCAGATGGTGCAGTTTATGCACCAGATGGCCAAGGATCAGCATCTGGATGAGACGACGCTCAGCGTCAATGCGACCACACTCAGCGACGGCATTATTCTCAAAGCCCAGGATACCTACTACGCGGCTCGTTTTACTTCCGATATGAATGCCTATACGCTTCAGGAAGTCTATCTGGTAAACCCGGATATCAAGATGGTCGATCGATAAACCCATAACTACCAAAGGAGATGAAGGCTGACAGATGGAGACCTATTATCCTGTCATTATCAAGCTGGCACTCGGTATTCTTTGCCTGATTTTCCAGATCAATCTGATGGGCAAAGGTAATCTGGCGCCAACTTCGGCTATGGATCAGGTACAGAATTATGTGCTCGGTGGCATTATTGGCGGCGTGATCTATAACGAAGCAGTCACACCGCTGCAATTTTTCCTCGTCCTGATTATCTGGACGCTGCTCGTATTTATTATCAAATTTCTCAAAGAACATAACCGTTATGTCAAACGCATCGTCGATGGCAGACCGGTTACCCTGGTCGTCAACGGCAACGTTGAAGTCGGCGCCTGCCTGCGCTGCGGCATGTCTGCCAACGAACTCATGTTCAAGCTGCGTTCTGCCGGCATCTACGAGATCAACCATGTCAAACGGGCGATCATGGAGCAGAATGGACAACTCACCATTATTCAGTACGGCGACGAGAATATTCGTTACCCGATCATCGTCGACGGCCAAGCCAACCAGGATGTACTGGATCTGATTCACAAAGACATCCACTGGCTCGAAGCCCAGGTCAAGCAGCGTAAATACAATAGTCTGTCCGATATTTACCTCGGCGAATACATTTCCGGCGAACTTCGCCTGCACGGTTACAGTAAATAACTATTCAATAAGCAGATTATGTACAATCAGCCTATTGTTCGAGTAACTAAAACTATACTCAAATATGCAAAAGACTCGCAATAGCATCCAATTAATTCCTGTAAATAAACGGCTCTAATACAAATAAAGTAGTCAAGTCAGCATAAGCCAGCCCATGCTGCACCAACCACTTAGCGCAGGGAATAGGACAAAGGACGACCTTTAAGGCTGGAGATCATCTGTTACTCAGCACAATCCATGATCTCCAGCCTTAACCGGAGGACGTGTCCTATCCCTTTCCGGAGCGATTACCGCAAGCACGCCGATACCATGCTTTTGATCTATTCTGTAAATTCCAACCAACCTGCAACTACTAGATACCTCGATGATGTGCAGTTTTGAATTCGATGATATCAATCCCGCCTTATTTATGGTAGGATGAACACCTATATTGAATAAGGAAGTGAACCGCAATTGATCCAGATTACTATCCCTACGCCTAACGTATCGATCACCAAGCAAATCAATCCGGAACTTAGCCATATCTATGGGTTTACCGATTTTCATCTGATTTCCCGCGAAGTAGGCGGCATTTACATGTTCTACAATGAACAGGACGAGCTGCTGTTTGTCGGCAAAGCCCGTAAGCTCAGACCACGTATCAAAAAGCATTTCGAAGATACCGTATCCCCGATCAAGGAACACCGTGATGAGGTTACCCGTATCGACGTATGCATCGTGGAAGACCCGACCGAGCGAGAGATTTACGAGACGTATATCATCAACAGTCTGCAAGCCAAGTACAATGTGGACAAAGTCTTTTATAAATAAGATCGCATTAAAGAACTTCCTTCTAAGAGATGTTCTGCTGTGCATGAAGTGAGCCGCACATGATATGTTTTTCATGTTTACTAATTCTTTTACCTTTATTAATCATGTATGATGCCTCTCTTCGTGGATACACAAAAAAAGATCTACCGATAAGGATAGATCTACATCAAAAAAGCTGCTCCTGTCACCGGAAGCAGCTTTTTGCGTTATTCATTGGTTGCCATATACTATCCGAAATGGACCAACACACAGCATCGAATCACTGTGATCGTGGCGTATAATCCAGATCACGGAACAGCTGATCCAGCTCGGCAGGAGTCAGGTCACGCCATTGCCCGATCGCCAGATTGCCCAGATGAATATTCATAATCCGGGTACGGCGCAGTCCATGAACTTCATAACCGAGTGCCGAACACATACGGCGAATCTGACGATTCAGCCCCTGGGTGAGGATGATTTTGAATACATATTTGGACTGCTGAGTCACTTTGCATGGCAGAGTGACCGTATCCAGAATTTCCACGCCCGATGCCATTTTGTTAAGGAATGCCTGAGTGATCGGCCGATCCACTGTCACGATATATTCTTTTTCATGTTTGTTCTCGGCACGCAGAATTTCGTTGACGATATCTCCGTCATTGGTCAGCAGAATCAGCCCATCCGAGTCTTTGTCCAGACGACCAATATGGAAAATACGCAGCGGATGATTAACAAAATCCACGATATTCCCTTTGATATGACGCTCTGTTGTGCTCGTAATGCCTACAGGCTTGTTCAGCGCAATATATACATTTTCTTGTTCTACCTTGATTGGCTTGCCATCTACTCGTACATCGTCTCCGGCTTCGACCTGGCTGCCCAGTTCTGCCACGGCACTATTGATCGTTACTCTTCCTTCATTGATCCATTTGTCTGCTCCCCGGCGGGAAGTAATGCCGGATTCGCTGATATATTTATTAATTCGCACGTATCGCACACCTTTAACTCTTTTTTTGGACAAACAGCAGTTCGCTGAGTCCAGTCTATATCTAAGATACTCTTTTTACCGCGTTTTTGAAAGGTTATCCCGTGCAAAAGACTGCATATTTCCTTCATAGAGCATCTTATTCGTTTTCTTATAAAATGCATATTGGTTTGGAGACAAGGGAACGTATATACCAATATGGCTTCCTGTATGCTGATTGGGTAACCTGTCCAATGGTTAATCTACACAGGGATTAGCTGTCCACCGACTAGCAGCGATTTATATTGAATATATCTGCCGGTGTCATACAGTTGGCAGGAAAAAACAGGTAAAAAGCACACAGAAGCAGAGAGAGAATATTTTCACGTACGAATGTACTACGAATCTGGTAATATACACAGTGGTAGCGTTTTCTAAAAGCATGGAGAGACGCTTGTTATACGATCGATTTCTTTCAATGAGGTGATAGTATGCAATATATTCCGCATCATATAGACCGTCTGCAGGAGATGTTCCCACCGGAGCACAAGGCGGTAGAGCACGACCATCTGCTGCTGCGAAGTCGGCCAGATACGGATTTCTGGATGAGAACCTACTACGGGTTTGAACGATATAACGGACATGTGTTGTACGATGAGATCAAGGGGAATTTCGAAGCGGTCGCCGAACTGCAAATGCATCCACAGCGGACGTATGATCAGTCCGGCATTTTTATCGGGATCGATTCGGCTAACTGGATCAAGACATCGATCGAGTTTATTCCGGAAGAGTCCTCGCATCTGGGTGTAGCCGTGACCCAGCGCAGCTATTCAGACTGGTCCACCCGTAATGTAGATAACAGCATTTTCGATCAGCGGTTATCGTTTCGGGTGAGACGGGAAGGCAATGACTTTTTCGTCTATTTCCGTGCAGGTAGCGTCAGTGCAGCCGGAGAATGGGAGCAGATTCGTATCACCCATCTGGATTGTCCGCCGGGACAGCCGCTGCAGGTAGGTATTTATTCAGCGAGTCCGATGGATAAGGGATTTGATACTACTTTTTACCATTTCGAGATTCAGAATGTGGATTAATAGCAGCTGTCCTTTGGAAAAGAGGTGGAAGCCATGGACCCGACGACACTTGTAATCAGCTGTATCCTGCTGTTAATCGTGTTCATCCTAGCAGGTATCGTTCTGCCTGCCCTGCAGAAGCGCCAGAATCCGGTAGAGCGCATTATCCAGGAAGGGTACACAGCACGTGGACGTATCCTGAATGTAGAGCCTACCGGCAAATACGAGATGGGACAACCGGAGCTGCGATTGGATCTGCGAATCGAAAAACCTACCCAGCTTCCGTTCGATACAGCCGTTGTTGTGACGGTATATACGATCAACCGGCCGCGCTTTCAGGAAGGCTCTATGGTAAACGTCAAAGTGCTGGAGAATCGCAAAGGCCGGCATATCGCTGTGAAAGGCACAATGGACTACCCTTGACATGGATAAGGTTGCAAGCCGATAATTGACAACCGCAACCGCAACCGCAACCGCAACCGCAACCGCAACCGCAACCGCAACCGCAACCGCAACCGCAACCGCAACCGCAACCGCAACCGTCAGCGTTTCAAAAGTCATAAGCTTTTATATGCGTGTGCATCGAAACAACTCATCCGTCACATTCTGTTTCGTATAATATCGCTATGATCCACTTGCCACAAATTATAATTGTATCGATACGACAAGGAATCCGCCTGAGACAGTACAGGCGGATTTTTTATGTATACAGCCATGTTGCGGTTTCGGCATAATAGTTTTTTTTCGCTTTTATCCTCATTATTACTATTCCAGGCAATAATAAATCCAAACCAACATAAGCAAGAATAACGAAAAATGCACTCGATACAATACGGAAATAAGTGTTTTAGCTACTATATTATTTTTATTCCATATTATTATTCATATAATAATACAGATACATATGAGTAATCACTCATATAATTTTTTACGAAATATACTGATTTTATAACTCGAATATAACGATAACGAATTAACTCACATTAAGAATACATCTTTAATATTATGCCTGATGTTATATGCAAGCCCGCAGAATTCCGCCTTATCTGCGTACTTTTACACATTATTTCTATCTGTTGCAGCAGCTAAAATAGAAAGGAGCTACCGGCAAAGGAGAGGAACAGGAATGGATCTCATCGGCGACAATGTACTGGATTACCGTTATATCGGTCAGCGCATCCGCGAAGTACGACAACAGCGCGGGATGACGCAGCAGCAACTGGCAATCGGCATTTGCAATCAGTCCCAGATTAGCCGGATTGAGAAAGGGGTGGAGTCTGTCTCGGCAGACATTCTGTACCGTATTGCCCGCAAGTGCGGTGTTGATGTGCGTATATTTTATGATATGGCCCAGGACCAGATCAGCGAAATGCAGACTATCCGCAAAAATATTACCTATCTGCATCGTCAGCAGATGTATCCGGAGCTAATCGATTATATTGAACACTGCCAAATGGAAGAGATTGAACGTCCATCCGTCATCGATCAGCAGTTTATTCTTTGCCAAAAAGGATATGCCTATCTTCAACTGGGTCAGATTCCGCGTGGATTTCAGATGATCCAGCAGGCGTTAAAGCTGACATATCATACGGATCGCCTGCCTGCGCTTTACGAAGTAGAAGTTATTCTGGCGCTGGCAGCCGGGTATGCACTTCAGGGAGAACAGCGATGCTGCATTAGCTGGCTGCACAAATGCCGTCAGTCCCTTTATCAATACAAGGAGCTGGATTATCGTTTTCCCCAGGTATTTTATTGTCTTGCCAGAGCGTACAATGCCAGCGAGGACTATCGCCTGGCCATTGATTACGCATCCCAGGGCATACGTTACTGTGAAGATCACCGATTTTGTTATCGTCTGGAAGGTCTTTATTATGAATGCGGATACAGCTACGAGCAGCTGGGACAAGTTGATAAAGCCCAGCGCTGTTACGACAGATTCCGTATGTTAAGTGAGCTATTTTGCCTTCCGGAGTAAGCAATGTACAGCAATAATGGACAATATGCGCATAGGGGTTCACGCCATTCATTGCTTTGCCTCCAAATATGCGGATATACATAAGTTTTTCACATTTTAAACATTATAATGAATAGTGTAACCAACATCGTTATGGAAGGAAGAGGAGGGATACATAACAGCAGATCTGCAGGGGGAACAGACGTCTTGGTGTCAACGATTTTGCGATCACATACTATCACTGAAGGAGTGCATACAATGACCGTAATACGTACACGTAAATTAGGCAAATGGCTGCTCGCAGGTGTAATGACCTGTTCCATGTTGGGAATGGCTGCTCCGAGCGGATATGCAGCAGAAGACAGTGCGGCCGCCATGCCGAGTATTGCCGGCAAGAAAGTCATGGTAGGGTACTGGCAGAACTGGTCTTCTTCCAAAGGAGACGGCTATGCCCGTGGTTCTTCCCGTACGATTCAGCTGAGTGAATCTCCAGCTGCCTACAATGTAGTAACGGTAGCTTTTATGACCGGATCGGGTATTCCGACGTTCAAGCCGGAAGGCATCTCTGATGCAGCATTCCGTCAGCAGGTCGGTACACTGAATGCGAGAGGTACAGCAGTCATTCTGTCATTGGGTGGTGCCGATGCACATATCCAATTGAGTGCAGGACAGGAGCAGGCGTTTGCCAATGAAATTATCCGTCTGGTCGATGTATATGGATTCGATGGACTGGATATTGATCTGGAGCAAAATGCAATCAAAGCCGGAGCTAATACGACGGTTATTCCAGGTGCCCTCAAAATTGTCAAAGACCATTACAAAGCGCAAGGCAAAACATTCCTGATCACTATGGCACCGGAATTTCCATATCTCAAACCGGGTGGTGCGTATGAACCGTATCTGACCAGTCTGGCAGGATATTACGATTTTATCGCTCCTCAATTATATAACCAGGCCGGTGACGGACTCTGGGTCGATGAAGTGAATAAGTGGGTATCCCAGAATTCGGATGCCGATAAATACAACTTCCTCTATTATATGTCGGATTCGTTTATCCACGGTACACGAGGCTTCCTGCAGATTCCGGCAAACAAGCTGGTATTGGGACTTCCAGCCAATGCAGATGCAGCAGGTAACGGCGAAGTCAAAGACCCTCAAGTCGTGTACAGAGTATTCGCTGATCTGGCAGCCAAAGGTCAGCAGCTCAAAGGCGTAATGACTTGGTCAGTCAACTGGGATCTGGGCAGTAACGCTGCAGGAGTTCCCTATAATCAAAAGTTCTCCCAATCGTATAACAATCTGATTTATGGTAACGCTACCACGCCTACGAATCCAACTAACCCGCAACCGAATCCACAGCCTGAACAACCTGTTGCTACAGCATGGAGTGCTTCCGCGATTTATGTGGGTGGAGATACCGTGAGCTACAACGGCAAGACGTACAAAGCGAAATGGTGGACAACCGGAGAGACACCGGGTCAGGCAGAGGTATGGCAACTCGTCTAAGTAACTGTATGATCATTCCACTAACTTATAACCTGGAGGGAATACAATGAAATTGAGAAAAACCCTGACCGCCGTTGTTGCAGCAAGTACATGTATGATGATTCTGAGTACATCGGTATTTGCCCATGGATATATCTCGCAGCCAGCCAGCCGCGCTTATAAAGGTTCCAATGCAGTTGGACTGAATACCAACGTAGGCAGCGCCCAATATGAACCGCAAAGTATCGAGGCTCCCAAAGGATTTCCCAATGCAGGTCCGGGAGATGGCAAAATCGCCAGCGGTGCATTGGCCGGATTCGCCCCGCTGGATGATCAGACAGCTACCCGCTGGCACAAAACCGATATCAAAACAGGCGCACTGAATATTACCTGGAACCTGACCGCCCAGCATGCGACCAGTGGATGGCAGTATTATATGACCAAGCCCGGCTGGAATCCCAACCAACCGCTGACACGCAGCTCGCTGGAACGGATTGCCTATATTGATGACAAAGGAGCCAAGCCAGCCAAAACGGTATCGCATACTATCAATGTGCCATCCGATCGCAGTGGCTACCATGTTATTTTGGGAGTATGGGATATCTACGATACAGGTAATGCTTTTTACCAGGTGATTGATGTAAATGTTAATGGACAAGGAGATACTGTACCTACCCAACCGGATCCGGAGCAGCCAGGCGATCCATCTGCGAACGCATGGAGTCCAACCGCTGTTTATGTAGGTGGCGATCTGGTCAGTCACGAAGGACGCACTTACAAAGCCAGATGGTGGACATCCGGCGAGACACCAGGAACAGCAGAAGTATGGGAATTGCAGGGTAAACTGCAGTAATATTTTCAGATTACAATAACGCTGTTTCTGTATAACGAAATGATGCTTTGCGCCATTTCGATCCAGTCAACCAACAACTAATTGAGAACTGCTGCTGCTTATTTGCAAGTGTATTCAATTGCTCTACTTCTCTATCTGCCCGCCTTGCCTTTCAAGAGGAATACATTCAGGTATTCTATTCTTGAAAAGGTAAGGTGGGTTTTGTGCTGGTACCCTCTGTTTCTGCGCACGACCTACCTACCTACCCACCCACCTATCTTTCTTTCCGCACACTTTATACTTGTCTGTTTCTTCCCAATGATTCTCAAAAAAAGCAGTATCATTTTCATTTCCAAAATAATCATGTATCTCCTATTATTAGTGCCAAATTGGATTAACGAACAATATGCATGCGCTTGCAAATCAACATTCGTATTTTTAGATTGACAACGATAATATCGTCCCCTAGAATGTAACCAGTAAAGCAATTCTTCTACAAAACAACATGAAACGCGGATGTATTATAAAGTATTCGACATATTAACATATTCGTATAATCCTGCGGATTGGCGCAGGAGTCTCTACGTGATCACCGGAATGATCTCTCTACGGAAATTAGTACCTGTCAGCGCTCTTTTTGCCTGTCGTTTATTACAGTGAATCTTCACTTTGATAATGGCGAGCAGAGGAAGCGCTCAGTTACTGACCCATGAGACCCCGATGAGCATCAATACCATCGGGGTTTTTGTCGTTTTCTTTATTTATTTCCAAGAGGGGGAAAAGTATAACAATGGAGCGTTTCTTCAAGCTGCGGGAGCATGGCACAAATGTTAAAACAGAATTAATCGCAGGTCTGACCACTTTTATTACCATGGCGTATATCTTGTTCGTTAATAATCTGTTTCTCGGACCGGATGGAGCAGGTATTCCTGCACAGGGCGTATTTTTTGCAACAGCTGTAGGCGCAGGTCTCGTGACGATTCTGATGGGATTGTTCGCGAATATTCCGGTAGCGCTGGCACCGGGGATGGGACTCAATGCTTACTTTATGACTGTCGTACTGGGTTCCAACGGCATGATTACCTGGCAGGCAGCTCTCGGAGCCGTGTTCCTGTCCGGTATTATCTTTATTATTCTGACGATCACACGGGTAAGACAGCTGCTGTTGGTCGCTGTACCGCAATCGCTCAAAATGGCGATTACCGTCGGGATCGGATTGTTTGTTACGATTGTCGGTCTGAAGCTGGGGAATGTGATCTCCGTATCGGCTACAGTAACCGGAATTACGGATGTGAGTCAACTGGCAGGTCCGGTTACGGTTAGAGGCAGTAACTTCCAGCTGGCATTGGGTGACTTTGTTCATAATAAGGACACGCTGCTGTCGCTGATCGGACTGTTCGTTATCGGTGTTCTGATGGTGATGCGTATCCGCGGAGCACTGCTGATTGGGATCATTTTGTTGACCCTGATCGGAATTCCGATGGGACTGACAGATGTAAGTACACTGTCGCACGCCCAATGGCTTCCTTCTTTTGATAATCTGGCTGTTGGCCAGTTGGATATCAAAGGTGCAATCGGTCTGGGACTGTTCGAGATCGTATTTATCTTTACTTTTGTAGAATTGTTCGATACCTTCGGTACACTTGTAGGTACAGCAGAGCGTGCAGGTCTGTTCAAGAATCGCAAAGAAGGCGAGAAAAAAGTCAGCAAAGCCATGCTCGTTGATGCAGTTGGTGTCAGTGCAGGTGCAGTGCTGGGTACAAGTACAATTACTTCTTATGTAGAAAGTACTTCCGGTGTTGCAGCAGGTGGACGTACAGGTCTGACTGCAGTGACGACCGGTGTACTGTTTATCTTGGCGCTGTTTATTGCCCCGCTAGCATTGATGGTTCCTTCGGCAGCAACAGCCCCGGCGCTAGTTATCGTGGGTGTACTGATGATGAGCCAGGTGCGTCATATTGTATGGGATGACTTTATGCAGGCTTTCCCGGCTTTCCTGACGATTATCTTTATGCCATTTACCAATGGTATTGCGAACGGTATTTCTGCCGGTATCGTTGCCTATGTGGTACTGGGCTTCTTTTGCAATATATTTACAGGACACAAAGTAAAAGTACACTGGCTGATGTGGATTCTGGCAATTATCGTAATCTGCCGTTATATATTCCTCGGCTCCGAGTAATCCAAGTTTGCACAGTCTAATCAAATAGATATCAATCAAAAAATTACTGGTTGATCGACCAGTTTTGAATGAATAAAAAGCCTGCACCTGTATGCTGTTAACATACAGAGTGCGGGCTTTTTTGAATATTTGAATAATAGATATATAGTCAAAATCATTCAACTACACCCATAGCAGCATAATAACCAATAGTACCTCCAGCATAGAATCAGCTCAATCGAATGATACGTCTATAATGCATATACCCGATCAGATCTACCCAATCCAACGTA
>NZ_CP013023.1:4705000-4950000 GCF_001421015.2 Paenibacillus bovis
AGAGCTGCGGCTGATATTATACACGGCGTCTGCCATCGACAGTTGCGAAGGCAGCACATCGCGAGCTTTGGCTGTCGATAACTGGAATTCGGGTATAACTACGAGAGCCTGTAAAGCTTCTGGAGGCTGTATACCAATACATCTGGCCTGCTCTCCATCCCAAGTAGCTGTTACAATCCCCCCATACAAGGAAGCTCCCACATTATCCGGATGCTTCTCGAATGCTGTTGCCATATGGAGCAGTTCCTCATCTGACAAAAGATGGCCTGTGAGTGCATTCGCCGCTGCCAATGCACCGATCAGAGCAGAAGCACTACTGCCCAACCCTCTTGTCAACGGAATATCCGAGTACATGGTAATTTCCAGTTCGGGTATCGACACGCCCGTCTTTTCGAAAACCGATTGTGCTACTTTATAAATCAGATTGGTCTTGTCTGTAGGTATTCCATACAGCTGATCACCGAGCAGAGTAATAGAAGTCTTCTCTGCTTCTTTTAGTTCCAGCCAGGAATACAGACTCAAAGCCATACCCAGTGTGTCAAAGCCCGGCCCCAGATTGGCTGTGCTCGCAGGTACTGCAACGCGCACAGATTTTCTGCGACTGTATACTTTTTCTGATCCCAGATTACTCATCATTGCATGGCTCCTTTAAATATCTTCTACCCGGTACACACTCTTGATCCGCTGAATAACATCCAGCTGTTCAAAATGCTGCAGCACTTTGTCAAAGTTTGCTTTGCTGGCACGGTGAGTGATAATAACAATCTCTGCATCCGGATTATGCTCATTGGGCTGCTGTACTACTGAAGCCAGGCTGACATCGTATTCGGCAAATACCTGGGTAATCTGGGCGAGTACGCCTGCTTTGTCATCTACATGCAGGAGAATAAAGTTTTTGTAAAATACCTGATCAGTACTTTGCAGCTTTTTGGTTTTGTAAGGTACGATTGCCTTGAGTCCGTTTACGCCCAGCTTCAGGTTTTTGACAACAGCTACCAGGTCAGCAACAATTGAAGTTGCTGTTGGCATTTCACCGGCGCCTGCTCCATAGAACATGGTCTCGCCTACTGCTTCGCCATGAACGTAGACCGCATTGAATACACCATTAACGGATGCCAGTGGATGATTTTGTTTGATCATGGTCGGCTGTACACTAATCGTAATATGTTCATTGGAACTGGTAGCAATCCCCAACAGTTTCATTTCATAACCAAGTTTACGGGCGTAGGTAATGTCTTCCTTGGTCACCGAGGAAATTCCCTGTACGGTAACATCGTCTAATTCGACGTTGGTGCGGAATCCAAGCGTACCGAGAATTGCCATTTTACGGGCTGCATCCAGGCCTTCCACATCGCTGGTTGGATCGGACTCTGCATAGCCCAGGTCCTGGGCTTCTTTGAGGACATCTTCATAAGAAGCACCTTCCTGGCTCATCTTGGTCAGTATGTAATTGGTTGTGCCATTTACGATTCCCATAATTTTCACAATTCGATCAGAAGAAAATCCTTCGATCAATGTACGAATAATCGGGATCCCGCCGGCAACACTGGCTTCATAAAAAACATCGCACTGTTTTTCCTGCGCCTTGGCCAGAAGCTCGGAACCGTGCAGTGCCATAAGATCCTTGTTGGCTGTAACTACATGTTTGCCGCGCTCTAAAGCTTCCAGAATATATTCCTTGGTCTGATCAATACCACCCATAACTTCAACAATGACATCAATCTCCGGATCACGGATAACTTCCCACGGGTCAATCGTCAGCTTGGCAGCATCAATTTCTACACTACGCACCTTATCGGTGCTGCGTACAGCAATCTTCTCAATAACAATCGGTGAACCGACCTGACTGTTCAGATCCTGCTGGTTTCCTTCGACAATTCTTACTACCCCTGTACCTACAGTTCCTAGTCCCAATAATCCTACTTTTACCGGTTTCATATGCTGCTTCCCCTCCTGGGCTGATTTAGGTTGCTATAACTATTGCTATTCATTGTACGGATTAACTGTTATCTGTAAAGCATTGTAAAAAGCAATAATTGTGAAATTATCCCTGTCCAATAATATGGATGTGGCGAACACCGGTCACATTCTGCATGGCTTCTACCATCGTATCCAGATCCTGTGTCAGACGCGATGTCTCCACAGACAGTACAACATTGGCTCTTCCCTGCAGCGGAATACTCTGATGAATCGTCAGCACGTTACCGCCGTATTCCGCCATTAGACCAAGCACATGGGACAAAATGCCGGAGCGATGATCCAGATCAAAAGATACGGTAATAATTTTGTCTCTTTCCAGTCTGTTCAGCGGGTGTATGCCATCTTTGTATTTGTAAAAGGCGCTACGACTAAGGCCGACTTTCTCGACCGCTTCGTTAATTGTGCGGCTCTCACCGGCAGCCAGCAGTTCTTTGACACGCATTGTTTTGAGTACGGCATCAGGTAGTATGTCTTCCCGTACCAAATAATATTTTTCTTTCAAGAACGTCCTCTCCTCAAAGACCCATGTATTCGTATAGTGGACATTATAAAGTAACTCTACCGGTCAGGCAACCTTTTCTTCCAGTAATGTATACCTATAACTGAATATGCAGCGTTACAAAATCCTTTTTTATATACAAAAAAGCCGGAAACCCTGAAGGCTTCCGGCTGATACTGTATTTATCTTCGTTAATGCTGTACAAATAAAAATGATAGATCGGCCGCTTAGAAATAGCTGCTGCCTTCAACAAATTCAAATTCGAATTCGCCAATACGTACAATTGTACCGTCTTTGGCACCACGTTTACGCAGTTCTGCATCGACACCCATATGTCTCATCGTACGTCCCAGCTTCATAATCGCGTCTTCCGAAGTCAGCTGCATACGCTTCATGAGATTCTCGATCTTTTTGCTCTCCACGACAAACATATCGTTCTCGCGGTGCACGGTGAAGCCTTCGTCTTCTTTTTTCTCCAGCTTGTAGACTTTACGTTCGGCTACCTGCTCGACTTCTTCTACCGTAACGATTTCAGGCATCTGATCCAGCATATCGGCTGCTTTGTACAGAAGCTCCTGTATACCCTGACGTGTCAAAGAAGAGATCGGCACGATCTGAATCTCGGGGTTCACTTCGCGAATGCGCTTGGTGAATTCCTCCAGGTTTTCCTGTGCTTCAGCCATATCCATTTTGTTGGCTGCTACAATCTGAGGACGGCTCTCCAATTCGATATTGTAAAGCTTCAGCTCTTCATTGATCTTTTGCCAGTCTTCAAAAGGATCGCGTCCTTCGGAGCCAGATACATCAACGACATGAATAATAACACGTGTACGTTCAACGTGACGAAGGAACTCATGACCCAGTCCGATTCCTTCATGCGCGCCTTCAATCAGTCCCGGCAAATCTGCCATAACAAAACTGCGATCGTCGCCCACAGCAACAACGCCCAAGTTAGGCGTGATCGTCGTAAAGTGATACGCGCCGATCTTCGGCTCTGCTGCAGAAACTACAGACAACAGTGTAGATTTTCCGACACTCGGGAAACCAACCAGACCAACATCCGCCATCACTTTCAATTCCAGTACAATATTGCGTTCCTGACCTTCTTCACCATTTTCAGCCAGATAAGGAGCCGGATTGTTCGGGGTGGAGAAACGTGTATTACCACGTCCGCCGCGTCCGCCTTTAGCTACTACAATCTCCTGATTATGACGGGTCAAATCTGCAAGGATCTCTCCGTTGTCTTCATCAATAATAACGGTACCTGGCGGAATACGTACAATGGTATCCTCCGCACCTGCTCCATGCTGGTTTTTGGTACGGCCTTTTTCGCCGCGCTGGCCTTTGAAGTGACGCTGATAACGAAAGTCCATCAATGTACGCAAACCTTCATCTACACGGAAAATAACGTCTCCACCACGTCCGCCATCACCGCCCGCAGGTCCGCCATTAGGTACATATTTCTCACGACGGAATGAAATGGTACCATTACCACCATCGCCGCCTTTTACAAAAATCTTCGCTTTATCTACAAACATGGATTGCACCTCAACTTTTATAGTACTCTGACTCATGATTATTTCATGAGTATATCCGCTCTTATACGGATGTGCCTGTCTGAATCGGATAGATATGCAGTGAAATAGAAGCAGGATCATCTTCCGGGCGGGTAGCGGTAATATTCGTTCCTTCAATCAGCTGATTGACCGCTGCCCAGATCTGATCCGGCCCGGGATAGACTTCTTCGGGTTCAAATATAAATTGAACTTCTTGGTCATCATTCCGGATAATTATTGATAAGGTGGGGCACTCACCCCAGGACGATCCTCCGCTTGTCTGATAAGCAGAGATCGTCTCTTGAATGACTCGGGTCAATTCCTCACTCTGTTCCGTTCCAAGCCGGTCGGCAAGTGTGATCCCATCTTCTATCTCTACTTCTAACTGAATATCACGGTTTAACGCCTTGAAGGATTGCAAATAAAATATAAGGGGAGGAATACCCAGCTTGGATACCCGGCTGTCCGTCATCATTTGCTCTTTGATTCGCTCGATATTTTCAATGAGCCTATCTCTATTACCGAGCTGAATATAGCCATATAGCAGTTGAAGATCATTCATCCAATCATGACGATGATGACTAAATGCCTCAATCGCTGTGGCATGAATCGTCTCGCTTTGCTGCTGCAATCGTGTATATTCCTGTTTATGATCTAGTGACTGCTGCTTCAATTGCTTATTCTGTTCCAGCATTTGGGTCATTTGCTGCTGTAATTCTTGGGTCTGATGACTATACTGTTCCTGTATTCTGCTTTGAATACTGCGGATGCCCAGCCAATAAGCTGCACCTATCCAAATTGCCAGAACAATATAAGCGGCCACCGAATGAAAACGGTAGGCTACGATCAAAGGTATGATGATTGTTCCAGCCAGTACAGCAGGAACACGGCTAAAATGATTCATGGTTTCTCTCCAATCTTCCGATGGCTTTTTAACCAAGAACAAGTATATCACAATTGTCCGGAAACCATTCTCCAAAACTCAAACCTTATCTGGAAAAAATTGTGTATAACCGTATTATACTTAAATTTTGCTGCATTCTTCAACGGTAAATAAATATAATAAGCCTCCGGCACCAACATGTACCGGAGGCTTATTGATCCTAGTCGTTAGACAGGATTATTGTTCGATTGCTGCTGCTACTGGAGCAACGTCAACCGGGTAGACGCTCACTTTTTTGCGGTCACGGCCCCAACGTTCGAATTTCACGACGCCGTCAACTTTTGCAAACAGTGTATCGTCTTTACCGATGCCCACGTTTGTTCCTGGGTGAATTTTAGTACCGCGTTGACGGAACAAAATGTTACCACCAGTTACGAACTGACCATCTGCACGTTTTGCACCAAGACGTTTGGAGTGGGAATCACGTCCGTTCTTTGTGGAACCTACACCCTTCTTGGAAGCGAACAATTGCAAATTAAGCTTCAACATGTTGTCTACCTCCTTTTTTACGTTAATGTGACTTGCTTTATCTTGATATACTCTCCGTAAGACTCTTCAATACTAGCCAGCATAATCTGCATCGATTCCAGCAGCAACTGAACCTGTTCCTTGGGGCTGTTTTCCGGAAGATCCGGCAAACGTGCACTCAGAAAACCATCCTTCATCTTGGCCTTCATTTCTACACCGGTCAGAGCTTCAACAGAGTTCACTGTACCTACCGTAATGGCAGAAACAGCTGCACATACAATATCTTCTCCATGACCGGCATATCCTGCATGGCCACGTGATGAAAAACCATCAATTGTACCATCTTCGTGACGCTCAATACGTACGATAATCAATTACCGCACCTTCTTATGCTTGGATTTTCTCGATAGTCACTTTAGTATATGGTTGACGATGACCTTGTTTTACGTGGTAGTTCTTTTTAGGTTTGTATTTGTAAACTACAACCTTTTGGCCTTTAACGTGTTTTTCAACTTTCGCTGTCACGCTAGCGCCTTCTACCAGCGGCAAACCAGTTACCAGACCGTCTTCTTTGGATACAGCCAGAACGCGGTCAAAAGTTACGCTGTCGCCATCAGTAGCGTCCAGCTTCTCGATGAACAATACATCGCCCTCTTGCACTTTGTATTGCTTACCACCTGTTTCGATAATTGCGTACATTCTCCTTGCACCTCCTCATGTCTCAGACTCGCCTGATCCAGGTGCCACAGGGAATACCCATGAACTTATACCCGATCGGAGCGGTTGCAGCATGTGAAAGGAGTAATACCCGACACATACCAAATTATTGTAGCACAGCCAAATCAATAAATCAATCTTTTATCCGGGATGCAATTTTGCCGGTTCCATGGCAAGTACTGCATGTTTTGTACATCATGCTGCTTGTTTCTTCCCGTGCTTTTTTGCGGGTCATTTCGAGCATGCCCAGCCGGGTCCAGCCGACAATATGTGTCTTGGTACGATCCTGATAAAGGATCTTTTCCATCGCCTCTATTACCGCATGGCGTCCGTTTTCGCTGTCCATATCGATAAAGTCGACAATAATAATTCCTCCGGTATCACGCAATCGCAGCAGTCTGGCAATCTTCTCTCCTGCCTGGATATTCGTATGAGTCACTGTTTCTTCCAGGGTGGCACCGCTTGTGAATTTGCCGGTATTCACATCAATTACAGTCAGTGCTTCCGTCTGGTCCCATATAATATGACTGCCATTGTCCAGCCAGATCTTGCGCTGAAAATCGCGGTGCAGATGCTCCTGCACTCCCATATGCTGAAAAAGCGGTTCCTGTCCACGGTAGGTCTCTACAGGAATCACAGCATCCGGTGTAACCAGTGTCCGGATAAATTCCGAAGCCCGGTCGGCACATTCGGCCTGATCGGTAATAAAGCGGTCCTCCAGCGGATCAAACACATCCCGGATCATGCGTTCTACAATTCCCAGATCAAGATGCAGCTCTGTTGGTGGTACGCATTTACCGGCCCGGCTGACAATACGATTCCATGTCTCTCGCAGCTGCCGGATATCGGCTGCAATAGCTTCAGGAGGCGCGCCTTCGGATACAGTACGCAGAATCAATCCTTCTTCTCCCTGACGCATTTCTTCACCAAGCTTTTTTAGCCGCTGGCGTTCCTCGTCGGTACTGATCTTTTTGGACACTGCAATATAATCTGCTTCAGGCATATAGACGATCCAGCGACCCGGCAGTGAATAGTGGGTAGTCAGTTTTGCTCCTTTGGTACCGGCAGGTTCTTTGGTTACCTGGACAATAATCTCCTGTCCAGGACTAATCAGATCGGCGATACTCGGCTTGATTTGCGGCTGTTTGTCCATATGGGGATGCAGCACATCGTCTATATACAAAAATCCGTTCTTTTTCTGACCGATATCCACGAATGCAGCCTGTATGCCGGGCAGCACGTTCATGACCTTTCCTTTATAAAAATTACCGGCAATCCCTTTACCAGATGAATGTTCTGAAGCAAATTCAACCAGCTGGCCCTGATCCAGGAGTGCCATCTGTATTTCTTTGGATGTACCACTTACTATCATCTGCTTCATTATGGGGTTCCACCTCTGTTTTCTGAACAAGCTGTCGCTGTATGTGGTTATTTATCTTCTTTTTCTAGACGACAGGTGATAATAAAAGGTTTCAGTTCCTCCACCAGTAACATAGTCCATCCAGCTGGCATTTATTTTTGCGATTTTCCTTGTGTTCCACATTTGGACAAACAAAAAACCGGTACCTGGGTACCGGTTAATCCATATCGTATTTTTCCTGATAAATCTTGATGCTGAGTACAAGTCCAATACTGAACATATTCAGTATAAGAGAAGTTCCTCCATAACTGATAAATGGAAGTGTAATCCCCGTTATTGGCATCAGACCAATCATCATGCCCACATTCTCAAAGATCTGGAATACGAACATACTGACAATACCAACAATAATATAGGAACCCCGCCTGTCATAACACTGCAAGGCGATGAGTATCATTCGATAGATCAGTAGGAAATAAATAACGAGCAGAATGGACGATCCGACGAATCCAAATTCTTCGCCAATCACGACAAAGATCGAATCCGAATACGGATAAGGAACAAATTTATTGTTTTTCAGCTGGCCCTGCATATACCCGTCGCCAAACAGTCCGCCTGAACCGACTGCGATCTTGGCATAACTGGACTGATGTTTTGCATCATCCGAGGCATTTGTCGGATCAACAAACGTATTAATCCGTTCATACCAGTGAGCCTTGTTGTTCTGATATAAATAATCATGAATCTGCTGGTTAAAGGTCGTGAATAATACAACTACCAGTATTAGCCCACCAATAACAACAGTAAGTCCCATAATAACATGCGTATATTTGGTGTTACCAATCCAGAGCATACCTACCAGAATGATCAAGTAAATAATTGCATTTCCCAGATCGGGCTGAATTAAAACAATAAAAAACGGAATACAAACGATTAATGCCGTCGGCAGCAAATCCGAACGAAATCGAAGCGGATCACCATCGCGTTTGCCAAGCAGATAAGCGGTTGTCAAAACAACAACGATTTTGACCATCTCTGCAGGCTGGAACTGGAATCCCGGCAGATTGTACCAGCTTTTGGCACCATTAATCTCGGAACCAAAAGGATACAGCAGCAGCAAAGATACGATACCTATTCCATACAAATACCAGTGCTTGCGCAGCAAAATCCGATAATCGAAAATACTGACTGCAAACATTACCAAAAATCCAAGTCCGTAAAATATTAATGTACGGATATCATAGCCATGGAATTTGGGATCCGGGGCAATCGCACTACGCACGAGCAATGTACTGAACACCATAAATACACCGAGCAGGGTAATAATTCCCCAGTCCAGCTTTTTGAACTTGTTAAGCAAAATCCATCAACCCATTCCAAAAAACTTCTTAAAGCGAGAAAATGCACTTTTTTTCTGATCCATCTGCATTAGCGGTACCGTATCCCCCAGAATTCGGCGGGCAATATTACGATAGGCAATAGCAGCTTTGGAATCAGGATTCATTACGGTAGGCTCTCCGGAATTAGCTGCCTTGATGACCAGCTCATCATCCGGTACAACGCCCAGAAGATCAATATTCAATACTTGCAGCACTTCATCAATGTCCAGCATATCCCCCGACTTCACCATACTGTGGCGAATCCGGTTTACGATCAGCTTGGGCGCAGTAATATGCGAGCTTTCCAACAGACCGATGACACGATCAGCGTCACGAACAGAAGCATTTTCAGGTGTAGTCATCACTATGGCCTGATCCGCTCCGGCAATCGCATTTTTGAATCCCTGCTCTATTCCGGCAGGGCAATCAATCAGGACGTATTCAAAATCCTTTTTCAGTTCCTCAATGATTTCTTTTACCTGTTCCGGTGAAACCGCGTTTTTGTCTTTGGTCTGTGCGGCAGGCAGCATATACAGCTCATCAAAACGTTTATCTTTGACCAGCGCCTGGTTCAGACGGCAACGACCATCGGCTACATCACACAGATCATAAATAATCCGGTTTTCCAGTCCCATCACGACATCCAGATTACGCAGACCGATATCCGTATCGACCAGACAGACTTTTTTGCCGAGGAGCGCGAGCGCGGTACCAATATTTGCGGAAGTGGTTGTCTTTCCTACTCCGCCTTTGCCTGAAGTGATGACAATAGCCTCTCCCATGTACTACACCCCTTTAAACACGTTAAAATCCCGGCCAAGCCGGGCCATATTTGCCATTTTGTCGATCTTCATGATTCCATCCTGCAGATAGGCGAATTCCATATGGGATTCCCGATTCTCCCCTTCATCAGGCGGACGACTGATCCGATCCGCAATCCTGAGCTGCGTCGGAGAAAAAAAGGAGGCGGCAATAACAGCATCTTCGTTGCCATCAACACCTGCATGCGCCATTCCGCGCAGCGCACCCAGTATATAGATATCATCTGTACTGATTACCGTACCGCCAGCATTAACATCTCCCAAAAACAGCAGGGGTCCTTCATGATGCAGCACCTGTCCCGAACGGATCATACCCGTGAGAATTTTCACAGCATTGCGGTCCGGTACTTCCGGCTCCGGTGGAGGCGGTTCTTCAAAAGAGCGGACGAGCAGATTACCCTTCTGGCTCAATATGTCCAGCAGGGTATCTTTTTGCTCCTCCGTCATTTCGCGCTCACCTGTCCGGATATCCACATGTACCAGCGGACCGGTCAGAATGTTCTGATGGGTATGTTCCAGCTTAAAACGCAAATCATTAACAAGCTCTTCAAAATCACATTTATCATCAAACTGGAAAGTTAATCCGTCTTTGATTCCTTTGATTGTTACAAATCTTGAGGCTCTTACAGCCATTCTTCGGTCACCCCCACCTTACTATCAGTTCGCGCCGGTGGCGGGAATTCCTGCCTGAACCGCAAATTAAGCAGCATTTTCCATGGCATCATACATTGACCTTATTCTTCCTCCGCTGCACGTCTGCGCAGTTTGGCAACCTTCTCCAGCTGCTGGCGTACCGGCACGAATATGATCAATGCAAAGATAAAATGCAGCAGCAGATTCGGGAACATATAATGTCCGAGTGCCCATGCATAAGGTTCGCGTGTCAGACCAAATACCAGATAAATTCCGTACAGCAGATGATCCAGCAGCAGACTGCCGATCAATACCACTGTCATCATTAGCGGGTATGGTGCACGAGGCGACTGGAACAGCAGCCCCAGCACATAGGCCGACAATCCCATGGCAAAGGCATAAGCACCAATCATATCCCCATAAAAGACCACATCATGCAGCAGCCCGAAAATCAGACCAAGTGCAAGCGCTGTATGACGATGATAATAAATAGAGACAAACAGGATCAGAATATAGGCCAGATGAGGCACAAGTCGTGTATCCAGAAAGTCGGGTATTAACCAGGGAATAATCGTTCCTTCCCATATAAAGACCAGAAATAACAGCAGCAGCAAAATCACCCGACGCGCCATTATTCCTGCGTCTCCTTGGTATATACCACAAATACTTCTTTCCAGTTCTTGAAGTCGGCGGACGGATCGATAGTCGCCGTATTGGTAAGACCGAAGTCACCTACTTGACGACTGATTACTTTACCGATAATCATGCCTTTCGGGAACAGACCACCGCTACCGGAAGATACGATTATATCGTCTTTTTTCAGCGGATCATCTTCTTTGATCTGGGTCATGGTAAGCATACCGGTTGCCTTGTCATAGCTCTCTACCATACCAAAGGACTGGTTTTCCTTGCCGACTGCCGTTGCGGCAATCGCTTTGGAGTTTGGATCCAGCGGATCCAGTGTGGTGAGCAGCTTCACTGTAGAATGATAATTGCTCGTCTGGCTGACAATTCCGACCATACCATCGAGGGAAATCACCGGCATGTCTTTGCGTACGCCATCCTTGCTTCCCAGATCAACAACGATGGTGCCTGTGTCTTCATCGTTATCGACGCTTGTTACATTGGCCACATGCAGATCAAACTGATTCTGGGCCAATTGATTGGTTGTAAATTTAAGCTCTTTTTGGAGCAGCTTGTTTTGCTGTACCAAATCATTATAGCTTGCCTGCTGCATCAGATACTGCGCAGCAGTTATTTTCAGTTCCTGATTCTCCTCATGCAATTCACCGAGGTTACTGATATCTTCAAAGAAGCCCGCTATGTAAGAAGCGGGCTTGTAAAATACACCTTGCACAAAACCGACCGTATCCCGGGCCACTTTTTCAGGCCAGGATAACGAAGTACGGTTGGTCAATGTATATCCCATTAATGCGATGAATAAAATCAGTCCTACCAGCAGGATAAACAGTTTCTTGTTACCCAGCAGCTTAAACAGTTTCAACACCCTCTTAATTAACGGTTATTCTTCCCTGATAGGGGTTGACCATAGATGGCCGTAAATTAACGCTTCGAACGGACGGCCGAGCTGCTGCGTGATTTGAACAGATGGATATTTTCCAGAGCTTTGCCTGTTCCGATTGCTACACAGTCCAGCGGGTTCTCTGCTACGATTACAGGCATGCCTGTCTCGCCAGCGAGCAGTTTGTCCAGGTTGCGAAGCAGTGCGCCGCCGCCTGTCAGAACGATACCACGGTCCATAATATCAGCAGCCAGTTCCGGTGGACATTTCTCCAGCGTAACTTTAACCGCTTCTACAATAGCAGCGACCGTATCAGACAATGCTTCAGAGATTTCATCGGAAGTGATTGTCAGGGTTTTTGGCAGACCTGTTACGAGGTCGCGACCACGAATTTCCATCGTTTCTACTTTTTCAAAAGGAATCGCGGAACCGATATCCATTTTGAGCTGCTCGGATGTGCGCTCACCAATCATCAGATTGTACTGACGTTTGATGTACTGGATGATTGCTTCGTCCATTTCGTCACCGGCTACACGAACCGAACGGCTGGTTACGATACCGCCGAGAGAAATGACAGCAACTTCCGTTGTACCGCCGCCGATATCAACGACCATACTACCTGTAGGTTCCCATACTGGCAGATCAGCACCAATTGCTGCTGCAAAAGGCTCTTCGATCGTATAGGCTTCACGCGCTCCAGCCTGTTTGGTTGCATCTTCTACGGCACGCTGCTCGACAGCTGTAATACCGGAAGGTACACATACCATTACATTCGGATGCTGCGGGAACATCGAACGTTGTTTTTGTGCCTGGCGGATAAAATACTTGATCATTGTAGCCGTTGTATCAAAATCAGCAATAACGCCATCTTTCATTGGACGAATGGCACGGATATTACCAGGTGTACGGCCGATCATTTTTTTGGCGGATTCGCCAACAGCCTCGATCGTATTCGTATCCGTACGGATCGCGACTACGGAAGGTTCTCTAACTGCAATTCCTTTACCTCTTACATATACCAGTGTATTTGCTGTCCCAAGGTCAATCCCCAAATCTTTCGTAAAACCACCAAACATAACTTTTAACTCCCTTTCCTCTGAATCTCGACTATTATATTACATGAAGCCCTGTTCCTTCAAACTTACGAATTTCATATCTCCAATGACCAGATGATCCAGTACTTCAATTCCGATGATTTGCCCTGCTTCCACCAGTCTTCGGGTCAATGATACATCCTCCGGACTGGGTGTAGGATCACCGCTGGGATGGTTATGCGCACAGATTACAGATGCACTGCTGCATTTAATCGCTGCACGGAATACTTCACGCGGATGAACAATAGAGGCATTGAGGCTGCCCATCGACAACGTTTCCTGGGAAATAATATGATTCTTGGTGTTCAGGAACAAACATACAAAATGTTCTTTTTGCAAATAACGCATTTGTTCAATAAGTAAATCGGCAGCATCACGCGGACTGCGTATCACCAGCGCATCTTCTTTGCCGGTTCGGCTGATGCGTCTGCCGAGTTCGATTCCAGCTTTGATCTGAATCGCCTTGGCTGTTCCAATCCCTTTGATCTCGGTCAATTCCTCGATAGTAAGGTCTACCAGCTGACGGATTGTACCCACCTGCTGCAAAATTCGCGTCGCCAGATGAATGGCCGACTCGTCTCTTGTACCGGTGCGCAGCAAAATAGCCAGCAGTTCTGCATAGCTAAGCGCCTCGGCTCCATAACTGATCATCCGCTCACGCGGACGGTCTTCGAGAGGAATATCACGCAAACGATATTGTGGCGCCTCCATCAGGTATTCCTCTTCTCTATCGCAAAATTAAGAACCAAGAACGGATATATCAAATTCCTCCAGCATATCGCTGAGCAGCGAAACAGGCAGACCCACTACCGTAAAATAACAACCTTCAATACGATCCACCAATGTGGAGCCCAGTCCCTGGATCGCGTAGGCGCCAGCCTTGTCGGCCGGTTCACCGCTGCGTACGTAAGCTTGAATCCGCTCTGGTGCGAGAGGTTTCATATGTACAAGCGTGTGCCGATAACCAGTACTCGTGCGGCCTGTTGTCGTATCGGTACAGGCGATTCCGGTATATACGTAATGGCTGCGTCCCTGTAAAGACTGCAGCATGGCTGCGGCCTCTTCCTCATTCTCCGGCTTGCCAAATATGCGATCATCCAGCACCACAATGGTGTCGCTGCCAACAATAACCGCATCGGCTACCTGTGCAGGATACTGTTCACGCACAGCGTTTGCCTTGCGAAGTGCCAGTTCAGTAACGATACGTTCCGGAGACCAATCTCCAGGTACGGATTCATCGGCATCACTGGGCATAATTTCAAATTTCAGCTGTAAAGAGGCCATCAATTCCTTTCTCCGCGGAGAAGCGGACGCCAGTATGATACGACGCTGAGATTCTCTACTCATAAGAAAGGCCCTCTCCTTTTACATGTCATCTTTAAATGATTCAGAGTCTGCGGTACAGCCATATCGCGGCTACTACCCCGAGCAGACTGAGCAGGCTCAATTTGAGATGAAGCTCAATGTTGTAGCGTATTATGTTCAAATTGGCACTGGGAGACCATTCAATGGTTGTTGACTTGGTCAAAAAAGATAAAATGGCTACAGGCTCCAGCAGTGTGGCGATCCATTCGCCAATCAGCCAGCCCAGCAGCAAAAACAAGATTAATACTCCTGCGTTTTTTTTCATGCCGTCTTTCCCCTGCCTTTAATTTGACACCACATTATTATACGTTGATTCTTACAGCAATACAAACAAAAAAGAAAAGAGTTGTATTTTGCTGAAAATCCCGTCAAAAAAGACTGTCCGAAGACAGTCTTTTGCTAAAATCATCCCTGCCTGTTGCCCTTCAGCAGGAAAATCAGTTGGCGTTATGTGCCGATTCGAGCTGTTCTGCGAGTGCTTTTGACACTTTCCAGATATCTCCGGCACCCATGGTAATGATCAGGGTTCCTGGTTCCATACGGGATGCCAGTGTCATAATTACTTCTTCCTTGTCCGCAATATAGTGAGCATTGCTGTTACTGTTTTCACGGATCAGATCTACCAGACGAGAGGAATGAACCCCTTCGATCTGCTTCTCGCCAGCCGGCGCATAAATATCCGTAATGATCACTTCATCCGCTTCACTGAAAGCACGGCTGAATTCATCCAGCAGGAAGAATGTACGGGAATAGCGCTGCGGCTGGAAAATCGCAATAATTTTTTTGCCAGTCGCCCGTGCAGCCTGAAGTGTCGCTTCGATCTCGGTTGGATGATGCGCATAATCGTCCACGACCAGCACATCATTTACTTCGCCAATCACCTGGAAACGGCGCTTAGCTCCCTGGAAACGGACAATCGCTGCCGCTACAGCAGTAAAGGAAAGTCCTGCTTCCAGACAGGAAATGATCGTTGCCATGGCATTGTATACGTTATGGATACCCGGTACGGACAGCTGTACGGTACCGAGCGTCTCTCCCTGATATTTCATAAGGAATGAAATTTTACGGTCATCCGGCTGAATATCTTCGGCTGTATAATCCGCCTTTTCATGGATACCAAAAGTAACGGTCTCTCCCTGGATATTCGGCAGCAGCTCACGGATATTTTCATCGTCTGCATTCACAATCGCTTTGCCGCCCGGACGCAACTGACTGAGGAACTGGACATAAGCCGCTTTGATATTGGCAAAATCGCCGTCGTAATTTTCCAGATGATCGGCTTCGATATTGGTTACAACAGCAATCGTCGGATGGTACTGCAGGAAAGTGCCGTCACTTTCATCCGCTTCGGCAACGACATAGTCGCCTTTGCCTGCTTTGGCATTGGTACCAAGGTTTACGATCTCTCCGCCGATAATATATGTCGGGTCCGCATCGCACTCTTCCATCACCAGTGCGATCATGGACGATGTGGTTGTTTTGCCATGTGCTCCCGCTACCGCTACCCCTTTGCGTTCGTTGAGCAGACGCGCCAGCATCTCGGAGCGATGAAGTACGGGAATATTCAGGCGTCTTGCTTCTACCAGTTCCACATCGTCATCCGCAACCGCCGAAGAATACACGAGCAGATCGGCACCGTGTACTTTCTGTGCATCGTGTCCGATATGGATTTGCGCACCCTGCTTGTCCAGCTTGGCTGCCAGCGCGCTCATGGCTACGTCCGAACCGGTTACTTTGTATCCCATCTCAAGCAATACTTTGGCAATCGCGCTCATGCCATAACCGCCGATGCCTATAAAATGTATATGTTCTGTCTTATTCATTATGTCTCACCAGCCCTTTTCAGAATCGGATTGATGCAAAAGAGTCGCTCTTACATCTGAAATTAAATACAGTGTTCCGGTAACGACCCCAAGATCTTCCCGTTCTGTGCGTGTCTTCAGCAGCTCAAGTGCCTGCTTCCAGTCACTTTCCACTATAATCTCAACTTCCGTTTTGTTCATGTCCTGCTGTATTTGACGGACCAGTTCGTAGAGTCTGTCCGCATCCATTTTGCGTCTGAAATCCGGTTCGGTCAGAATCAGCGTGTCCGCAATGGACAGCAGATGACGAAATACCGGTTCATGCTGTTTGTTCTCCAGCATGCCTGCCAGCATATGCAGCTTGTTGTACGTATACGTCTGGGGAATACTTTTCACGAGTGAAGCAGCTCCCTCGGGATTATGCGCTCCATCCAGTACGATCGGCGGTTCATCGGATACCTTTTCCAGACGACCGGCCCAGAATGTATGGCGGAATCCCGACAGCAACGGCTCATCATCCAGCACAAAAGCCATATACTGACGCAGCACTTCCAGCGTCATCATCGCGAGACCTGCATTGGCGCACTGATGCTCGCCCTGCATGCCGATCTCGATATCCATTTCACGGAATGGCCCATGGAAATGGAAAGACTGACTGTCCGCATCACCATGCAGCCGCTCTGCCGTATAATCACGTCCTGCCAGATACATCGTTGTGCGGCACTGCTCCGCTTTGCGGGCAAGCACTTCGATAACTTCCGGCTGATCCACACTGGTTACGACCGGGACACCCGGCTTGATAATGCCTGCTTTTTCCCCGGCAATCAGCTCCAGCGTATCACCAAGAATATCGGTATGATCATAGCCCACATTCGTAATGACCGATACGATGGGATTCACAATATTGGTCACATCCATGCGTCCACCCAGGCCGGTCTCCCAGACGACGACATCCGGGTAACACTCTTCGGCATAATATATAATAGCCAGCGCCGTAGATACTTCGAACATGGTCGGAGAACCCAGCTCGGTCGCTGCCATTTCCTGGACGAGCGGATACAGACGATTGGCTGCGCGAAGCAGCGTCTCTTCGGGAATATCCTGACCATTGTACTGAAACCGGTTAGTAAACTTGGTAATATAAGGCGAAGTAAATGTACCCACATCATAGCCGGATTCAATCAGTACCCGGGTGAGAAAAGCGCAGGTACTGCCTTTGCCGTTGGTGCCTGCTACATGAATAAATTTCAGTCTGCGATGCGGATTGCCGAGCAGCTGCATTAGCTGCTCGATCCGCTCCAATCCCGGACGAATGCCAAAAGGAATCAGATTATTAATCCATTCCACCGCTTGTTCGTAGGTATGTAGAGGGGCATTTTGCCCCTCCGCAGTTTCATATTCCATCACGTTCACCTTAACCTTTCAGTTCGGCAATACGGGCAAGAACCTTGTCGCGCTTGTCGGAATAATCAGCCTGCTTGGCACGCTCTTCCTCGATCACTTTCGCTGGCGCTTTGGATACAAAGCCCTGGTTGGACAGCTTTTTCTCCACGCGTTCTACTTCGGAGTTGAGTGTAGCCACTTCTTTTTCGAGACGAGCAATTTCCTGACCGATATCCAGCAGTCCTGCCAGTGGCAGATACAGTTCTGCACCGGTAACGACAGAAGACATTGCCTTGTCTGGCGCACTCAGATCCAGACCTGCCTGATATTCGGATGTATTACAGAAACGCTGGATATAATGAGCATTGGACTCGATAATATCGAGTGACTTTTGGTCATTTGCTTTTACCAGCAGCTCGATTTTTTTGCTCATTGGTACATTTACTTCCGCCCGGATATTACGTACAGAACGGATCATATCGATCAGCAGACTCATTTCTTCTTCTGCCGCTTTATTTTCCAGTGCAGGATCGAATTCCGGCCAGGCTGCCAGTGTAATTGTCTGGCCTTCATGCGGCAGATGCTGCCAGATTTCTTCGGAAATAAACGGCATAAACGGATGAATCATCCGCATCGTGCGATCCAGTACATAAGCCAGTACGGACTGGGTCGTTTTCTTCGCGGCTGCATCTTCTCCGTACAGGGACAGCTTGGCAATCTCGATATACCAGTCACATAGATCGTCCCAGATAAAGTTGTACAGCAAGCGTCCGGTCTCACCGAATTCATAAGAATCGATCAGGCGTGTAATATCGCGTGCCGTTTCATTCATACGATGCAGAATCCAGCGGTCTGCCGTACTCAAATTGCCAGTCAGATCGATATCTTCAAAAGTGAATCCTTCCATATTCATCAGTGCAAAACGGGAAGCATTCCAGATTTTGTTGGCAAAGTTACGGGACTGCTCTACACGTTCCCAGCGGAAACGCAAGTCCTGTCCAGGCGTACTGCCGGTCGAGATCATATAACGCATGGCATCTGCACCATACTGTTCGATAACTTCCAGCGGATCGACGCCGTTACCGAGCGATTTGGACATTTTCTGGCCATCCGAAGCACGTACCAGACCATGCATCAGCACATCCTTGAACGGGATCTGATCGGTAAACTCGATAGCCGTGAAGATCATACGAGCTACCCAGAAATAGATAATGTCATATCCGGTTACGAGCAAATCGGTCGGATAGTAGCGCTTGAGATCAGCTGTCTCATCCGGCCAGCCGAGTGTGGAGAACGGCCATAGTGCCGAGCTGAACCAGGTATCCAGTACATCATCATCCTGACGCAGCGTTTTGCCGGCATGCTCAGGCATTGTGCTTGGATCTTCAGCGGATACGATAATCTCGCCTGTTTCTTCACAGTACCATGCCGGAATACGATGTCCCCACCACAGCTGACGGGAAATACACCAGTCGCGTACATTTTCGATCCAGTTCAGATAGGTCTTTTCAAAACGATCCGGTACAAAGTTCGTACCTTTGCCGTTGCGTTGTGCTTCAATAGCAGCGTCTGCCAGCGGCTTCATTTTTACGAACCATTGCGTAGACAAATACGGCTCAACTACCGCACCGGAGCGCTCGCTGTGGCCTACCTGATGAACATGATCCTCGATACGGATCAGTACGCCTGCATCCTGCAGATCCTTGACGATTTGCTTGCGTGCATCACTGCGGTCCATACCTTGATATTTATCGGCATTCTCATTCATGATGCCGCCTTCGTCCATTACTACGATTTGTGGCAGATCGTGACGCTGACCCATTTCAAAGTCGTTCGGATCATGTGCAGGTGTAATCTTCACTGCACCGCTACCGAACTCGCGGTCTACATAATCATCGGCAATCACCGGAATTTCGCGGCCGATGATTGGCAGTACCAGCATTTTGCCGATCATGTCTTTGTAGCGCTCGTCTTTGGGATGAACCGCTACTGCTGTATCGCCCAGCATGGTTTCCGGACGGGTTGTAGCTACAGTGATCGAGCCGCTGCCATCTTTGAGCGGATACTCCAGATGGTACAGATGACCGTTTACTTCTTTATATTCAACCTCGATATCGGACAGCGCTGTGCGGGCCTGAGGGTCCCAGTTGATAATCCGTTTGCCGCGATAAATCAGGTCTTTTTCATACAGTTTTACGAATACCTGGCGTACTGCTTTGGACAGACCTTCATCGAGTGTAAAACGTTCGCGGGAGTAATCCAGGGAAAAGCCCATTTTAGCCCATTGCTCATGGATCGTCTGTGCATATTTATCTTTCCATTCCCATACTTTCTCGACGAATTTCTCGCGTCCCAGATCGTGACGGGTGATACCTTCGGCGCGCAGATTCTGCTCTACCTTGGTCTGGGTAGCGATACCCGCGTGATCGGATCCCGGCAGCCAGAGAGCATCATATCCCTGCATCCGCTTGGTACGGATCATAATATCCTGCAGGGTAAAGTCCAGCGCATGACCGATATGCAGCATACCGGTTACGTTAGGCGGCGGAATTACTATTGTGTACGGCTGTGCATCCGGACGCTGACCTGCACGGAAGAAGTCATTCTCCATCCAGTAATCGTACCATTTGCGTTCGGCTGATTTGGGATCATACGTTGTCGGCATGGATGTTCCTGCCGGATTCGTGTTTGGTTCTGTCATACAATTCCCTCCATAATTATCATATAAGTAAATGTGTACACTTTCTGCATGGACGGAGCCGCCTGATGCGGCTGATCGTGCCTGCGTATAAACTGTGTATGATGGGGTTGGGCAGTTATTCTCCAGTAAGGCCAGGTCAACAAAAAAAGCCCTTCGTCTCAAAGGACGAAAGGCCTGGCTCTCGTGGTACCACCTTTGTTTCGTTATCCGTATAGCATAATGGCCGGACAACGACACTCTAAGACAGATAACGGCTGCTACCGGTTTATTCTATACCAGCTCCTGATCATCATTATCAGACAAGTCTGGTCTCAAATAAACAACTCCCGGACGACTTCGACGTATCGCATCCTACAGAACCTCTCAGCGCAGCAGTTCTGCTCTCTTAAGGCCGATCATGTCTACTATTTCCGTTCACAGTTTTTGAAATAATTTTCACTCAACATCATAACTTGTGAACGTGGTAAAGTCAATAAAAAAGCTGACATCCGGCAGAAGGTCTGCAGAATGTCAGCTTGTTTGTCTATTCGTCCAAAAGAAGCTATATCTACTCTAAATAGAACACAATTATTCCTTTTCAATCAACTTGAGGTCTATTGCCAGCTTCTGTATATCGGCAGGCCATGGATCATTTATAATGATATCTTCTGCTGTCCATGGATGGATAAAAACAAGCTGCTCGCCGTGCAGTGCCTGACGACTCAGCAGATCACTGCGACCGCCGTACAGTGAATCCCCGATCAGTGGATGTCCCATATAGCTCATATGAACACGAATCTGATGGGTACGCCCTGTCTCCAATTTCAACCGGACGAGGCTAGCGGCTTTGGTTCCTGCTACCTTTTCTATATACGTAACAGCCGATTGACCACCCGGTGATACACGGCGGCGCTGCTTGTGATGACGATCCTTGCCAATCGGTTCGTCGATCACCGTAAGCTGTTCATTCACATTACCCTGCACAAGCGCAATATACCGTCTGCCAATATGCTTGTCTCTCATCTGCTCATCCAGCAGGGAAAGGGCAAATTCATTTTTGGCGTATAATACTGGTCCTGTCGTATCTTCATCCAGACGATGTACATGGCGGACAGCGCAGTCCTGGCCTGTACTTTCATAATGTGCAGCAATCGCATGAGCGAGTGTAATTCGCGTGTCCTGCGGATCGGAAGGATGTACCGCCATACCTGCCGGCTTGTGAGCGACCAGTACGTAATCATCTTCATACAAAATCTCTGCCGGATGATCATAGCGCGGTTCAAAGCCATATTCTACAGCCGGGAAAAGGCGCAGTCTGATACGGTCTCCGTTGATTTTGATTTCACCTTTTGAATGCAGTCTGCCCAGCAGTTTGGCGGGAAAAGAACGACTTTCCAGCCATTGCATCATCCGGGTATGACGCTGCTCGGTCTGCTGCAGATCCAGCTCGCGACCAGGCATAATCTCCAGCCATTCACCGCGGCGTTCAGCAGCGGGACGGTTGGACAGAGACGAATTAGCGTGACTATTGTGACTGTTGGATTGATCCATAGAAGATGTCATGGTTACAGTGACTTCATGACATCACGATGAATCGCAATCGTCTGCTCTATATCTTCATCACTATGCACGCCCGATACGAACATGCCTTCAAATGGAGAAGGAGCCACACTGATTCCGCGATCCAGCATCGCGCCGAAATAGCGCTTGAACATATCCATATCGCTCGCTTTGGCTGTATCGTAATTGGTTACCGGTCCTTCGGTCAGGAAAGGACATACCATAGAACCGACGCGGTTGATAGTCAGCGGGATACCCGCTTCACGCGCATTGGCTTCAAAACCTTCCTGCAGACGAGCAGAGATTTGTTCCAGACGAGCATAGACTTCCGGTGTCAGCAGACTCAGTGTAGTATAGCCGGCTGTCATCGCCAGCGGATTACCACTAAGGGTACCTGCCTGATAAATAGGACCTGTTGGAGCAATCTGTTCCATAATCTCGCGTTTGCCACCGTATGCGCCTACCGGAAGACCGCCGCCGATCACTTTACCCAGACAGGTCAGATCCGGTGTTACGCCAAAGCGTCCCTGTGCGCAGTTGATGTCTACGCGGAACCCGGTCATCACTTCATCAAAAATCAGCAAGCTGCCATATTGGGAAGTTACTTCACGCAGTCCTTCCAGAAATCCTGCTGCTGGAGGAACAACGCCCATATTGCCGGCTACAGGCTCTACGATAATACAGGCGATATCTTCGCCAAAACGCTCGAATGCCAGACGTACAGAGTCCAGGTCGTTATAAGGAACCGTTACCGTATTGGATGCAATCGATTCCGGTACACCCGGGCTGTCCGGCAATCCCAGTGTGGCTACACCGGAACCGGCCTTGATCAGCAGACTGTCGCCATGACCATGGTAAGAACCTTCAAATTTGAGAATTTTATCACGCTTGGTATAGCCGCGTGCCAGACGAATTGCACTCATGGTCGCTTCTGTACCGGAGCTTACCATACGTACAATATCGATAGAAGGCACCCGTTCAGCGACCAGTTTGGCCATACGCGTCTCAATTTCGGTCGGTGCGCCAAAGCTGGTACCTTTTACTGTAGCTTCCTGCAGAGCACGCACAACGTCCGGATGGGCATGTCCCATAATGAGCGGTCCCCAGGAACCGACATAATCGATAAATACATTGCCATCGATATCATACAGACGGGAACCTTCTCCGCGATCCACGTACACAGGAGTCAGACCTACCGTTTTAAAAGCGCGTACCGGACTGTTGACACCGCCCGGAATATATTGTTTGGCTTCTTCAAAAGCTGTACGCGAGTGTTCGTCACGACGTACGGAATTCATATTGTTCATTGATCAAGCACCTCCATAATGGTATCCAATGAAACAGATGAGCGATGAACAGGCAGACCTGTTCACCGCTAGCTGTATTCATTTTCCCTGTCCCGTATATTTACCCGTTCGGCTCATTCGCAATCCCGAACGAATAATCGGGAGTTATCTTATTCCTCACGCAACCAGCGTGCTACGTCTTTGGAGAAATACGTAATAATCATGTCTGCTCCGGCACGTTTGAAGCCCAGCATCATCTCGGTTACGATACCACGCTCGTCAATCCAGCCCTGCTGCGCAGCCGCTTTGACCATCGCATATTCACCACTAACATTATAGGCAACCAGTGGCAGATCAAAATTCTCGCGCACCGCGCGCAGTACATCCATATAAGCAAGTGACGGTTTGACCATCAGCATATCGGCGCCTTCCTGTACATCGCTTTCTGCTTCACGCAGCGCTTCACGTACATTCGCTGGGTCCATTTGATAAGATTTGCGATCACCGAATTGCGGAGCCGATTGAGCCGCTTCACGGAATGGACCGTAGAATGCAGACGCATATTTCACCGCATAGGACATGATCGGAATATCCTGGAATCCTGCATCATCCAGTGCTGCACGAATCGCATAAACGAATCCGTCCATCATATTGGAAGGAGCGATAATATCCGCTCCGGCCTGTGCCTGGGATACCGCTGTCTGAGCGAGCAGCTCCAGCGATTCATCGTTATCCACGTCCGCATGGATATGACCATCGATCTCATGAGCATGAACAACGCCGCAATGTCCATGATCGGTAAATTCACACAGGCAGGTATCTGCAATTACCACAAGCTGTGGATAATGTTCTTTGATATAACGAATCGCCTGCTGCACAATACCTTGTTCTGAATAGGCTCCGCTACCGACACTGTCCTTGGTCTCCGGTACACCGAATACCATAACAGCCGGAATGCCCAGATCTACAATCTCTTGAATCTCTTCACCAATTCGGTCCATTGAGAAATTATATACACCCGGCATAGAGGAGATTTCCTGTTTTACATTCGTTCCGTAGGTAACAAACACCGGCTGGATAAAATCCGTTCTGTGCAGACGGGTTTCACGAACCATGCTGCGGATAGCAGCAGTTTTGCGCAGACGACGATGACGTGTAAATGCTTGACTCATAATAATACTTCCTCTCTGTTTATAAAATAAAGCCGACCTGCTCAAGCGGTGGTCGGCATGCGATATGTCGATCATTCATTATTGGGACTGGAGCGAGACACTCCCCGCATTCCAGCGGCATAAAATATCTATTAATCCATCCAGGGTGGACTGCTCGGCCAGCAGCCCTACCTGCAATCCTGCCTGTTCAGCCGTAAGAGCGGTCTGCGGTCCGATGCAGGCAATTACCGAGTGGCGAAGTGTATCCGCCGGATGCTCAAAGCCCATTTTACGCATTGCAGCCAGCAGATTTGTGACTGTAGATGAGCTCGTAAAGGTAACGGCATGGATTGCTTTTTCTTCAAACAGCTTGCGCAGTTCGATATCGTCCTCATCCACCATAACTGTCTCATACGTATCGACCTCTGTCACGTCCAGCTGCATTTGTCTCAGCGTATCCGGCAGCCAGGAGCGTGCCAGGTCACCACGCGGCAGCAGAACACATTGTCCTGCCTCCAGCTGACCCTCCAGGCTCTCCAGCATGCCTTCGGCATGGAACTTCTCAGGCAAAGCTACCGCGGTCAGACCACAGTTGCGCAGAGCCGCCAGAGTAGCCGGACCCACAGCAACCAGACGGGCGCGATGCAGGGAGCGTATATCCTGCCCCTGCTCTTCCAGATGACGGAAAAAGTAATCCACACCATTTACACTGGTGAAAAACACCCAGTCATATGTTTCCAGCTGGGAGAACGCCTGGGTGATCTGCTGTCTGGCAGACTCACTGGAAGGCATCACAGTCTCGATTACCGGGTACTCATATGGTTCTCCGCCCAGTTCATCGATACGATCCACCAGTTCGCTTGCCTGGCTGCGTGCGCGGGTCACCAGAATGCGTTTGCCGAACAAAGGCAATCGTTCAGCCCATTGCAGATGCTCCCGTTGATTAACCACTTCTCCGACTACAATAACAGCCGGCGGTTTAAAATTGGCAGCAGCTACTTTGGCGGCGATATCCTGAAGGGTACCTACCAGGGTATCCTGCTCGGCCCGTGTTCCCCAGCGAACCAGAGCAACCGGTGTATTTGCCGGTCGGCCGTGACGAATGAGCTGTTCACTGATATAGCCAATTTTGGCTACGCCCATCATAAAGACGAGTGTTCCAGTAGCGTTAGTCACCTTATCCCAGTGAATACTCTCATCCAGCTTATCCGGACTCTCGTGTCCGGTAATGATCGATACGGAAGAAGCATGGTCTCGGTGAGTGACCGGAATTCCTGCATAAGCCGGTACAGCGATAGAGGAACTGATTCCCGGCACAATCTCGTACTCTATTCCATGCTGACGCAGAAGATCTGCTTCTTCGGCTACTCTGCCGAAGATCGTCGGATCGCCGCCTTTTAGACGAACAACGGTTTTGCCTTCTAGAGCCAGATCGACGAGCAACTGATTGATTTCTTCCTGCTTCATCGTATGACGGTCAGGCAGCTTGCCCACGTAGATTTTTTCCGCTCCCGGTTTGGCCTGCTTAAGAAGCCGTGGACTTGCCAGACGATCGTATACGATCGCATCGGCGAGTCCGATACATTCCCAACCACGAAGCGTAATCAGCTTCAAAGCTCCGGGCCCTGCGCCCACCAGATACACTTTGCCGGTCATTCCTTCATCCCCTAACTTCTGCCAGAATCTGATCCGCTCCACGAAGAATTAACTGATCCGCTACGGCAAGCCCAAGTTCTACAGGATGGGTGCCCTGCAGCGTTTCTTTCAGTATGGTACTGCCATCCGGTGAAGCAACCATTCCCGTTAATTGTATAACGTTTTGATCGGCTTGAGAATCCGGTGTGAGCAAGCGTACGGCATACGCGCCAATCGGCACCTGACAACCACCATTCAGCTTGGCCAGGAACGTTCGCTCTGCCGTTACGGTGAGCGCGGTCAGATCATCATTATATAAAGACAGCAGCTGCAGCATATGCTCATCATTGGCACGGCATTCCACTCCCAGAGCACCCTGCCCTACAGCAGGCAGACAGATGTCCGCAGGAAGATAGGCGCTGATCCGATCCGACCATCCCATACGGTCCAGTCCGGCTGCTGCCAGCATAATCGCATCGAATCCTTCACTCTCCAGCTTGCGCAGTCGTGAATCGATATTTCCGCGAATAGATTCAATTTGAAGATCGGGGCGATAGGCTTTAAGCTGACTTGCACGGCGTAGGCTGCTAGTTCCCAGCTTGGCTCCAACAGGGAGTTCGTCCAGCCCGCCACCATTACGGGTAATCAGACAGTCACGCGGATCGACACGTTTGGGAATCGCTCCATTTACCAGACCATCCGGCAGTACAGAAGGCATATCCTTCATACTATGAACAGCTATATCAATCTCACCATTCAGCAGTGCCTGCTCGATTTCCTTAACGAATAGCCCTTTACCGCCTACTTTGGAGAGAGTTACATCCAGAATCTGATCGCCTTTGGTAACAATCTTTTTGATTTCAAATTCCACTTCTATTCCGTTCTGTCTGCCCAGCTCTGTCAAAGCATCTATAACATGTCCTGTCTGGGTCAGTGCCAGCGCACTTTGCCGGCTTCCTACGATTATTTTGCGCATTAGGTTATCTCTCCCCGATGTTGTGCGATCCACTCTTCAATCCGAGGCTCTTCCCACCAGCAAAACCGTTCCTGCCGAATTTCCTCCAGTATATCCAGCTCTGAAGCTCGTTCCAGCAATCGCCTGCGTTCTGCCGGATCTTGAACCACTTGCTTGATCCGGTGGCGCAAATAATAAAGAAATTCAATATAAGTCTCATACTCCTGACCAAAATGCTGCTCCAGTTCACCCGCCAACCGTCGTCCCACGACCGGTCCTGCTCCCGAAGTCGTAATAGAGGCGATTAATCGCCCCCGGCGGATTACCATCGGATTGATAAAGCTACTGGACTCATGATGATCAGCCACGTTGACAGGAATACCTGCACACCGTGCTTCATCCGCTACCTGACGGTTTACGTCTGCATGTATCGTGGCCGCATGCACGAGAAAATAACGCTTAACTCCGCTACGCTCCGCGCCTGTCGAGCCTAAGACATCACCAGACTCATAATGACGTGCAATCCAGTGAATCCGGTCCAATCGGGCCAGCTCCTGCAATTCCGAAGACAGTTTAGGGCTGATCACCGTAATGATCGCACCGCCGCGCAGCAAGTTTCGCGCTTTACGCTCGGCTACCTTACCGCCGCCTACAATCAGGCAGTGCTGATTTCTACAATCCAGCATTACAGGAACGTATGGAATAATATCACTCATACGCCTACCCATTGGTGAAACGCCGACCAGGTATTGGCTACAAAATTAAGAATAAATACGATATAGCCTGCTATTGCCCATCGAGCCATAATTACCGCCGAATAATTACGCATATGCCGCGTAGCAAAATAGGCAATATATACACACAGTGCCAGTAGTGTAAATACGACTTTGAGATCCAGCAGCAGTACAAAGCGTCCTTCTGCAAAAATAGACATCAATGCCACAATCAATGATACGATCAGCAGTGGCGTACCGATAAGCATGGAAGTGTATGTATACCGCTCCATACTCTCCAGGCTTGGCAGCCGGCGTACGGTGTTATCCCATTTCTTTTGCTTGAGCTTACGGTGCAAAAACAAATACATGGCCGCAAAAACAGCAGCTACCGTATAAAAGGCAAAACTCAGATTGGCCAGTGCCACATGCAGAATCAGCAGCCCATGTACGGTATCCCAGCCCGAGGGCAGTGCCCCTTCACCAGGAGAATGCAGACGATTCTGAACCATAGCACAAAAGCCGATTACATTTAATAGCAATACGGCATAATCAGTCTTGAGTACCCTTTCGATAAAAAAGGAAATCAATATTAAAATAAAAGTAAGGAAAAAGAAAAAGTCATACGTTGAAAACAGCGGCAGTGTCTTCTCTTCCACCGTGCGAATGGTAATACTCGCCAACTGGATAATAAATACCAAAATAAGAAACCCTGTGCCCGTCCGCTTCGCCCTCGGATTGCGACGTATGCAATCCGAGAAATAAAACAGTAGGCTCAGGGCGTATAAATAAATAATAATATCGTATAACAGGTTAAACAGCGTCAAAGCAAATCACCTGCCTATAAAATTGCGGGAGCAAAGGATGCCATGTTTCCTTCAGCAACCGGTGAATGGGATGGCATGGAAGTCCGCTCGGAAGCAGGCTTGCTTACATTGGCTGATTCGGTCAAAGACTGTGTCTGTTCTTCCAGTGCGAACAGACGCGTGAATAATTCTACGGTCTCTGCGCCGTTTTTCTCGGCAGCCATTTCCTTGACCCGATTAATCGGCTCATGATTCATTTGATTGACAATACTTTTGGTCAGACGGCTAATCACTTTACGCTGTCTTTCATCCAGCTCTGGCAGCTTGTTAAACAGGCTTTCCAGTGTCTCTTCATGAATACGGGCACCACGCTCCTGAAGGGCGCGGATGACCGGTCTGACACCGAGTGTTTTCAGCCATTGCTGGAACACTTCCATTTCTTCGCGGATCATGCGTTCGATCTTGATCGCTTCGGCACGGCGCATCGCCATATTGCTCTCTACAATGCCTTCCAGATCATCAATATCATACAGGAATACATTGCTGATTTCGCCAATAGCCGGGTCCAGATCACGCGGAACCGCGATATCAATCATAAAGAGCGGACGCGATTTGCGCTGCTTCATGCTTTCTCTGATCATACCCGGATCCAGTACGTAGCCCTGTGCGCCTGTCGAGCTGATCAGAATATCCACTTCATGCAGACGATGGACCGCTTCTTCCATCGTGCATGGTGTACCGTTAAATTTGTGAGCCAGCTCCTGAGCCCGCCCCAGTGTACGGTTCGCTACAATCACTTCTGCCGCTCCGTTCGCGTACAGATGCTTGACTGTCAATTCGCTCATTTTGCCTGCGCCCAGAATCATAATAACTTTGTTATGGAAAGCACCAAAAATACGTTTACCCAGCTCTACTGCGGCATAGCTGACCGATACGGCACTTTCACCGATCATAGTCTCTGCATGCGCACGTTTACCGAGCGTAACAGCTTGCTTAAACAACATATTAAACCATGTGCCCGTCGCTTTGTTTTCCTGAGCCAGCTGGAAAGACCGTTTGACCTGTCCCAGAATCTGGGTCTCGCCAAGTACCATGGAATCCAGTCCACAGGTAACCCGGAACAGATGATCAATCGCCTGCTCATCTTCATATATATATAAATGCTGCGTAAATTCTTGACGGGAAATACCAAACCACTGCTCCATGAAGCCGCGGATAAAATGTCCGCACATATGCAGACGGTCCAGTACAACATAGATTTCCGTACGGTTGCAAGTTGCTACAATGGTGCCTTCCAATACACTTTTGGTATCCTTAAGCTGCCGGAGAGCTTCCGGTAATTCTTCATCCGCAATGGCAAACCGTTCTCTTACTTCAACCGGTGCTGTGCGGTAGTTGAGTCCGACAACAATAATGTGCATTGCAAGTTCACCCACCTAGTCTAAAAGTTGTAACTTATCACTTTTCGTTCTTCACAATACGTTAATTATATCACAGCAAAAAGGGCAATTTCGCCGTCTTTATGAAATGTTTATGAAATCCCGACATATCTTCATGCATTATTTAATTAAATTTGTTGTTTCACCGCTATAAAACGGTTCAATATTTTACCTACTGTATTATTTCGGCGTTATTCTTCTATTTCTTTAACCAATTCTGTATCATCCGATATACCCAAATAAAGCTATGAACATATGCATATAAAAAGGCATCCGATACACAGTACCAGATGCCTTTCTTTTGAGCGGTATTCATTTTCATTCTTTGCCCGTTTAAAGCAAAGCCTTATTATCGATTAATCAGTTCGCTGGATTGCATCACTGGAGTCTCTACTTGCAGTTCTCCAAGACCACGAACCAGTTTTTTGGCATACGTTTTTTCAGGCTTCAGAACGGACACCAGGTAGTCGATCGCCAATTGTGGATCTACGGTCTCTCCGCAGGTATAACAGTCAATAGCCGCGAATCCTCTCTCAGGATACGTATGAATCGAGAGGTGACTCTCCGACAACAAAACAAGCACTGTCGCCCCTTGTGGTTCAAATTGTTTGGATTGAACAGACATTACGGTTGCACCGCAAGCCTCAGCTGCTTCAACCATCTGAGCCTGCAAATATTCTGCACTGTTCAGCAAATCAAAATCTACACCCCAAGTATCAACAGCAACGTGTCTTCCGAAAGTTGAGTATTCCATCTTCCGGTTCCCCCTTCCTAGGAATAAAATGTTTGGAAATTTCATCCGCTAGGACCTACGTCATTCACTTCCCGAGGGAATAATCTCTCGCAACATTACCATGTCCTGAGTGAATCCTGGTTCCTATGTTATTTTCAACGAGATTAAAAATAACATCTATCGACACGAATTGCAAGCTTTTTTCGAATATTTTTGTGGGATGAGTAAGTCCATGAAAAAGCCCGGCTTTATGCGATTTTACCCAATATGACAGCAGCCCAACCATTGCTGATTTCTTATACATTTTTATGTATAAATATAACAAAAGACCATCCATCGATACGATGAATGGTCGATATGCATACTAGCATATGTGGGTCCTATTCAGGCTTCCAGGCTAAACAGCCGTCTCGCCTGAAGCTGCAGTTCCTGGTCAATCTCCTCGTAAGGACCTGCGGAAGCATTGCGTTGATCCAGCAGCTGATCCACTATACGGCGGACCAGTTCAATATCTGTCTCAATGGATGTGGACTGCAGGCGGGTTTTGAGCTCCAGCGAAGCATTCTTCTGCCGGTAGATCAATTTCTCGCCTTCTGCCGTATGCTCGGTGATCCTCTGCACAACACCCTGTTCATAATCATATATCATTGTGAATCCTTTGTAGATGCGGTTCACAACGCCTGAGCCTTTAAAGGCAACAAACAATTTACGAATCATATTTGTCAGATGCGGGTTTACCAAGCGGAAAGACAACTCACAGACATAGCTTCCTTCTTTGAGGTCAAAAGGTAAATGAACTTCCTCACCATTTCGTGTACCGAATACAATTTCCTGACAGCCATTATCGAGTACTTTTACCCGGTGATGGACATGGGGGTCTTCGGCATAGTGGATAAACTGGGACATTTGATCTTTCGACAACTGTAAACTGGCTTTGATATACTCTGTGGCTAACCGCTGAGCCATAAAAATCTCCTCAATTCTATTGGCATTCCAATATATTCATTATTATACATCAATCATGAACGGTATTGCCTGCCACCCGAGTCAACAATTTTCATCATATTTCAGAGAAAAACGGATTAATCGCTGTAAAGAACGGGAGAACGCCCTTGATGCTCCATTTTCCTCGCTAAATACCTTGTTTTACGGGTTAATCTATGAGTTTATGGCTTACTGGGAAGGAATATCATCTTCTTCACGTTCGTGGTGGTTGTCACTATCCTGTTCGTTCGCAGACAAGGATTCCATTTCTTCCTCTTCCAACTCATCTTCATCGGGGGCAAAGGCATGACGTTCGATGATGGACCATAATTCATCCTTACCCAGCCCAGTCTCGGATGAAAACAATACGAAATCATCTTCCGGTACAAAGCCCAGATCTGTTTTGACGACTTTGATGTGTTTGTCCCACTTGCTGCGAGGGATTTTATCGGCTTTGGTCGCTACGACGCAGATGTTGCAGTCATAGTATTTGAGCCAGTCATACATCATAATATCGTCTTTGGACGGAGCATGACGCAGATCGATCACCAGGATGACCAGCTTCAGCGGCTCGCGCTCCAACAGATATCTTTCGATCATTTTACCCCATGCTTCGCGCTGGCTTTTGGATACTTTAGCGTAGCCATAGCCGGGGAAATCGACGAAATACAGCATTTCATTGATCAGATAGTAGTTCAGATGCTGCGTTTTGCCGGGAGTCGCACTCGTGCGTGCCAGATTTTTACGGTTAATCAGACGGTTGGTCATCGAGGACTTGCCTACATTCGAGCGTCCGGCCAGAGCGATCTCCGGCAAACCATCTTCCGGATATTGATCCGGACGTACAGCACTGATAATAAATTCTGCATTGTTTACTTTCATAGGTTAGAAATCCCTTTCGTATATAAAATAAAATGAACGACGTGTGATGAAGCTCTGTTAGCGTGCGCTGACGGCCGTATCACCAATGTGCCCGTTACCTTCGTATTTTGCAGCTTGCCTACCGAACTTATTCGCTTCTAGCCTAGTATATCATCTTTTGTACGTTTGCAGGCCTTCTTACTGAATCTGTTGCTGCCGATCGATTATATAAAAACAAGCTTATGTCGGCTCACTTCAATAGATGCTATACACGCTATCAATAGATGCTGTTCACGCCGACCAGCAGGATGGACCAGATTCCAATACAAAAAGCGGCATCGCCCGCCGCTATCTGGTGAGCGATGCCGCTATATTGGATGATCGGAGTCATCTTGCTGGTAAGACACATATTTGTTATAGGCTGGACGATAGATGCTGGTTAGCCCCGCTTATTCGGTTGTACTCCACCAGCATTAGCATCAGCTATTAATGCAGGGTAGCTTCATGCACCAGAGCGTGCTCCAGCACCTGATCCATCGTGGCTACCGGAACAAAGGTTAATTCTTCCTTGATGCTATCCGGGATATCTTTGAGATCGCGTTCGTTATCCTGCGGCAGCAGAATTTTCTTGTAGCCCGCACGGTGTGCTGCCAGTGTCTTTTCTTTGAGTCCGCCAATCGGCAATACTCGGCCGCGCAGGGTAATCTCGCCGGTCATCGCGACTTCTTTGGAGACATAACGTCCCGTCAGCGCCGAGATCAGAGCCGTAGCAATCGTAATCCCTGCTGAAGGACCATCCTTGGGAATCGCCCCTTCGGGAATATGGATATGAATATCATTCTTTTCATAAAAGTCTGTCGGAATATCCAGCTCACCTGCTTTGGAGCGGGTATAGCTGAATGCTGCCTGAGCGGATTCTTTCATGACATCACCGAGTTTACCGGTCAGCATCAGCTTGCCGCTGCCAGGGACTACAGTGACTTCAATCGTCAGCGTCTCGCCGCCAACTTCGGTCCATGCCAGTCCGGTCACACTGCCGATCTGGTTTTCTTTTTCTACCAAGCCATAGCGGAATTTCGGTACTCCGAGATAATCCTTGATATCATCCGGAGTAATGATTACTTTTTCCAGTTCATCGGAGACGATTGCGCGTGCAGCCTTACGGCATAAGGCAGCAATCTGCTGTTCCAGATTACGCACACCGGATTCACGGGTATATTCGCGTACAACTTTGAGCAGGGTATCTTCGCCGACTTCCAGCTGTTCTGTTGTCAGACCATGCTCTTCGGTCTGCTTGGGCAGCAAATATTGTCTGCCAATCTGCAATTTCTCCAGCTCGGTATACCCCGGAATATACAGCATTTCCATCCGGTCCAGCAGCGGACGCGGAATACTCTGTACACTGTTGGCTGTCGTCACGAACATCACATTCGACAGATCGAACGGTACTTCTACAAAATGGTCACTAAACGTATTGTTTTGCTCGGGATCAAGCACTTCCAGTAGAGCCGCAGATGGATCACCACGGAAATCGGAAGCCATTTTGTCGATCTCATCCAGCAAGAATACCGGATTCATACTACCGGCATTACGCATCCCCTGAATAATACGTCCTGGCATAGCACCGACATACGTACGGCGATGACCACGGATTTCGGCTTCATCGCGTACGCCACCCAGTGAAATACGAACAAACTCGCGTCCCAGCGACTTGGCGATCGAGCGAGCCAGTGAAGTTTTACCTACCCCTGGTGGACCAACAAGACACAGGATCGGTCCTTTGAGCTTTTTGACCAGCTTTTGCACAGCGAGGTATTCGAGCACGCGTTCTTTGGGCTTGTCCAGGCCGTAATGATCTTCATTCAAAATCTGTTCGGCATGATGCAGATCCAGATCATCGGTTGTACGTTTATCCCATGGCAGGCTGAGCAACCAGTCCAGATAGTTACGGATAATGCCGCCCTCAGCCGAATTGGCAGGCGTTTTCTCCAGACGATCGATTTCTTTTTCGATTTTTTCTTGGACTTTCTCCGGTACTGTCAGTTCAGCCAGCTGCTGACGCAGCTCCTCGGCTTCTCCGGCTCTGCCTTCCTTTTCGCCCAGTTCTTTCTGGATCGCTTTCATCTGCTCGCGCAGATAGTATTCACGCTGCGTTTTTTCCATTTGCTTTTTGACGCGCTGGCTGATTTTGCGTTCCAGCTCCAGCACTTCACGTTCACTGTGCAAAATATCCAGCAGACGCTCCAGACGCATACGTATATCTACAGCTTCCAGAATATGCTGCTTGTCCTTGATTTTGATCACCAGATGGCTGGTAATTACATCCGCCAGTCGGCCCGGCTCTTCAATATCGGATACCGCAGCCATCGTCTCCGGGGTCACTTTTTTGGACAAATTGATATAATGCTCAAATTCGGTCAGTACCGTACGCATCAGAGCATGAACCTCAGGATCATTGTTTTCTTCCTCAGGCAGTTCTCTGGCTTGTACTTCGTAGTACTCTTCATTGTCCATATATTCAATCACTTCGGCGCGTTCCAGACCTTCCACCAATACCCTAATCGTACCATTGGGTAGCTTGAGCATCTGACGTACTTTGGCAATTGTACCTATTTTAAAAATCTCATCCGGACTCGGCTCTTCAATATTAACCTCCGACTGGGAGCAGAGAAGAATCAGGTTATCATCGACCATCGCCTTTTCTAAGGCCTTCACGGATTTATCCCGCCCAACATCCAGATGGAGTACCATGCTTGGATACACGAGCAGTCCTCTTAAAGGCAGCAAAGGAAAACGACGCGCCTTGTTTTTATGTGGTCCCATCGCTTTCGTACCTCCTGTAATTCGTGCGTATTATACTGCCTATATCATTCCTAGTTTAACAAATATCACATCGAAACACCAATGAACGGGAATCTGAACTGAAAAAAAGATACTGACAGAAGCAACTCTCTTCTATCAGTATCTTGATCTGCACCGACAGACTTACTATACGTCTGCCTGACGCCTGTATCATTTTATGTCTAACATTTAAAATTGTAGATAATTGATATTTTTGAACATCCTTTTCAGTAATATACCGTCTTGTAGACCTTATATCACATGTCAAGGCTGCTCGATCCAATCGAACTGCCGAATACCTTAAGGCTGTACGACAGGGGCATGGCGCTCTTCACGTCCAGGAATTTTGCCGGTCGCTTCAAAAGCTTCCACAATAGCATCAATTTCCTTTTTGAGTTCTACAACCATATCTGCCTCTGGTACTTTGCGGATCATTTTGCCATAACGGAACAGCAATCCTTCACCACGGGCACCTGCAATACCGATATCCGCTTCTTTGGCTTCGCCGGGACCATTAACGGCACAACCCAGTACGGATACTTTGATCGGTACTTTGAGCTTGGAGATGTATTCTTCTACTTCGTTCGCAATAGAGAACAGATCGATATCCAGACGACCGCAGGTCGGGCAGGATACGAGTGTTGCCGCATTGGAAATAAGACCGAATGTTTTGAGCAGCTCGCGAGCTACTTTGACTTCCTCTACCGGATCCGCACTCAAAGAAATACGTACCGTCGAACCAATACCCATAGCCAGCAGAGCACCGATACCTGCAGAGCTTTTGATTGTACCCGAATGCAGTGTACCTGCTTCGGTAATACCCAGGTGAAGTGGATAAGGAATAACTTCAGCCGCTTTGCTGTAGGCGGCAATCGCCATTGGTACGTCGGATGCTTTGAGGGATACGATAATATCGTGGAAATCCAGTTCTTCCAGGATACCGATATGGAACAATGCACTCTCTACCATGGCTTCCGGTGTTGGATAACCGTATTTCTCAAGTAGATGGTTTTCCAGTGAACCGGCGTTTACACCGATACGGATAGGAATATTTTTTTCTTTGCAGGCACGAACAACCGCTTCGACTTTTTCACGCTTACCGATATTACCCGGGTTAATACGCACTTTGTCGATGCCGTTCTCGATCGCGAGCAGAGCAAGCTTGTGATTAAAATGAATATCGGCAACAAGTGGAATATGGATGCGCTTTTTGATCTCTTTAATCGCAGCAGCCGCTTCTTCGTTGTTAACCGTTACACGTACCAGCTGACAGCCGGCTTCTTCCAGGCGCAGAATCTCAGCAACAGTAGCTTCTACATCTGCTGTTTTGGTCGTGCACATACTCTGGATCAGAACTTCATTGTTGCCTCCAATAGTCAGATCGCCAACTTTGACAGGTCTTGTGTTTTCTCTCAAAAACATGGTTTCTTCTCCCTTGCATTTGGGCTTAACCGCAAACCAGCCTTTATCCTGCAAAAAGGAAAAAGGCCGGCGCGATATGATTTATACATCATGGAAGTCAGCAAGCAGGATAACATTAGACAGTTACCAATGTCATCCATACTTTTTGATTACGCGCTTTCTTCCTGCTTTTTATCTTTACCGGTCTGGAGTTCAGGTACAACCTTGCTCTCCACAACCTGTTCTGTAATTACACATTTGGTTACATCGTCACGGGACGGCACTTCGTACATCACGTCCAGCATAATGCCTTCGATGATTGCACGCAGACCACGCGCACCGGTATTGCGTTTGATCGCTTCACGGGCAATGGCTTGCAATGCTTCCGGTTCGAATACCAGTTCTACATTATCCATTTCCAGCATTTTGGAATACTGTTTAGTCAATGCATTTTTAGGTTCGGACAGGATACGTACCAGTGTCTCTTCGTCCAGAGGTTCCAGAGCAGAGATAACCGGCAGACGTCCTACAAATTCCGGAATCAGACCGAATTTGAGCAGATCTTCAGGCAGTACCATACGCAGGTATTCGCCAGCTTTCAGCTCTTTTTGACCCTGGTTTTCGGAATTGAAGCCAATTACTTTTTTACCGATCCGGCGTTTGATGTATTGTTCCAGACCATCAAATGCACCACCAACGATAAACAGGATATTGGTTGTATCGATTTGGATAAATTCCTGATGAGGATGCTTGCGTCCGCCTTGTGGTGGAACAGAAGCTACTGTACCTTCCAGGATTTTGAGCAATGCTTGCTGTACACCTTCACCAGATACGTCACGAGTGATAGATGGATTCTCGGATTTACGGGCTACTTTATCGATTTCATCGATATAGATAATGCCGCGTTCCGCTTTTTCCACATCATAGTCGGCAGCCTGGATCAGCTTGAGCAGAATGTTCTCAACGTCTTCACCGACATAACCTGCTTCGGTCAGGGAAGTCGCATCTGCAATCGCAAACGGCACGTTCAAAATGCGGGCCATGGTTTGCGCCAGCAATGTTTTACCGGAACCTGTCGGTCCTACGAGCATAATGTTACTTTTTTGAAGCTCAACATCTTCAATCTTGCTTTGCGAATTCACACGTTTGTAGTGGTTATATACCGCTACAGACAGAGATTTTTTCGCTTGATCCTGACCGATTACATACTGGTCAAGAATAGAACGGATTTCCTGTGGTTTTGGGATATCCTTGAGATCCAGCTCTTCTTCGTGACCGAGCTCTTCCTCAACAATCTCCGTGCACAGTTCAATACATTCATCACATATATATACACCGGGACCCGCTACGAGCTTGCGGACCTGATCCTGTGATTTGCCGCAAAAAGAACATTTGAGCTGTCCTTTTTCATCATTGAATTTAAACATGTCTACACCCCTTCTTAGCTTGTGAGCGGACGAGTAATAACCTGATCAATCAATCCGTATGCCTTCGCATCCTCAGCATCCAGGAAATAGTCACGGTCCGTATCACGCTCAATTTTATCCAGCGACTGGCCGGTGCGTTCTACATAAATCTGATTTAACTTCTGACGCGTCTTGATGATCCATTCCGCGTGAATTTTCATGTCCGATGCCTGTCCGCTGATTCCACCAAGTGGCTGGTGAATCATAACTTCACTGTTCGGCAGTGCATAGCGTTTGCCGGGTGCACCTGCTGTAAGCAGCAAAGAGCCCATGCTTGCAGCCATACCCATACAGATTGTGGACACATCAGGCTTAACGAATTGCATTGTATCGTATATACCCATCCCCGCTGTCACAGAACCACCGGGAGAATTGATATACAAATGGATATCTTTTTCCGGATCTTCCGCAGCAAGGAATAATAATTGTGCAATAACAAGATTGGCTACATGGTCATCAATCGCCGTATTTAAAAATATGATACGGTCCTTGAGCAATCTTGAATAGATATCATAAGATCTTTCGCCTCTACTGGTTTGTTCAACAACCATAGGTACCAGACTCATAGAACCAACCTCTTTCTTTTCGGGGAATATGACGACAGATATATATATTAGTACGAAAATACGAATACAGATTCTATTTTAACATGTACACTGCGTCATGTCATTTTTTCAAAGATGAATATTTGGAAAACATTCATCATATAATAGTACCCAAGTTTATGGTGCCAAACGCTTAAGGTAAGATATTTTGCTGCGCAAAAATCACTTTTTTATTGGACTAGGACCTAGTCGCGTTTATAGTGCCAAACGCTTGGATAAGGAAAATAAGGCACGTCATTAATACGTGCCTTATTGGAAAAGGTTGCAGAATTGCAACGCGGTTATGAAATTGTAAAATTACGCCTGTTCAGCTGCTGCTTCTACTTCTTTGCTGCTGTCTACCAGCAGTTCGATTGTTTTGCGCAGTTTGATTTCTTCGGACAGGCTTGCAAGAGAACCGTTCGCGGACAGGATGCTGCGAACTTCTTCTGCGCTGCGTTGGAATTGGGAAGCCATTTTCTCCAGCTCAGCTGTTACTTCGTCTTCGGAAACTTCGATGTTCTCTTCTTTTGCGATTTGCTCCAGAACAAGATTGTTACGAACACGCTTGGAAGCTTCTTCTTTCATTTGCTCTTTCAGGTCGTCTGTTGTCTGGCCGGAGAAGCTGGAGTACATGTCCAGGTTCATGCCTTGTTGACGAAGACGGTTGTCGAAGTCGCGAACCATGTTGTCAGTCTCGGAGCTAACCATAGCATCCGGGATTTCGATTTCAGCGTTTTCAGCTGCTTTTTCTACAACTGCTGCTTCTTTGGCTGCTTTTACTTCGTTTTCTTTGCGGGAAGCGATTTGCTCTTTCAGGTCCGCTTTGAATTCGTCCAGTGTATCGAATTCGCTAACGTCTTTGGCAAACTCATCATCCAGCTCAGGCAGGTTTTTGCGTTTGATTTCATGCAGTTTTACTTTGAACACAGCCTCTTTGCCAGCCAGTTCAGTTGCATGGTAATCTTCCGGGAAAGTAACTGTTACATCTTTGAAGTCGCCAGTAGCCATACCAACTACTTGATCTTCAAAGCCCGGGATAAAGGAGTTGGAACCCAGCTCCAGGGAGTAACGCTCAGCTTGTCCGCCTTCGAATGGAGTACCGTCAACAGATCCTTCGAAATCGATGGATACGGTGTCGCCATTCTCAGCAGCGCCTTCTTCAACAACAGACAGTTCAGCGTGACGCTGTTGCAGACGCTCCAGCTCGCTGTTGATGTCTTCGTCTGTTACTTCTACTTTGGATACTGGAACTTCCAGTCCTTTGTAGTCGCCCAGTTTTACTTCTGGTTTTACAGTTACTTTTGCTTTGAATTTAAAAGGTTGGCCTTTTTCGAACTGTTCGATTTCGATTTCAGGACGGTCAACCGGGAAGATATCAGTCTCATCGATTGCTTCGGAGTATGCTTCCGGCAGCAGGATGTCGATTGCATCATTGTACAGGCTCTCTACGCCAAAACGCGCTTCGAAGATAGACCGTGGTACTTTACCTTTACGGAAACCTGGTACGCTTACTGTTTTACCTACTTTATTAAAAGCTTTATCGATTGCTGCGCTTACACGCTCAGCAGATACTTCTACTTCAAGAACGCCAAGGTTCTTTTCTGTTTTTTCCCATTTTGCTGTCATTTCAAGAATTCCCCTCCAAAAAATATTAACATGAATTGATTATTGAAATTGTATACATTTCACGTGCAGAATAACCACTATAGTATATACAACAATTCATGTTTTATCAAGTTTGTTTCTGCACTCTATCCTGAGGTATCCTGCATCCCCGGTTAGCGGGGCATCTGGCTGGATACAAACTGCTGGATAGCGCGGCAAGCCTGCTCGTAACGGAAGCGAATACTGTCTGTCACTCCGTACATGATACGCGTCTCTTCTTCGTTGCTGCTGCCTTCGAGCGTCTCTGCTACCGTATGGTGCAGGGCAGCCGCCCAGATATCAATCTCCGCATCATCCCCGCGTGTGATCCAGATATAGTTCTGGGTACCATAGATGCTCATAATGAACTGCGTCCACAGCTCCTGGGCAAAGTAAAACAGATTGGGTGCGCTGATCTCGGCTTTGTCGGATACACGCTCCAGGATCTGGATAATGGTCAGCGGGAACTCGGTCGGATCAAGTGGCACAGTCTCGACTTCAATATCTACCCGCTCATGCTGATGCATAAAAGAGACTGTCCCACGATAGCCACGCCGGCGAAGCGTCTGCAGAATCCGGAACTGAATCAGCGGATGGATCTGGTGATCTTCCTGCAGCCAATCGATCAGGCGCTGCTCTATATCCGGCTGGTCCAGATAAGAGAGCTGTTCAAGCGCCAACAGCGTACGTTCCGATACCGGACGCTCCATTGCCGTCTTAAGTAGCTTTTCTTCATATAACCGGTCTTCGGACTGCTTGAGCCGGATACGCTCGCGCATGATCTGTTCATTATTCGCAGCAGGTTCTTCATCCTCGGCGGAATCCGAATCCTCAAAATGGCCATGCGAAGACTCCGGGAACGTCGTGCGCAGCCATCCGAGCAGCGACTCCCATTCTTCCAGCTGGCGCTGATCCTGTCCCTGGCATTGCAGCAAAAACTCCAGCAACCCCATGGCTTCATGATAACGCTCTGTCTCAAGCATATTGGTTAATTCAACCTGATAATAGTCAAGTGTCTTGGGAAACAGGACTACATTCCGATTGTTGTCTGTATGTGAATTCGTTGAATCAGTGATAACGGCACCTCCTACATTCATCACATTATTCTGTGATTTCATGATTATAGCACAGCTTCCTTGCTGCTTAAAAACATAGACTGTCTCTTATATTGTATATAAACCATATCAACCCAGGATACCAGACCAAAGCGTAATTCTTATATGACTACAAAGGGGTAATGCCTATTGGAAGCTGGTTTTTTCACTTTGCGGAACATTGAATTGGAGTTGGATTCGGCTTTGGCCAATAGCAACCCATTAAAATTTGCTTGCCTTCCGACTTGGTTCATGATATTATATTTTTGTTGCGCTTGAAATATTGAATATTTGTCCCAGTAGCTCAGCAGGATAGAGCAACGGCCTTCTAAGCCGTCGGTCGGGGGTTCGAATCCCTCCTGGGACGTTACAACAATGAAAAAGCCTTTCATCCTTTTAAGGGGTGAGAGGCTTTTTTCGTTTCCGAATTATATGCTTTCTTCCGGTTTGGAAGAAGTGATCTTTTCAAAAGGATAATGCATCTTCCACTTTTCACGGATGCGGGTCATCAGTTCCATTACATCTGTAGTCAGGTCCATGGTGTGTTCTGGCTGTTCTCCTTGAACGCAGCGATTCATATACTCTACTTCATATGCCAGTGCCTGATCTGTTGAACCTGCCTGAATCGTCTCGGTCTGTCCATCTGTGTAATGAATAACAGCCTGATCCGCACGAGAAAATTCTCTAATCTCGATATATCCCTTTTCACAGCCTATGATGCCGGTGCGGGGAATCGATGTATTCAATGATAGGGATACATTCGCCATCTCATTGCGGCGGGTTTGCAGAATAGTTGCAGACTGCTCATCTACACCGGTAGCTGCCTTGTGCACACTGGTCAGTATCTGGTCCAGCGGACCGGACAAAAAGCAGCGTACAAAAGAAAGGGCATATACGCCCATATCCAGAAGTGCTCCTCCTGCCAGTTCAGGATTATAGAAGCGGTTCTCCGGATCGTATTCCTTGGGGTCACCCATCGAGACATTGATCATCTGAAGTGCGCCCAATCGGCCGCTGTCCAAGATCGTATGCAGCTTTTGATAAAGCGGCATATGATAAATAGTCATGGCTTCCGCCAGAATACGATTTTTTTCTTTGGCCAGTGCTTGGATTTCCTGCAGTTCTTCGCTGTTGACAGTAATCGCCTTTTCACAAAAAACATGTTTGTCCGCATGAAGACATTTTATGACATAACTGCGATGATTACTGTGCGGTGTAGCTATATATACAATATCAATTGCAGGATTACGCAGCATTTCATCTATATTATCATAGGCATGCTCGGCGCCGCATTCAGATGCAAATTGTCTGGAGCGATCCATTTGGCGTGAACAAACAGCAAAGACACGGCCATTTACCTGACGAATCGCATCTGCAAAATCATGCGCAATTTCTCCTGTACCGACAATCGCCCAATTCAAAGTCGTCATACACTTGCCTCCTGTCTGTTGCTTCAGTCTTATGTATCATTACCCTTTTGCAAAGGTCGTTTACCAGCATGCAAAAAAAGACGGCCGCCATGTTCATGATAGGCGTACCGTCCCCGAAAACCTATAACTGTTCATTAATAAAGCTAGCTGTAGCTATAGTGTTCTATACGTATACAGTTCTATATACAGCGTTATATTTTGTTACTACCGCTGTGCATCTCTACTATTAATATATTATTCCACTACTATCTGTGACTCGACGACGGAATCTGAACAAGGCTATCTACCTGAACAGGCAGCCCGGTACGGATCGACTGATTGGCGGCAATCCCTGTCAGGATCGAGCGGGCTCCATCGATATGATTGGCTGCGCGGTGAAAAGGATCTTCGGCCGGATGACCAAACAGGTCATTCAGCAGCTCCGGATCACCGCCCCCATGCCCGCCGGCTTTCTCTTCCACTTCCACCTCATACGGTTCGGCGAACATTGGGAAGACACGGATCTGCTTGCCTTCCAGTGCCCCTTCGTCGGCTTTGTCTCCACCGGCATTCACATAGGACTTTTCAATCACCTGCATTTCAATCCGACCGTGCGTACCATTAAAGGCGATCCGGTAGCCTTCCCAGGGCATATAAGCATTCAGGGAGTAGGTCAGCATCGCTTTGTTCTTGTAGCGAACCATAACGCTCATCGTATCCTCGATACTGATCCCGTCACCAAATACACTTTGGTCCCGCTGGTAACCATCTTCATGTTCGGCATCCAGATACATCGCTTTGAGATTGGGATTATCGTCAAGCCTAAGCGCAAAAGGATCATCCTGGGCTGCCGGGCTGCCGGTTGCCCGGTTATAAAAGGAAGTCACGCCGCGCTGCTCTGCATTTTCCCTGCCGTAAAACAGTAGATCTCCAAACGCAAATACCGTATCCGGCTGAGAACCGATCCAGAAGTTGACCAGATCAAAATGATGGGTGGACTTGTGCACAAGCAGTCCGCCGCTATTGCGCTTGTCCCGGTGCCAGCGGCGGAAATAATCAGCACCGTGCTGGGTATTCAGCAGCCATTCAAAATGAACCGACGTCACCTCACCGATCGCTCCATCGCGAATCAGTTCGCGTGCTCGGGTATGGTGAGGGGCGTAGCGATAATTGAAGGTCACTCGCGCATTGCGGCCGGTTCGAGATACCGCATCTATAATTTCCTGGCATTTATGTTCATCTACTGTCATGGGTTTCTCGGTAATCACATCACAGCCTAGCTCCATCGCACGAATAATATAACGATGATGGGTACGATCCACGCTTGTTACGATAACGATATCCGGTTTCTTTTCATCAATCATCTGCTCAAATTGATCGGCGGTATACAAATCGACCGGGTGATAATCATATTTTTGTTCCAGCAGTGTATTCGCATACCGGGCTCTTGTCTGATTGATATCACAAAAGGCAATCAATTCGGCAGTTTCACGAAAATCGCGTGCAATCGCTCCATAAAAAAATTCAGCTCGTCCACCTGTGCCTACAAGTGCATATGTTTTCGGCTTCATTATCATCGTTCCTCCCCAGAACATAATCAGTCTGTCTGAGAACAGATTAGCAAAAAAAGCGGAGCTATTCTCCGCAAATGATGCTTTATTTCACTAATGCCGCTTATTTTGTTATGATATACTCCAAAATAGATAACGCTTACATAAAAGGGAGGAGATAGCATGAATCCCGATCTTCATAGTAATCTGGCCAGTCCGCATGCACTGGTCGCTGAGTATATCGTACGCAGTGATTACTTTGCGATGACGACTGAGCATGTACATCCTCATTATGAGATCTATATTTTGCTGTCGGGTGAACGAACCTATTTTATCGGGGTCAGTTATACGAAGTACATACCGGGGATATTGTATTTATAGGCAAAAATGAGCTGCACCGAACATTGCCCGGTGAGCTGCCGGAGCATAAACGCATTGTGCTTTATTTTAATGATCGATTTGTAGAACAGCATTTTGGCGAAGAAAAGCAGTGGCTGCTTCAGCCTTTTTATCGCGGTTATCCGGTGTTCCATACGACTAACCGGGATCAGGGGTGGCTGCAGCCGATTATTCAGCAGCTGGTGCGTGAGCTGACGATTCAGAACGAAGGATACCAGCTGCTTGTCCATCATCTGGTAATGGAGCTGCTCATCCACTGTGCCCGCAGCCAGTCTGCAGCTTCTGCTGAATCGCCAGCCAGCCGGACTGCTATCCAGCAGCAGATGTCCGATATTGCCCAATATATCAAGCAGCACCATCAGCAAGCGTTGTCCCTACAGACGATTGCCAATCAATTTCATCTGAGCCCATCTCATCTGAGCCGGATGTTCAAACGTACTACTGGTTTCCATCTGACCGAATATATGAATACGATTCGTATCCAGACGGCCCAGCAGCTGTTAAGAGAGAGCGATCTCAAAATTATTGATATTGCGGAAGCGGCTGGATTTAATAACTTTTCCCACTTTGGCAAAATATTCAAGCAGATGTGCCAGGTCAGTCCGCGAGAATACCGGATAGCAGCAGGCAAGCGATCCAACTTGACTGCCCAGCAATAAGCACTCTTTGGTTATATGATTAACAATTGGTATAAGACCAAAGATCGCTAAAAGAACAATGACTACTCGTTAATGAATGCTCATTGATGAATCTTATAAGATCAACAACTGCTGAAGATCAAAACCTGCCTAAAATCAATAACAGCCATAACATCAACAATCACGATCAGCTTCACAACTGCATCAGCTTAGCAATCGTCAAATGTTCATTTTACAGCTGCGGAGCTTCGGCAGATGTTAGCAGCGCACGCAGCAGCAGGGAAGCACTCCCATCTTCATGCTCCAGCAGTACCCAGTTGACTGCAATCGTATCCTTGAGCTGCTGTGCCTGCTCAAGCGTCAGCTGCAGACCATCCATCCGTCCTTCTTCCGCTTCGATATAATCACGTGAGGCCTCCATGGACAGTGCATACTTGAGCCAGTTTTTCATGCCCGGTACGGTGGTAAACGTCATACGATATCCATCGCGAACTGCCTGTACCAGTTGTTCACCATGTTCATTCGCATAATTCATCCATTCGGCAAAATCGATATCCACACTGCTAACAGCACGCAGCGGGGCATCTGCTTGTTCACTCAGTGCCTGAATCAGTATATCTTCTGCAATACCTTCCGAGCGCAGACGTTCGATAATGATCGCGCTGCGTTGGGATATTCTCACTTGTTCTGTCATGGATCCGTCCTCCATTGTTTCATTAATATGCGCATACGCGATAAACACTACATGTAGCCGGTTAACGGCTGCACCTCTATCGTATCATACTCCTTATAACGCATGCTTGTATCAGTTGTCACGGCGGATCGGACGCGTATTGGCGAGCAGCAGAGCACCGAGCAATGCCAGAATCGCCAAAGACCACAATAATGTATTCATCGCATTATCGTAATCTACAATAATCAGCCGGATAATCGCAGTAATCCCAATATAGATGAAGTAACGCAGTGGGAAATGGAATCCGCTTTTGAAATATTTGACGATTAGGGCGATAAACTCAAAGTATAAAAAGAACACCAGCAGCTGGTCCATGAATTCATACGCTGTCGTCCCTGTATCTCCACTGATAAAGATAAAACTGAAAATATACCAGGTTTCTTTTAACAGGAAAAAGCATAATGTAAAAGCCACCAGACCGAGGGTGATATTGAGTACGGCTTGCAAAATGGCCGGAATTTGGTGCACATGACGCATCCAGTTTTTCATAATTGTTTCCTCCCGTCTATGGATCTGTTTTGTTATATGAACAGGCTGTGCGTCTAAATCTACTGGACGCTGGTAGATGAATTGAGTATACAATTTGCTCTTAGCGGCTGCAATAAGTGCTTGTTATCCCTATTTATTATATCTATGGAGTTATTAACTCTCTTTATGGAATTATATTATTTACCTTTATTTTGACGATCCATATGTAGGTTCGGATGGATTCTCTGCCCAATCCAGTTCTCCTGCATATACTGTTCAAGTGATTGGCGGCAGCGGTAATGTATGCAATGTAGTCTATATGGTGACCAATACCTGATCCAGTAGCTGGCTGATACTCTTGATCTGATCAATTGGACTCTGCAAATAGGTGCAAAAAAAGCGCTCTTCATTATATAAATGAAGAGCGCTTTTTGGACGTCCCAGGAGGGATTCGAACCCCCGACCGACGGCTTAGAAGGCCGTTGCTCTATCCAGCTGAGCTACTGGGACACATAATATGTATAAATCGACGACAAATGATATTATACCGTAATTCAGTATTTTTTCAAATATAATTTTTAATAGCGGTTAGTCAGTATCGGTGATCTGGTATATACTGGCTAAACAGGTGGTTATCCCACCAAAATAATCCTTTCTGGATTTCGTTAAAAATAATAGTTCTAATTATCCAAAAATAAGTTTTAATTGGGAAAATGTGTATTATAATATACCTACAACTATTTAACTAATATGAGAACGTTATCGAATCACTATATATTGCAATCGTTATCATATCGGCTGATATGTCATTGAACTGAAATGGAGGTATCCATAATGTCTACATCCCTATCCGGCCAGGAGTCAGGGCATCCCATGCAAAACTCGCAGAATAAACCCGTTGAAACAGCTATTTCTTCGGTATGGGATGACGATATCCCGGACGGCGGAAAACATGGATGGGTCAAAATCAAAGATAACCGCATCCATGTCTTTCCTCCACGCCAGGGAGGCCGTCCAGCTTCGATCCGAGGGGCTGCTCCGGTCTCGCTGATTGTGAACAAAAATATTATTGCCGGTACTGCTCCCATCGACGAAGAAGATATTGTGACCTGGGAGCTTCAGCATGAACCGTTGTTCGAGATCAAAGTCTCTCCGGATCAGATGGAAGCGTATCTGATTCTGCATGAAAAGGTACGGTATGAATGGAATCTGGTGGATACTCCGGCCTCGACGCAGCTTACGGTACAGGCGGCACCCAACCGCGAGCGTATCATCGAGACGCTGGAGTTCACTCATATCATGGATGCGCTGGAGAGCCGTCATATTATCAAAAATATCGATAAAGCAGCTATTTTGCAGGAGCTGGACCTCCCGTCCGGCAAACCGGTTGTAGTGGCGCGTGGACAAGCATCTATACCGGGAACCGATGCACGGCTGGAATTATTTTTCCCGGAGCAGATTGAATCGGTGTTTCATGAAGCAGGCGGTGTGATCGATCATCGTAGTTATCGCCGTATTCCTTCGGTACATGAAGGCGAAGTGATTGCTACCAAGCATGCACCGGTAACTGGATTACCTGGTTATGATGTATTCGGCAATGAACTCTCCCCAAGACCGGCGCATGATCTGGAAGTGACTCCTGGAGAATTTACCGAAATGAATGCAGCAGGCGAAATTGTAGCGCTTCGTCCGGGACGTCCGCGGATGACGGGACGCGGTAATCGGCGGCAGGTGGATATCTCCAGTGCTTTTGTGGTGAATGGAGACGTCGATCTGCGTACAGGCAATATTGTATTTGCCGGAGACGTGATCGTGCATGGCAATGTCACCGACCATATGATTATTGAATCACTCGGAAATGTGTATATTCACGGCAATGTATACAATTCCACAATTACAGCAACAGGCAGTATTTCTATTCAGGGTACAGTTATCGGCGGTCGGGTCTATTCGGGGTATTTTGGCGTGATGTTCAACCGGATGTACGCAGCTTCCAAACAGCTCAGTCATGAAATGCGCCAGCTCGATATGGCTGCTCAGGTACTCGCTGACGAGCTGCGTACTCGTAATCAGCCGATCCGGTACAGCCAGATGGTCATGCTGCTGATCGAGCGCAAATTCCGCACTATTCCCGAATTGGGCAGAGAGCTGCTGCAGGTCTTTTCCAGTATCCAATATATCCAGACCAAGGATACTGAACAGCTCAAGCTAATGCTAGCCGATCTGATGAGCTCTGCCAGTATTCTGGAAAAGGTGGACGAACAGAGTATTCGGAGCATGCGCGGCTATCTGGATCGTCTGTACGCCAGCGTATCCAGTATGCAGGAGATTCAGGTCAATATTGAGCTTTCCCGCTGCCAATCCAGCGAGATCAAATCCAACGGAGATATTATTGTCACCCGTGAAGGCGTACTGCAGAGCAACCTCTACTCTGCCGGCAGTATTGCTTTTATCAAAGAGCAGTCGGTATGCCGCGGCTCCCGCCTGGAAGCGGAAGAACGTATTATCGCAGGTATAGTCGGCAGTGATGCCAATGCCCGCTGCGTCCTGCAGGCCAAACAGCATGTCTATATCAAAAAATTGTACAACGGTTATATTATCGTCGATCAGCATCGCTGGAATGTGATTGATATGATGCATGATCAGCTGTTTGATGCAGAATATATGCAGATTCATGCTCCTATCCATTCTTCAACCGTATAATAAGGAAGATTATATGTACTTATCAGCTGCCCATACAGAAACAGGCTAATCCCAAGTCGGGAAAACGACCGGGATTAGCCTGTTTCTGTTATTTCGACATGACTATGACTTGGACATTACTGGAATTAAATTTTATCATATTTTATAAAAGTTGATTAGACCGTCAACTATACACTTGCAAAAGTAGATCATAAATTAGTCATTTATATACTTGCTCGATATACCCTGAAAAATCCCTACATACTATATAAAAGCCTAGTATATCGACCTATATGAGGTGTAGTATATCGGCTCTGACATTGGCATATTAACGAACAGCCGTCTGCTGACGGATACTGCGCGGTCTCAAATCCTGCCAGTTCTCGGCAATATAATCCATGCAGGTCTGCCGATCTGCAACCGACAAGGAGACCGACCAACCTGCCGGTATATCCATGGCTGCCGGCCAGAGCGAATACTGGTGTTCTTCATTGATTAGTACAATATACTGCCCATCGATCTGCTCAAATGGATTATTCATTCTGTTCCCTCCCTCTATTCAGTACTATGGTCTGTTGGTGTGATCGATCCAGACGACCGGACAGCACCTCGCTGATTATTTCCAGTGGACCGGGTTGGCACAAATCCTTGTGACGACAGGCAATATCGTGCCGCTCCAGACCATGAGCCACATAAGGCTCCCACATTTCCGGTTCTATCGGATCAAACCAGTCCGGAATAATCGTCGATCGGAAAAACAGCATACGTCCTTCAAATAGTTCCGGTACATACTGGCTGAGCAGCCTTACCGAATTCTCATAGGTCGTACGCAGCTTCATGATTGTCTCTTCATCCAGACTCGCAAGCGCACTGGTATCACTGCGTAGAATCTCCATCGCTCGCGCCATATCCAGCGGACCATCCCCTATGCTGTCTGGATCATAACCACCCAGAGCGAGCAGCGCTGTCAGTGCCTCTTCTTCATCCTGTTCTTCACGGATTGGCAAATAATGACTTGGGTACGCATCCAGTACAGCAAGCAGCGCTACCTCCTGCCCTTCTCGCTGCAGCTGTACCGCCATTGCCTGCGCTACATTGCCTCCCAGAGACCAGCCGAGCAGATGATAAGGCCCATGTGGCTGTACTATGCGAAGATGCTGAATATAGTCTGCTGTCATCTCTTCCAGGCTGGCTGGCAGATTCTCGGTCTCGCCAATCCCTCTTGCCTGCAGTCCATAAATCGGACGCTCCGGCTCCAGATGTTTCATCAGACCTGCATAGCACCAGCTCAGACCGCCAGCCGGATGGATACAGAATAGCGGCGCTTTGCTGCCATTGGGACGAAGCGGCAGTAGTACCTGCAGCGCATTGGTTCCTGTGTCCTTATCCAGGCGTGCAGCCAGCTGGGATACCGTAGGTGCCTCGAACAAAATACCGATTCCCGGTTCGTAGCCCATGGCCTCCTTGATCCGGCTCATTAGCCGCACGGCCAGCAGTGAATGACCACCCAGCTCGAAAAAGCTGTCTTCAATACCGACACGTTCCAGTCCCAGTACCTCGGCAAACAAACTGCACAGCATCTCTTCCTGTGGATTACGCGGCCCTTGACCGCTAGCAGATGCCGAAGTGTCCGGCGCCGGAAGCGCCCTGCGATCCAGCTTGCCATTGGGTGTTAACGGCAGCTCTGCGAGCACGATGAACGCTGCCGGAACCATATAGTCCGGTAAAAATACAGCTGCATGCTGTCGCCACTGGGCGACCTCCGGTTCCGCTGCAGTTGCAGGAACGATATAGGCGGTCAGACGCTGGTCTCCCGGCTGATCTTCTCTCACAATAACAGCTACCTGAGCAATATCCGGGTGATGCGACAGAGCAGCTTCAATCTCGCCCAGCTCAATGCGGAACCCGCGAATTTTCACCTGCTGATCAGCGCGACCCAGATAATCCAGTGAACCATCAGCCAGACGGCGAGCCAGATCACCGGTACGGTACATCCGGCTGCCTGCCGCTCCGAATGGATCAGCGACAAATCGCTCGGCTGTCAGTTCAGGACGCTGCCAATAACCGCGTGCCAGTCCGGCACCTGCCACATACATTTCACCTGCGACTCCTGCCGGCGTATGTTGCAGGTATTCATCCAGTACATAGACATGCAGATCCGGAATAGGTACACCGATCAGACTGCTGCCTCCTGCTGCGGCCGACTCGCGGTTAAGCTCGTTATAACTGACATGAACCGTCGTCTCCGTAATCCCGTACATATTGATCAGACGCGGCGCATCTTCATCATGACGCTCATACCAGTCCGACAGCCGTCCAAGCTCCAGCGCTTCACCACCGAAAATGACATATCGAAGCGCAAGCTGCCTGCCCAGCGCTTCCTTTTCACGATCTGCCTGCATTAACTGGTAAAAAGCAGAGGGGGCTGGTTCAATACAGTCACCTGTTCTTCTACCAACAGCTGTAAAAACCGATCCGGTGAGCGGCTAATGTCATGAGGAACGATAACCAGATGACCTCCATACAGCAATGCTCCCCACAGTTCCCATACTGAAAAATCAAAGGCATAGGAGTGGAATAATGTCCATGTATCTTCCGGACCGAATTCATACCAGTCTTCGGTAGCTGTGAACAGCCGAATAACATTCCGATGGGGAATAACGACGCCTTTGGGCCGTCCGGTTGAACCCGATGTATAGATCATATAGGCTGACCGGTCTGCATCCATCGCTGCATCAGACCTGATCCTGATATGGCTATGCTGCGATACATCCTGTGCAGATAAAAGTGCCACAGTATCTACCTGATCAAGTAGGATACAGATCTGCGAACCGGACAGCGCAAGCTTGTCGCATGTATTCTCATTCGTTACGATAATGCCGGGATTAGCATCTTCCAGCATATAGGCCAGACGCTCTGCCGGATAAGCCGGATCAAGCGGCAGATAGGCAGCACCGGATTTGAGAACAGCCAGAATACCAACGACCAGTTCGACCGAACGCGGCAAAGCCAGAGCGACAAACTGCTCCGGACCGGCTCCATGCTTCACCAACAGCTGTGCCAGCTGATCGGCACGCGCATTCAGTTCCGTATAAGTCCAGCGTTCCTCTCCATAGCTGACAGCTGTGTTTTGCGGATAGCGGCTGCACTGCTGTTCGAACAGACCCATCAGATCTATGGCAGGAGACGATTGATCTGCAGCAGACGTGGATGTAGACAGAGACGGATGTACTTGATCATACCGCTCTTCATCCAGCAAAATATCCAGTTGCCCTACCGGGCAATCTGGCGTCTGAACGGCAGAAGCCAGTACTTTCCGGAAACGCTGCGCCATCCGCTCGGCTGTATCACGGCGGAACAAATCACAGCTGTATTCAATAATCGCATCTATCCCTAGCGCACGACCGTCCATTCCGTAACGTTCCGTCAGTTCAAACGTCATATCAAATTTGGAAGTACCGGCTCCGCGAATTTCCATTTGTGCCTGCAATCCTGGCAGCTCCAGATGAATATCCGGTGTATTTTGCAGCACCAGCATGATCTGGAACAGTGGATGTCTGGACCGCGAGCGAACCGGGTTCAATACTTCTACCAGTCGTTCAAACGGCATATCCTGATGCTCATAGGCTTCCAGATTGCGCTCTCGTACCCGTGTCAGCAGTTCGGCAAAGCTCGGATTGCCTGAAGTATCTGTTCGCAGCACCAATGTGTTGATAAACATGCCGACCAGATTTCCGACGGCATCATCATTGCGACCGGCTATCGGGCTGCCGATCGGTATATCTGTTCCCGCACCCAGACGGGTGAGCATGGCTGCCAGAGCCGCCTGCAATACCATAAACAGACTCGTTCCGTGCATACGTGCCAACTGCAGCAGTTCTTGATGCAGCTCTGCTGTCAATTGAAAGGCTACGCTGTCTCCTTTGTAGCTGGATACGGAAGGTCTGGCATAATCCATCGGAATCTCCAGCTGCTCCGGCAAATGACGCAGGGTACGGGTCCAGTAATCCAGCTGCTGATGCAGCAGACTGTCAGGCTCCTGCTCGCTACCCAGCAAACGACTTTGCCAGACGGCATAATCCGCATACTGCACAGACAGCGGCTTCCAGGCAGGTTCCTGCTGCTGACAGCGAGCCGTATAGGCAGCAGATAAATCACGGGCAAGCGGATGCAGCGACCAGCCGTCTCCAGCGATATGATGAAGCAGCAGTAGCAGTGTATACCGATCCTCTCCGGTACGGAAAAGCTGAACACGCAGCGAAGGCTCCTCCGATAGCCGGAAGCTATAACGTACAGCCTCCGATAAATATTCCGGCAGCTGTCCGGGCAGAACATCCTGTACCGTCAACAAGGTACTGGCGGGCGGATCTTCCAGAATCTGCTGATACGAAGTACCATCTGTCTGCGGAAAAATAGTACGCAGAGTCTCATGCCGCCGAACTACATCCTGTACAGCTTTATTCAGCGCTTCTATATCAAGTGTCCCTTCCAGATGAGCGACCAGCGGGATATTATATGTTGGATTCGGTCCATCCAGACAGTATTGGAACCAAAGTCGCTGCTGGGCAAAAGACAGCGGCAGACGATCCGGTCTCGACTCGGCGCACATAGCCGGTCTTGCGGCGTGCGCCGAGTCGAGCTGCCGAGCCAGCCCTGCAACAGTAGGTGATTGGAACAGGCTGGAGATATTCATATCTACACCAAACACTTCACGAATACGGATCATTAGGCGGCCTGCCAGCAGGGAATGTCCACCCAGCCGGAAAAAGTCGCTGTCAATGCCTGCATGAGGCAGCTGCAAAATCTCGGCAAACAAAGTACATAACAGCTCCTCCTGCGGTGTCCGTGGTTCACGCACAGTACTAGTCAGCTCCATAGCCGGAGCAGGCAGTGCACGGCGGTCTATCTTTTTATTGGGCGTCAGCGGCATCTCCGCCAGCTGCACAAAAAAGGCAGGTACCATATATTCCGGCAGTTCCTCGGCGATATCATCACGCAGCTGCTCTATATTCAGCGAGTCAGCTGTTTTATCCATAACTGCGTAAGCGACCAGCTGCTGCATACCGGGCTGGTCTTCCCGGACCATTACAGTTACCTGGTCAATACCGGGATAACTGGACAGTACATGTTCAATCTCGCCCAGTTCCATGCGGAATCCGCGAATCTTGATCTGGTGATCGGCGCGACCAAGATAATCCACTTCACCACTTCGCGTCCATTTTGCCAGATCGCCTGTGCGATACATACGGCTGCCCGGTGCGCCATATGGATTGGCTACGAATCGTTCTGCTGTCAGATCCGGTCGGCCCAGATAGCCACGTGCCAGCCCATCGCCGGCAATATATAATTCTCCGGCGGTTCCCGGTGGTACCAGCTGCAGAGAGGCATCCAGAATATACAGTTGTGTTCCCCGAACCGGACCACCGATCAGCGGCTTATGTATATCCGAATCATCCAGCTGCGCAGCCGTAGAATAAATCGTCGTCTCTGTCGGCCCATACTGATTATGAACTTCACAGCCCAGCTGCTGCAGAGCAAGCTTCAGACGCAGTGGCAATGCCTCTCCGCCGGTAATAATGCGCAGTCCACGCAGAGAATCGCGCGGCGGGTTTGTTGATACGATCGACTGCCACAGTGTAGGTGTAGCCTGCATGATCGTAATATCCTGCTCATGGATGCGCCGCAGCAATGCTTCCGGATTCAGAATCGTCTCCCGGCGTGCAATATCCATGATCGCCCCCGTCGTAATCGGTAGATATATTTCCAGTACGGAAATATCAAAAGCAATCGTCGTTACTGCCAGCAGCCGGTCATGACTGTCCAGCCGGAATCGCTCCTGCATACCGGTCAGCAGATTCTCCAAGCCGCCGCGGGTAACTGCTACACCTTTGGGTCTGCCTGTGGAGCCGGATGTATACAAAATATAAGCCGGATGCAGCGGAGAACAAGGTTCTGCATATTCTTGCGGCTGTATATTATCACTGGATAACGCCGACCACTGTACTCTCAATGCTGGATCATCCAACACAATAACCGGCAGTCCGGAATGGGCAGGAATACGCGATCTTAATTCTGTGGTAGTCAACAGGCAGACCGGATTGGCATCCTCCAGCATATAGCTCAGACGATCGGCAGGATAATCGGCATCCAGCGGTACGTAGGCTGCTCCTGTTTTGTGTACAGCCAGAATACCGGCAACCATAGCCACCTTTCTCGGCAAAGCCACTGCTATAATCCGATCAGGACAGGCACCGTATTGCATCAACAGCCTGGCCAGCTGGTTCGCCAGTCGATTCATCTCCTGATAAGTGATACTCTCTTCTTCGCAGCGGACTGCAATCTGGTGGGGTGTGCGTGCTGCCTGCTGCTCAAATTGAACAGCTACCGGCAGGGAAGATTTCTGGCTAGAAGGCTTATTCCACTGTTCACGTATCAGCGTCTCCTCCTCAGGCAGCAACAAATTCAGCCGCGCAATCGACTGCTCCGATTCTGACTGTAGGATTCCATTCAGCATATGCATCATTCGCTGCCTGTGGGTATCCAGTTCCAATGGGCTGTAGATCGCCGGATTGGCATCCAGATCCAGTGTGAGCCCTCCATCGATACGACGATACAGATGAATCGACAAATCATCGACCGGCCCAGTCCCCAGATTGTGAACAATCCCCGGATAACCTCCAAAGTTCAATGTATCGGCAAATGGCTTGATATTGACCATCGGTCCGAATAGACGATCATTTTCACCCAGCAGCTGAAGATCCCGGCGCAGATCCTGATGACGATAATGCTGATGACGGCGAATCTGCTGGCTTTCTTTGCTGATCTGCCGGGTCAGTTCCTGTATACTCATTTGTGGCTCGGCATAACAGCGCAGTGGCAGCAGATTCATGACCATTCCTGGCACACGCAGAGAGGATGTACCCAGACGGCACATTACCGGCATACCGAGTACAACATCGGCAGTCCCGGTCATACGGCTTGTATAGGCAGCAACCATAGCCATGATGACATCGGGCCAGCTACAATTCAGACGATCGGCATAATGCTGCAGCGATTCCATTTGTTCCGGTGTCCATACGGCAGACGAACGCAGGAAAGACGATGATGTACGCTGTGCCCGGCTCCCCAGGCTGACCACATCCAGACGATCCTGCCAGCGCTGCTGCCAGAATTTCTGATCCTTGATCCGCTGTTTCGACTGCTGGTAAGCCCTGTCCTCCTCCAAAACATCCTGCAGACGACCAAAAGAAGATTCACCCGGAACCCTGCCCGCAGCCAGAGCGGTATACAGTTGCGCCGCACAGCCTGCCAGCAGAGAGAATCCATATCCATCTATCACCAGATGATGAATACGCTGATACCAGTAAAAATGATTATGATCTACATGAAGCAGTGCCTGGGTAAATAGTGGATCTTGTGTCAGATTTACCGGCCGGTTCATATCAGCTTTCATCCAATTCAGTGCTGTCTGGTGAGGATTAGCCTCAGTCCGTACATCTACCCGCTGCAGAATCTGCTGCGGCACCGGACCGGAAATTTGCCAGACTCCTTCCCGGTCTTCGCCAAATCGCATATGCAGTGTCTCTGCTTCGGTGACCATCTGCTGTATAGCCTGCTCGAATAAGTTAGGATCTATCGAGCCGCGAATCTCTATATACTCGCCGGTATTGAAAATGGGATTGGCCGGGTCCAGCTGCTGGGCGAACCAGATCCCGGATTGCGCGGAAGAGAGAGGCCAGCGCTGCTCTGTACGTACAGTTTCGGTTATCACGGTATGGCCTCCTTTTATCAATTTCACAAGTAGTCTCCATTAGGCAGTACCTGCTCGCTGCGTGAATACAGCAGTCTGGCCCATACCGATAGTACAGGCTGCTCCGCCAGCTCCATAAAGCTGACTTCGCTGCCTTCTCTGCGCCATTGTTCGGACAATGTCATAATGCGTATGGAATCAAGCCCCCACTGCTGTACCAGATCATCAGTATCCGTAATATGCTCTGGCTGTTCACCCAGCATGGCAGCAACCTGAGTACGAATCCGGTTCAGCTGCACAGTGTATTCCGGTTGTTCCGACACAGCAGCAGCTTCCGATGCACCTGATGAGGGTGCAGAATAATCTGTGCCCATCGTATTGTCCCCGGAATGCGTTACCTCTGTCAGAGGCTGAGCAGATTCCGTCTGCATACCTACTCGAACGCCATCTACAGCTTCAGTGGCTCCCAGCTGCTTTAGCAGACAGTCTGTCGTTATCGTAACTGCGCAGCGTTCTGCTGCATATTCCAGCGCCATCCGGTGCTTTTGCTGCGAGAAATCCGCTACTGCATCACCAATCAGAAATGCCTGGATATCCTGCATAAAGGCTTCGCATGAAGTCATCAGGCAGCCGATATGGGCGTAGATTCCGCAGATCATCAGCTGATCCCGTCCCTGACGGCTCATCATCTCCGCCAGATCCGTTTTCTGAAAAGCGCTGTAGCGCCATTTGGTCATCAGAATATCCTGCTCATCCGGTTCCAGCTCGGGTACAATCCGCTTTTGATCCGGTCCGCCGTCGATACCGTTGCCCCAGAAGTCCAGCTGCAGCCCGCGCTGCTCTGGTGTCTGTCCGCCAGGCTGAGCGGAGTATACGACAGGAATGCTCTGCTCGTGGCAATAGTCGCGTAGTTGACGGGTATGTTCCAGCAGTTCAGATATCGGCGATTGATCACGAGCCGCAAAAGCATTTACAAAATAGTTTTGCATATCATGAATCAGCAGCACTGCTCGCTGCGGATCGGCAGTCCAGTTTACTTTGTTTACAGGAAATTCTGCTTCACCAGGCATTGGATAAGATTCTATTTTCGGAAGAGCCATTATCTATCACTCTCTTTCATGTCAGATTGATCTATAGGTAGTTGGATGGTCGATCGGTTGGTTATTGACCGTTATGGATAAGGGATAAAGGAAGAAGCCAATCCTGCTACATCGTCCCTGCTCTAATCGCTTCGTCGCAGATGTAGCTTATCGAACAGCTGACTGCTGTGCAATACGCTCACGCAGCGCTTTTTTACTGACTTTGCCGACACCGGTCTGGGGAAAATGATCTACAAATTCAATACGATCCGGAATTTTGTAGGCAGCGAGTCCACGCTCACGCAAAAATGTTTTGAGTTCCATTGCAGAAGGTGCAGCAGCTGCTCCATTCTCTGTCCTATCGGATCTTACAATAATAAAGGCACAGGAGCGCTCACCCAAATACATATCCGGCATAGAGACGAGCGCGGCATCAAACACAGCCGGATGGGCAAGCAGATGATTCTCTACTTCTTCGGCAGCCACCTTGTCTCCGCCGCGGTTGATCTGATCTTTGGCACGACCTTCGACAATCAGATAACCGGCTGGATTCAGCCGCGCCAGATCGCCTGTACGATAAAAGCCATCAGAGGTAAAGGAACGGGCATTATGCTCGTCAGCCTTGTAGTAGCCGCGGATGGTATAAGGTCCCCGTGCCAGCAGATGACCGGCTGTACCCGGCTCTACCTCATTGTCTTCCTCATCAACGATACGGATCTCGTCATACACTGACATTGGCTTGCCCTGTGTCTCGACAATGATCTCTTCGGGATCATCCAGACGTGTATAGTTCACCAGACCTTCGGCCATCCCGAATACCTGCTGCAGCTGGCAGCCCAGTACCGGCTTCACCCGACGAGCCGCTTCGGCACCCAGTTTGGCTCCGCCGACCTGCAGTACCTGCAGCGAGTCCAGATGTACATTCCGCGATACCGCTGCTTCCAGCCATACCAGTGCTAACGGAGGAACAAGCGCTGTAATAGTGACCTTTTCCTTGTCGATCAGGGCAAAAGCTTCATCCGGGCTGCCGCTTCGTGCCAGAACGATCTGTCCGCCCGCATAGATCGTCCCGAGCACACCGGGAGAACTAAGCGGATAATTATGGGCTACCGGCAGAACCGCCAGATATACACTGTGCTCATCCAGCTGGCATACTTCCACGCTGGCTCGCAGACTATACATATAATCATCATGGGTACGAGGAATCAGCTTGGATAGTCCTGTACTGCCGCCGGACAGCTGCAAAAAGGCCACATCGCTCGCCACCGGTTCCTGCGGAAGCTCTACCAAATCCTCGTACAGATCCTCCAGAGCCATATATTCTCCCGGCTCACCCGCTACAATAATATGCCGTAATCCCGGTGCTTCAGCTTTCACTTCAGCCGCCAGTGTACGATAATCATAGCCTGCCTCGATATCGGGAATAATATAAGCTTTCGCTTCGCTATAATTGGCAAAATAAATCACTTCCTGACGCCGATGCAGCGGTAGTGAAAAAACAGGCAACGCCCCTATACGAAACAGCGCAAAAATCACTTCAAAAAATGCCGGTATATTCGGCAGCTGTACAATAACCCGGTCCCCGGCAGCAATCCCCAGCCGGTTCAATCCGGTAGCAAGACGATCTACTCGCTGATCGAGCTGTGCGTAGGTGATACGCTGCTCTCCGCTGACCAGCACAACTTGTTCTCCATACGATTGGGCCTGCCTGCGCAGCAGCTGACCAAAGGTCTCGCCACTCCAGCAGCCGGTCTCGCGATAATATTGGGCCACCTTTTCAGGCCAAGGGGTAAATCCGGGTAATATCATTCCCGCTCCCTCCCTGCCGGTTGTGCAGAAGCTTCATCGATACGCATCGCGCGTAGCATAGTGCGCAGCTTGGCACTGGTCTCGGCCAGTTCCGCTTCAGCGGTAGAAGCTGCGACTATGCCAGCTCCGGCATACAGACGCAATCGCGGGCCACAGACTTCGGCGCAGCGGATCGTTACTGCCCATTCTCCATCTCCATCCTTGTTGCACCAACCTACCATGCCGGTAAACATTCCCCGGTCAAAAGGCTCTACCTGACGAATCAGATCACGCGCTGCTTCAGTCGGTGTACCGCAAATTGCCGGCGTCGGATGCAAAGCCGCAGCCAGTTCCAGTGAAGTAATCGACGGATCATCCAGGACCCCGGAGATTTCGGTCGATAAATGCCACATGGTCTCTGTCTGTACGAGAGACGGTTGATTCGGTACTTCCAGCTGGCCGCAATAAGGGCGCAGCGCAGCGACAACCGCGTCGATAACCACGGCATGCTCATGACGATCCTTGGCCGAGACGAGCAAAGCTTCCGCACGGCGGCGATCTTCCTGCGGGTCTGCACTTCGCGCGGCCGACCCTGCTAGTGGATTGGCCGTGAAGCGTCTTCCTTCCTTGCGAATCAGCAGTTCAGGACTTGCTCCGATCCAGACCGGATATTCCTCAGCTCTATCATTGGAGTCAAGCTGTCGTTCATGCTCCAGCGGTATATGAACAGCAAAGGTATACCCATGTGTATTCGCTGCAGCCAGATTATGCAGCAGTGCAGCGACAGGAATAGGGGCGCTACTCGTTAACTCCAGGGATCTGGACAAAACGACTTTCTCCAGATCTCCCTGACGCAGATGAACCAGCGCCTCCTCTACGCCCTGCTTGTACAGTTCTGCAGCCGGTACTTCCTGAAGTTCATAATCAGACAGTATGGAGCGCACAGAACCGGTCCATTCTCCGACAGTTCGTGGAGCAGCCCACTGTACCTGCTGCGGAATAACCAGACGGGCGGGAGACAGCTCCGGATCAAACGGAATCGCTCCTACCAGCACCGGCTGCGCCTGTCCCGAATCATAAGCCTGCTGTAGCAATGCAGTCACGCGATGGGAAAGGGACGACAGCTCCTCCTGCTCCACCTCGGGCAAACAAAGATAACTTCCCTCTGCCAGCAATGTATGCCAGGGAGAAGACCAGAAAAAGCAATGCTGATCCGTATATTGTTCCAGCAGCTGATGAGCCGGGACTGTTGTGTCTTGCTTGGTAGTAACCATGATGTTCATCCTTTCCTTCTTGCTGTATAGGTTGTATGGATATGGGCTATGCTGTTGCCAAGTCACGCGTTCTATTCCTGAAATGATGTCTGATGCCAGAAGATATATCGTATTGGGCTACACACCCATTGTCGCTCCGCCATCTACATATAATTCCTGCATTGTAATATGCCCTGCCTGATCAGAAGCCAGAAACAGGACCGCATTCGCTGCATCCTGTGCAACGGCGATTTTGCCAAGCGGAATACCCAGTCGAAAAGTATCCGGCGAGCCCTGGATGACCGTATCGATATTACTGCCCTGAGTCCACATCATCCGCTGCATCTCCGTATCGGTTGAGCCAGGAGCTACTACATTGCAGCGGATATGCTTTCTCGCATATTCCAATCCCAGACATTTGGTGAACATGGTAGCTGCCGCCTTGGAAGCTGCATAAGCTGACATTCGGGTACGCGGCACACCAGCAGCATTGGAGCTGACCGTAATAATACAGCCGGATTCCCTCGCTGCCATGGAGCCGATCACCGCCCGGCACATATGAAATACACCGGAAGTGTTAACAGCAAATGTCGCCTGCCAGTCTTCATCGCTCAGGGATTCTACTGTTCCCATCCGCAGGATACCGGCGACATTGACGAGAATATCGATAGGCCCCAGCTGCTGTTCGGCAGCCTGTACAACATGTTCTGCCTCTTCGCGGTTACTTACATCCAGTGCATACGCTCGGATTCGCTGCGCATCTCCGTATTCATCCGCAAGTGCCTGTACACCCGCGGCATTGCGGTCGGCAGCTGCCACGATAGCGCCATGCTGGAGCAGAGAGCGTACGACCGCTTCTCCAATCCCTTGGGCGGCGCCGGTGACAAGTGCCACTTTGCCTTCTATTCCTGTAAATGTCATTGTTATGCTCCTTGACTGTATGATGATGAACTAGCATTCGCCGGTTCATAAATAGTATTGGTATGATTATTTCTTGATGTATTGTTTATGATCCAAAGTCTATGCCGTTATCGATGGGCTATATAAAGCTTTATATCTACGGATGCAGGGCAAATCGCAGCGCACGGCTAATCAGGATCGGTACGACCGACAGATGATTCTCGTCCCTGTACTCGCGATACTCCATTTGCATACCGATCGTTTTCAGTACGGACAGCCGCTCGATAAGCTGTTCGGAGCGTTCGTTATTGCGAGCCGTATGTGTTCGCTCCAGCTCGCCCATCCCGATCAGCAGCGCGAGATGTTCGGCTGTCACTTTGCCGCTTTGACAATGGGCAACAAAACGCTGCTCCTCTTCATCCAGCAGCTGATGATTCCAATGAATCGACGGACTGCCAGCGATATAATATTGAAAAGCCTCCGGCTGGGTAAACAGCGTATGCAGAACAAACAGCCCGCCAAGCGAATGCCCGAATACTGCCTGCCGACGACGGTTGATCGGCAGCTCGGCTTCGATAGCCGGCTTCAGCTCCTGTTCCAGAAATGTCAGAAACTGATCGGCTCCTCCCTGCTCGGGAATAGGCGTACCATCTGGACGCTGCCGGTATTCACTCGTTGCACGGGGCGTATAATCGTAATAGCGACTGGCCGAAAAAGGCTCACTCGTCTCGTATCCGATACCGACGATAACAGCCGGTATGACGCCTGTTTTATCCGGTCGGCGTGTCTGCATCCGCATTGCATCCACTACTGTAGCGAATACCGAATTGCCATCCAGTAGATAAATGACCGGGTAGCCTGCCGCTGGTGGAGCACCGGTGGGCGTATAGACCATAATTTGATATATACAATCACCGACTGCCGATTTCATCTGCCACTGTCTGGATTGTGGAACTTCAATCCTTTGACTGACAGCTTCGGTAATCGGCTGTTCCATATTGTCGAGGGTCATACCGTTCCTTCTTTCTTGTTTATTAATTGATACTGATTATCATTACCAATTATATCGAACCCCTCCATGATCGCCATGGACCAAATCCAGAATTTCTTTGTCATATATCCAGATTTGGATAAGAATAATGGGCATAGAAAAATCCCCTTCAGCTCTTACAACACTTGGATTTGACCAGAGTCTGTATAGATCCGTAGGGGATTGAATGACTTACTGATAATCGTAAAACAGGATAATACCACGGGAGTTTATTTACATATTTTTCCATATTATAAGCAGTTGATTGTTATAAATCAGCCGAAATCCAACACCTTCGGTTATAAGCAAATCGTATTATTGTAGATGACTACAATACATTCCAGCTTACTGACCAATCGCTGCTACCACATCGTCCACCACTTTGCCGAATGCAATCAATCCACTGCCCAGCCAGTAAGAAGCATCCGCTTTATACACATGACCTGCTTGGACAGCCGGCATGGACTTCCATACTTCACTGGATGTCATTTCCTGTATACTGTTCGTACCCTGGCTGGATACATCTACCGTGAAAATGTAATCCGCATCGATATCTGCCAGCGATTCGGTTGCAATCATCGCCTTGCTGTCTTGCTGTACCAATGCCGGCTCACCAAGTCCCAGCTGCTTGTATACCACATAGCCGCTAAAATAATCCGGACTCATCAAGGTAACACCACGCGGAGCAAAGCGGATAATGGCCGCTTTGCGTCCGGCATCGGTTACGGACTTCAATTGGGCTTTGGCAGCGGCCAGCTTGGCTTCATACTGCTGGATCGCCTGCTTGGCTTGCTCTTGCTTGCCGAGCAAACCAGCGATAGTCTGCAGAGATTTTTCCGGATTGCCGGAAGCATTATTGAACACATACACCGGTGCAATTTTGGAATAACTCTCGTAGACGCCTTTTTCTGCATAATGAGAGGTATGTAAAATGATCAGATCCGGCTTGTAGTTCATAACCACTTCAGGTGACGGTAGACCGGAGGAAAAGTCCAGCTTCGGCACATCTTTGAGCTGATCGGCGAGATAGGGTTGCCCTTCCTGACCAGCCGACCATTGGGCAACAGGCGTTACGCCCAGTGTCAGTAGGGAATCTTCCAGATATGGTGCAAATACGCGCTGGGGCGCAGCCGGAATCGTAAGCTGATGTCCCTGCTCGTCTGTAACGGTCTGTTCACCGGCTGAAGCGGGTGGTGCCTGAGCGGCGGCTTCTTTCTCTGATCCTGCTGCTGATCCGGAATGGGCTGCTGGCGATCCGCATCCTGCCATCAGCAGGATGCAACCGATCAGAACAAGTATTGCCATGGAATAAAGACGCTGCCGGCGATTTGATTTTGGATGGGCGGCTTGATGGTGCCTATTCATAATGGATATCCACTCCTCTGATAATAGTTCTCATTTAAAAAAGTATAGTTACTTTACCTGCCAGTGACCATGGACAGTATCCTGCAGGGAGTTTGGACAATTTCCGGTAAATAGCAGTTCCGCTTCATCCAGCATCCGCATGATCGCCAGCGCCGAATATTCGCACCATGGATCGGAAGAGATAGAGGATACCTGCAGATTGCGTACTGCATGCAGTCGTTTCCAGCCTTCGGAATACTGCAGTGCCAGCCAGCTGGCCCGTGAGCCGGATTCCGGACAGACAGTAACCAGAATCCGCTCCGGATTCATCTCTTCCAGTTCGCGCAGGGTTACCGGCAGATGCCGATGGCCAGTCTCTGGACAAGCCGGACGGAGCTGAAGATCCTCGTAAAGCACTTCATCCAGTCCTCGGTTGCTGTATCTGTACATCTGCTCTCCATAAATGCGCAGCACAAGCAGACGGTCACTGCCTACAGCCGGATGAATTCGTTCACGCGCCAGCTGTACCCGCTGTTGATAGCGGCTAATCCAGCTCTCCGCCTGTTCTTCCCGACCAACAAAGCTGCCGATTATACGCAGCTGCTCCTGCCAGTTCATTTCACCGGCAGCTACGAACAGGGATGGAGCAATAGCCTGCAGCCTTTGCTGATCTGCCGGATCCATCCGGTCTGTACCGATGATCATATCGGGCCTTGTACGGATCAATCGCTCTACATTAGCTTCAAAAGATAGCGAGGTATACGGATCGCAAAGCTTGAGCGGAGTACGGATACCACTGCGATACGCATTATAGTAGTAGGCTGTCCATTTGGGATCGAGCGGAGCGGCAGCCGGAATAATATGTAGAGCCAGCAGATAGCCGGTAATCGGCGCGCAGCAGGCTGCTACGACTTTACGTGTATTTTTGGCATATTCGGACGGTGACACACCGACTTCCTTTTTGAATTTGCGGCTGAAATAAAATTCGTCACTGTAACCTATACTGATCGCGATATCCCTCAGCCTTTTACCGGTCTCGGTCAGACAACGCTTGGCATGAGCGATACGTATATCAGTTAGATAGTCCATCGCACTTTGCTGGAATGTTTTTTTGAACAGATCGACGAAGTACTTGGGACTGAGATTCGCCATATCGGCGAGCTGCTGGATCGAGATTGGCTCGTTATAATGCTGCTCCATAAAGGAACGGATTTCTGTCAGCGTCCTTTTGGATGTACCTCCTTGCAGAGAACGGGAGCGGGTGCTGTGTACTGTAGTCTTGGTCATGTGTTGAACTCTCCTTTCTTCATGGGGACGATTCATTATGCAGGACAGTCGCACATTATTGTAAGCGACACCGATTTTATAATAACCTGAAAATGATAATCATTATCACTAAGCTATCATACTTTTTTTCCTAAGTAAATCAGGATATGTAAATAAAAAGGCACTTCCTGCCAGCAGCGATGCCAGGGATAAACCTGAACAGCTGCGTATCGCAAGAAGTGCCTTTGCACACTATAAAGAATATGATTACTTTGAATCAGAAGGCTAATCCTGCTCGACCAGGCTCTGTCTGGTCTTGTAGGCTGAAGCATTATACATAGCCAGCCGGAATCCGCTCCAATATACGTTTACCATAAAGTTTCGCGAACGGCTGATCCGGCATATGAATGTAGCCGATATAGCAGCCGCACTGCTTCATTGCGCAGGGACGCACGACAGCAATATCCCTTAGACTGCGCCGGTAGATATTGCCGATCACCCGCTTGTCCTGATAGCAGCGCTTTACCATACCATTGCCCTGTATATAAAAAACATTCTGCCCGGCCAGACAGGATTGTCCCAGGCTGTCATAATCGCGCAGATTATATTCAAAATATGGATCAATCTGCTGCAGCTCGGCTACTTCTTCCGGACGATAATACGCCGGGCGGTCTTTGAACGCATTGATCCATACATATACATCCTCCGGCAGACGCGCCCGCAGCGAACGGATCGCCGGAAAGGCTTCGCGCAGACCGACAACTCCTGCACTGAAAGCAAGGCCCTGCTCATGCAGCTGCATTCCTTGACGCACAAAAAAATCCTCGCTTGTCTGTCCCGGATGATATGTCGCCCAAAAAGCCGCTTTGTCACGGTTCAGTTCAGCCGTCCAGTCCAGTTTGACCGACAGATTGGTCTGGATCGCCACTTTGTCCACATGCGGCAGATGCGACAGCTCTACCATCGCCCGGCGGTACCAACCGTGTACCAGTCCTTCTCCGTACGGATTGAAAAAGATGGACAGTCGATGCTGTTCCCTTTCCTGCTCGTGAACCCACTGCACAAAGCGTTCCAGCTGCTCACGATCCCTCTGCAGCGTCTCCCGGCTGTCTACCGTCTTGCTGAATGGGCAGTATGGACAGGCATAATTGCACGAAGACAGACTTCCCCGGTAATAGAGGGAAAATGACAGCTCCTGCTGTTGTGCATTTGAGTTTTGCCCATGCTGTTCTACAATCAGCTGCTCTCTATGCTGCTCGGCTGTGCGGCTAATTTCACTTCCATGAGGCATAGCCGAAGTATACTGCTCCATATCTTTCCTCCTTATCTATACACAGTTCCGAAAGCTGGATCGGTTCACCTATGACAGAATCGTTTCAACAAACTGCCCACTTTGCCAGAAGCTTTATCGGCCAACATAACTTTCCATTAATCCATAGACCTCCGGCGAGATCAGCCAGTCTCCGATGCTGTCCGAATAAGCCAGTCCTTCACGGGTCAATCGCAGTACTCCGGCCAGATCGCCAGCTGCATACGTACTCGCTGCATCATTTCCCTCTACCGAAAAGGCAGAGCCTTCAATTTCGGCGAGTCCGGTCCAGATTAGATTGCGCAGCTCCGGCAGATCGTCCAGCGGCGACGTACCAAATCGCTGACGGTAAGCAGACAGCTCCAGGCCTTCGCGATGCAAAATAGCTTTGAGAACAAAACGACGCTTGCGCTCCTGTTCATTCAGTACAAATCCGTAATCAGCCGTGTCATAACGCTCTGCAGCCACATAATCGGCAATAATACTGCGAGTCGCCGCTGTACTCACTCCATAGCGTGAAGCATAATGCACATCCTGGGTATAGGATCGTGCTCCGCAGCCCAATCCGGCCATGCCTTCTTCCTGACAGCTGTAAGGCAGCAGTTCTTTGGATGAATGAAAATCCCTGGCGAATCGACGCATCGAATATTGGGTGTAGCCTGCCGCTTCGAGTCGATCTACTGCAGCCCGATACAGCTGCAGCCGGATATCCTGTTCCAGACCGGTCTGGCCCGGCTTGAGGATCGTATTTTCCCGGACATACAGCGGATAAATAAAAATCTCTCCCGGCTTATAGGATAATGCCTGCTCTACTGAATACAGCCAGGACTCTACAGTCTGACCGGGCAATCCATAAATCAGATCCACGTTTAGCAGCGGAAAATTATATTCGGTCAGCATATCCAGCGCCTGGCGTACCAGAGCCGGCTTTTGTGGGCGATAAATAGCCGCACTCTCGGCTTCGATAAAGCTCTGAATACCCATGCTCACCCGGTCGGTTCCACGGCGCTTCAGAATATCCAGCCGTTCCGGGGTTACCGTATCCGGTGATGTCTCTACCGAAATCGACACCTGCGCCGGATTCAATCCCATAATATGCTCGGCGATATCAAACAGCCGCTCCAGCTGCTCCGGTGCCAGCAGCGTCGGTGTACCGCCACCGATAGCAAAGCGGGAAAACGGCCGTGCCGACAAGATCGGCGCCCATTGCTTGGCCTGGCGTTCCAGTGCATCCACATACTCTTTATGTACATCTGCCCGCTTGTCCGGCAATGTAAACAGATTGCAGAATCCGCAGCGCGCCGCGCAGAACGGAATATGCATATACAGAAAATAGCTGTCCAGCTGTTCTTTTGACCATAATTGCTGAAGAGGATAAGGAGGGTCCAGTTCACGATATGCCGTCTTGTGCGGGTAGGAATACAGATACGAGCGATAAGGGGCTTCGGTAATCTGGCGGTTCCATTCCTGCAGTTCAGGTGTCCATTCCAGAGGGGTTAGGGCATGGAGCGGTAATTGCATAGGCTCCTGGTTCATGGTGTAACACTCCTTTTTGTACATTCTGACTCACTGCTGTGCCTGTTACAGGAAAAATTCACGATAGGGCACATTCCATACTACTTCATGCGCGAGCCGGTGACCTTCATATCCATCTTCGCCATAGGCGGTGCCATGATCGGAGAAGACCAGACAGAAGACCGGACGCTGCCGTTTGCGCAGCGCTTCGAACAGTCGTCCTAGCTCGCCATCCACATAACGCAGAGCAGCCCGCTGGCTGTCTACCGAATCATAGTGGGTACCAGGAATAAAATAATGATTGGGTCCATGGATCGCAGACACATTCATAAACAAAAACAATTTTTGCTGCTCGTCCGCGCCATCCAGCAGTTTAAGCGCGTGGTTTACCTGATTTTCAGTCGAACGCGGATTGGTCACACCAAAATTCATCCGCCAGTAGCTTTCCTGGAAATAACCGGGCAGCACTTTGGATAATTTATTTTTTTTAGTAAAAAAGATCACGCCACCGATACAGATCGTCCGGTAGCCTTCCCCGGCGAGTCCGGACACGATATCCGGCGCGTCAAACAGCCATGTATTCGGATTTGTGCGCAGTCCGCTGTTTTTGCCGTGGAACAGACGTACATGAGAAGCCTTGTCCGTATTGGCAGGTGTCGGCAGGAAGCCGCCAAAAAAAGCATGATGCGCCGCATACGTAAAGCTGCCCGGCGTATGGCGCTTTTCCCAGGAACCTGATCGGCATAGATTCGGACAGTTCTCTTCTTCCAGTTTGGCAGCATCGTAGCGCAGCGTATCCAGCGTAATCATCACAATATCATGGCTGCCTACCACTTCGTTCATATTGATCATGTTTTATTATTTCCTTTCCAGCCAGCGGGCGAGCTCCCATTCATAGGCGCCCATCTCCTGATGCTGTACATAATAAAGCAAATCACCAAACGGATTCACATCCGCGATCAGCGGCATACCTCCGCCGGCAGGCACAAGCACATCCATACCCGCACAAAAAGAACCCGGAAATGCAGCAAGACCAGCCAGTGCCGTAGCCTGGATATTTTCCCTGATCGCTGCGGACAGACCGGTTTGCTCCAGCAGCATCCGTTCATTGCGCAGATGCAGATTCGTTATCGGTGTCCGGCTGAGCCGTACTACCGCGTGACCAGCCTGTCCGCCGCAGACGAGCTGGCGTATATCGTAAGCTTTGCCATCCAGCATGTCTTTGCTGATCCAGCGCTCCACATGCATGCCTTCCTGTCCTACCCAGTCTATAATTCGGCGGATCGTCCCGTGATCGGTATACCGCCGAAGTCTGCCGGAATTGTAAATGATCGTCTCTCCGTTCCACTGCTCGATCCCTACTGTAGTCGAAGCAATCTCTGCTCCTGTACGGGGATGATACTGGTAGGCAATCACACCCGAAGCACCGGAACCGCAGAACAGTTTGACAAATACGCGGTGTATTTTCTGCTGCTCCATCAGCTGTCGCAGCGAATCATAGCTGCTCGGTATTTCTTCAACAGAGGGAGCCAGTGCATTCGGTACATTTACCCCTGCCTGATCCAGCCAATTGGAGCAGCGACGTTTGTCGAACATAAGAGCGGCTTCCACCGGATCATTCATCCATCTGCCACAGGGCAGGTCACGCTGCACTTCCGCGCGCAGCCAGGACAGTAATCGGCACCAGCCACGGAACCACTGGGCCGGATACAGCACACGTCCATGATATGGTTCCAGCCGTCTGGCAAGGGCGGCTGCTATCGAACTTCCCTGTGTATGATCAGGTAGAGGCAGCAGATCATCATTGGTCCAGCCTTCGGCATCGTCGGCTCCCAGGGCAATCAATCCACGCTCTACTGCTATATTCTCACCCGGTGCATCCAGACGCAGGGTGAGCGGACCGGATCGCAGATTCGCTGTTAACACCTGCTTTTCTGCAATATTATCCATGTGCATCCTGTGATTAGACCATTCGTTATCCTCCAAAGAGACAGGATGTCCCGATTCAGCTGCTTTTTCGTTCCCTGCGACACTATGTTTATTCATGGATGGAAAAGAGGCTCCTGCCTGGATAAGACGCCTGTTATCCTGCCTCCGAATCAGACTTTCCAATAGATCAATCAGGCGATCGCCTGCACGAATCGCCTGCAGCAACCGGATATAGGGAACCTCCATCGCAGCAGGCTGTCCATGATACTGCAGAGCCTGCTGCCAGCCGGTCGTTCGTTTATTGCCGGGATTACCAAACAGAATCGTATAAGAACGCATTACTCCGTCAGTGACGGATAACGCCACTCATCATCCAGATCCTGCTGATCGTCGAGTGTAACATTCACTCCGCTGCTGCGCCATTTGAGCACCAGGCTATCCGACATATAATGATAATTCAGATTAAGATGCTTCAAACTCCGCACCGCTTCGCTATTTAGCAGCGCTTCTCCGCCTTTGTCCGTTAATGTGCCTTCGGACAGATCCAGTTCTTCCAGCTGCTGCAGTACCGGTGCATTAGCTGCGGCGATCGCAATCTCGTCCTGCAGCTCACTGTCCTTGAGTCCGAGAGAGGTCAGTTTGAGAAATGGATTCTCGTACAGGAAAGGCAGAATATCCCGCTCCAGATCCCCATCAAACCCGTAATTGTCCACGCCCAGATACAGTTCCAGCTTGCGCAGTTCCGGCAGCTTGGCTTTCAGGATCGATTGCAGCACTGTCGATGGCAATCCGCCACAGATAATCGTCAGTTCCTGCAAACGCGCATGTTCCAGCGGTTCCAGCGCAAGATCTGTACTGCCTTTGATGATAAAAGATTCCAGCTGCGGATAGGCCGCCAGCAGTGGACCCAGATTGGTCTGGTTGATCCAGGATACTTCGCACTCTTCGTAGCTCATATCACCGATAAACAGTTTGCGCAAATTGGGGAAATGACTGCTTGCTGCAATCAGCGTCGGCAGAAATTCCTGCGCCGACTCTTCATAGGCAGCGCCCCAGTCGCCGATGATCAGACTGGTCAGAGCCTGGCTTTTCTCGGCATCCTGTGCCAGTTCTTCAATCAGGGGAGCCAGTTTGACGCCATCTTCATAAGCATCAAAATCCACACTCAATTTGATTTCCATTATGTATTCCTCCGTTTCATATACTGACAGACCAGTAATGCACTACTAACGACTATTTTACATGAGTAAACATCTATAAATCAAAGGCTTCAGCTCGCTTGGGTTGATTTATTTTGTTCATGATCAAGCCGGTTATTTCACTGCCCTATCCTGTTGCCTGATAGGTATGCTGTCTCTTCTAACCGACATGCCCTGCTACTATCTGCAGCTCGTATACTTTTAAGCAATCCATGCAAAAAAAGCTGCACAACCCCCAGGGGCTGTACAGCTTTCAGTTGAATATTTGCCTGAATAACTGAATAAAACAAGAGTCTTGCACATATCGAACACAATACTGACAGAATCGATAAATTTATTGTTCCAGCTGGGCAACCAGACTGCGCAGTGCAGCACCGCGGTGGCTGATACTCTGCTTCTGCTCGATGGTCAGATCAGCCATGGTCTTGTTCTCGGAAGGAACATAGAACAGCGGATCATAGCCGAATCCCTTATTGCCTGACGGTTCGGAAGTAATCCAGCCTTCCACGGTTCCTTCGGCGGTCAGCTTTTCACCGGTTGCCGGATCATACAATACCAGGCTGCATACAAAACGTGCCGTACTAAGCAGCGGCTGTTCGGTATCTTCACCCAGCTGCAGCTGCTCCAGCGCATCCAGCAGCTTGGCGTTATTGTCGGCATCGGTTGCCTGTTCCCCGGCATAACGGGCCGAATATACACCCGGCGCGCCGTCAAGACGATCGACACAAAGACCGGAATCGTCTGCGAGTACCGGTACACCCAGTGCATCAGCGACCGTTTTCGCTTTTTTGAACGCATTCTCGGCAAACGTTGTGCCGTCTTCTACAACTTCCGGCAGATCCGGATAATCATACATACTGCGCACTTCCAGTCCATACGGAGCCAGGGCATGCGTAAATTCGAGCACTTTGCCTTTATTTCGGGTCGCAACAATAACGGTATTGCCGCTCACCTTTTTCATACCTGTGCGCCTGCCTGTCCGCTCGTGATTTTGAGCGCGATCGGTCCGAGGACTTCTTTTTGCAGCTCAATCATCTGCTGAATACCCTGTTCACCCAGCTCCAGCATCTGATCCAGCTCTTTGCGGGTAAATGGACGATCTTCGCCGGTTCCCTGCAGCTCTACAAATTCACCGGTACCCGTCATAACGACGTTCATATCGACTTTGGCTTTGGAATCTTCTTCATAGTTCAGATCCAGTACTGCACGGTCGCCTACGATACCTACGCTGACCGAAGCCAGATAATCGGTAATCGGGAAACGTGCCAGCTTGTGCTGTACTGCCAGTTTGTCCATTGCCATTGCCAGTGCTACAAATGATCCGGTGATAGACGTAGTGCGTGTACCGCCATCTGCCTGGATCACGTCACAGTCTACGGTAATGGTACGCTCACCAAGTGCCTGCAAGTCTACGATCGAGCGCAGTGCGCGTCCGATCAGACGCTGGATTTCCATAGTGCGTCCGCCCAGCTTGCCTTTGGCGGCTTCACGCTGGTTGCGTGTCTGGGTTGCGCGTGGCAGCATCGAGTACTCGGCGGTAACCCAGCCTCTACCCTGTCCTTTCATAAAATGAGGAACACGTTCTTCGACCGAAGCTGTGCACAGTACTTTGGTATCTCCTACTTCGATATACACGGAACCTTCCGCGTATTTATTGACATTGGGTGTTATTTTCAAAGGGCGCAATTCATTTTGCTGCCGTCCATTGATTCTCATGGTTGTCTGCCTCCTGCTTCTTATTTCGCATCCTTATTCTAACAAACCTCTCTCCTAAAAGCACCCTTAACCGTGAATTGACCGGAATCGCTCCAAAACAGACTTTTCAAATCACCTGCCAATACGCTTCCCTGCCTTCTGGTTAACAGCAGGTATGCGCAGGTTAATATACAAAATATATACGGCTGCATACTGACCGTCTCCTGCGCCCGGATCGGCGGATCATGCACGGTTTGTTTATGCAGCCGATTACAGTCATATAGAGAGAGGTGTCTATCCATCATGGAAAATAAAGAATCCGGCAAAATGCCTTATAGTCTGCACAGTCTGAACGTAGAGCAGGCGACCCGGGAATGGCTGACCAAGCGCGGAGTCAGCATACGCGAAATTGCGGAGCTGGTCCTTTTTCTCCAGCAGAGCTATTATCCGGATCTGACGATTGAAGAGTGCGAGCAGAGTGTCAACAAGGTACTAATGAAGCGCGAAGTACAAAATGCGCTGCTGACAGGAGTACAGCTGGATATTCTCGCAGAAAAAGGGCAGCTGATCTCGCCGCTGCAGGAGATGATCGAGAATGACGAAGGATTGTACGGAGTCGATGAGATTCTGGCCTTTGCGATTGTAAATGTATATGGCAGTATCGGGTTCACCAACTATGGTTATATCGACAAACTGAAGCCCGGTGTACTGGGACGGTTGAACGACAAGAGTCTGGGCCCCATCCATACGTTCTTTGACGATATTGTCGGTGCGATTGCAGCCGCAGCCAGCAGCCGGATTGCTCACGGACGACAGATGGATGATGAGCAGCATCTTGTCGATACCGCCCAGGTAGAATTACCCGAAGATGATGAAGCCAACGAACATTGAGACTGACTAACGGTATGGGTAGAGAAAACCGAATGAAGTTTGCTGTACAGTACAGTGGAAAAACAAAATAACCTTATACTCAGCAAAAAAAACACCTGCTGCTATCATCATGCTATAGCAGCAGGTGTTTTTGTTTTGGCTTTATTTATGATCATGGTAAACACGTTCTTGCCGACGGCTAGCGTGGCAGCGGCGGCGGATCTTCCTCATGCTTCGGTTCCTCCGCTGCACGATGGGTGAGCTTGATATCCGGGCTGCGCCAGCGATAACGCTGCTCCTCACGCTCTTTGCGTTCTTTGCCTTCGCTGGCAATCCATTTGAGTACGAGCAGCCAGATCAGACACACCGCAGTAAACACATAAATCAGACGCATCGGCAACAGTCCCGTATAATTACGGATCAGCATACCCGATAGCAGCAGCAGTTCCAGTACCGGAAACAGCAGCACCGACAGAAAACGGGAAGGCAGCTGCTGTCCATGGCGCTTGCGGACAATCAGCGTAGGAATAATATACGCCAGCGTAATATATAATGCGATCAGGGCAAAACCGTTACTCAGCCGTCCACCATATGTAGTGAACGGGATAAAAGCTGCTGACCATCCCTGGCGCATTCCAATATTGAGCAGGCTGGTCACTCCCTGCACCACCGTTACAGCAAGACCGGTGTAAACAAGTGCAGAACGCCAGCGATACCATCTTGAACGTTTGTTGTCAGACAGCATCGACATGCTGCCAAATATACCGATCATTGCCGCAATCAGCAATGACAAATAAGCGAATAAGCGTAATCCCTGTACAATCAGATCTATTGCCGTGCTGTCTGCATTGTTCATGGTGTGTGCCCCTTTCGTAGCCTGGGCTGTAATAGTGTGTTTATTGTAAAAGAGATAGCTTAAGATATGATGAAAAAGCAATTAATTCCAGTTAAATCCTGCCTGGGCGACAAAACGTTGTATGATATAATCGAACAAAAACAAAAGGAGCCCCTGCGCTTGATGACAAGAGAAGCTCTCGAACGTCAACAAATCTGGATTTATCTACTGCTGCTTGTACTCGGTATCTTTATCGGTACTTTTGCGCCTGCAGGCGGAGCGACACTGGACATACTCCTGTCTCCTTTGCTGGCGATATTGTTATACAGCATGTTTGTACAGATCCCTTTTATACATATCAGAAAAAGCATGGGCAATGCAATATTCATGACTGCCCTGCTGCTTGTTAATTTTGTAATCGTGCCCCTGGTTGTAGGGCTATTGATCCTGCTGTTCCCGCAGCCAACACCGGTCCTGATCGGAATCTGCCTCGTGCTGCTGACTCCCTGCATTGACTATGTGATCGTATTTACCGGACTGGGACGCGGCAATGAACAGCTGATGCTGGCAGCGACACCACTGCTCCTTATTGTACAGCTGATTCTGCTGCCATTCTACCTTCGCCTTTTTGTCGGTACATCGGCGGCGAAGATCATGCAGGCCGGGCCTTTTATTTCTACATTTATTATGCTGATCCTGATTCCGCTGCTGCTGGCGATCATTACCCAGCTGTGGGCGAAGCGGCGGCCCACCGGCAGTCGATGGCAGCAGCTGACCGCCTGGCTGCCCGTTCCCATGATGGGGCTGGTACTATTGGTAATTACCGCTTCACAGATTCACCGGGTATATGAGGATATGGAGATTGTCATCGGCGTACTGCCGATCTATGTACTATTTGCACTTTTAATGCCTGTGATAGCAAGTCTGGTCGCGCGAATCTTCCGGCTGGATCTTGGTGCAGGCCGGGCGCTGATCTTCAGCTCCAGCACACGCAATTCGCTGGTTGTGCTGCCGTTGGCCCTTGCGCTGCCTCCCTCATGGGCGCTTACTGCTGCCGCTGTAATCGTAACCCAGACGATGATCGAACTGATCGCGGAGCTGATCTATATCCGGGTCGTCCCCTCCCTGCTGATGCGTTCACAGACTGCTGAGAAGGAAAGGCTCCCGGCGGGTAATTAACAAGAGAATCATGCCTAACACATCATATCCTGACTGATCCCAATTCACCTTAACGATAGGAGTGGCCTGCATGTCGGACGAAGTTCACCGGATACACAAGATTCCTTTTAGTAAAATCAGCGGTCTGCTGAATATCAGGCAAAAGATCGTTAATGTCTATCCCGATCATGTCAACAAAATGGTCATTGTCGAGACGGAAAAGCTGTCCCGCAAAGTGGATACGGTAGTCATAGAGGTCAAAAACAATTATCTCGATATCCGTAAAATGACTGCTGCCGAGTACAATCAGCGTCCCTATGAGCCTCATGTAGCGGACAAGCTCAAAGCCCTGCTCGACGATGCCGAGCGCGATGCCATGCTGCACAGTCTCCAGCATACGATTCGTCATACCGAGATTCAGCTGGATCACGAAGAATCCCCGCAGCTCCGGGAGCAGAGCGAGCAATTTCTGAGCCACGCCCGGCGGGCATTGTCCAAACTGACTGATGGTGTCTAAAACGCCTTGCAATAAATACTGATCCTACGAGGTTGCTGATGAACATATCGATCCGGCGGCTACTGTATATGCTGCTGCTTGCTTTTGCTTTGATTTATACGATGTATACACTGTATCTGAATCTGTTTCTCGATCCCGGAGCATCAGACTTTCTGGTTCACAAAACGGAGCCGAACCGCCCGCTCCATATTCCGCTCTGGCTGAATATAATGTACATTCATGTGATTGCTGCCTGTCTTGCCATGCTGAGCGGAGCACTGAATTTCTCCTCTTATCTACTGCGCCGCTACCGCCGCTGGCACCGGACCAATGGCTATCTTTATATTCTGGCTGTGCTGGTGGTTGATCTGACGTCCGGGTATCTTGCTCCTTATGCGACAGGCGGCAAAATAACGAGTATTCCGTTCAATCTGGTTAATATCGCCTGGCTGTGGATTACGATCACTGCGCTGGTGCAAATTAAGCGCGGCAACTGGCTTCGGCACCGCCGCTGGATGGTGCGCAGCTATGTATTTTGTTTTACGAATATGTTTATTCACGGGATTAGCCTAATCGGACAACATCTCTTCGGGATGGAATACAGACTGAGTTATATTTGCGGCGTATACGGGGCGATTGTAGTGGATATTGCAGTAGCGGAACTGATCAATCGAACGATATTCCGCTATCCGGCCAAGACGCCGTAATACAAATCTATTTAAGGCGCATAGCCATAATACGGTTCTATTATAGCTATAATTGCCAAAAAGGGCTTCCTCATAAGCAGGAAGCCCTTTTCGTTGTATTCATTATTTTGTTCTGTAAGCCAATAATTCAGTAATCCAGCAATCTTTATCATTACAGACGACTACGGTATCATAAGCTGTAATTAAGTAATCCGACCGTGCAGCATCGGCTTTGTCTATCCATACCATTCAGCTTATCTATTTCGCGGAAAAGCTAATTATTCCACCCTGCTCCTGTCGCACGGCACGTCCCAGACGCTCCAGCTCTACCAGATGAGCCAGTGTCTCCGACATGGCGAACCGTAGCTGGTGCAGGGTTAGCTCATTGTTGAACAGACCGCTGCATACCTCATAACCGGTGCGCGGCTGATCACGGATACGATCTTCCATCGCCTGCAGTCTCTCCTCATGATGCAGCAGCAACTTCTCTGTCCGGTCACGGAAATGAGTGAACGGGCGACGGTGACCCGGATAAGCCAGATCCACCTCATACTGGCCAAGCTGACGCAGTCCGGTCAGATATGATTCCAGCGGTGATGGATCGCTGCCCGGTACCAGGCTGATATTGGGCGAAATCTGCGGCAGCACTGCATCTCCGCACAGCATCAGACGCTGCTCCGGCTGGTAAAAAGAAATATGTCCAGCTGCATGACCGGATGTCTCGATCGTCTCCCATAGACGGTCACCGATCTCCAGCATCTGTCCCGGCTGGATAAATGTCACTTCTGGCTGCGGTACAACCTGCGGCACAAAGCTGTCCAGATGAGCGGGCAACCGGGAGGTGATTTCTTCGGGCATTCCGTGACTGGCAAATAGATGTACCAGATCGGACGCGGCTGTATTGCCCCGAGACCAGGAACGATTCGCCTCTGCCAGCGCACGTTCGGAGATCCAGACAGGCATTCCGCACTGCTGCTGGAACCAGCCTGATAATCCGTAGTGATCCGGATGATGATGAGTCAGTACAATCGATCGGATGGTTGGGAGCGGGATACCCAGTGTATCCAGTACATGCTGCCAGGCCTGCTCGTTATCCGCCGAACGCGGACCCGGATCTACAATACTCCAGCCGCTGCTGCCTCCGATCAGATAGCTGTTCACCCAGCGCAGCGGATAGGACATCGCTATTTTCACCTGGATGATCTCATGTTCTCCCCGGGTAATTTCAGGTAATTTCATTATGGTACAAGCCTCCATCCGGATAAATATGCAGAAGCATGTCCTGCTAAGATATCCTCATCTTAGCATAGTTGTATAGAGCACACTAGAAATTGCAACCGTACCAGCTAGCCGCTACTAGATAGATAGTGACCGGCAAAAGCAGTTATGTAAGTCCCTAAATGCACGAAAACCCTTCTGTCTCACCTGTGTATGCAATCATCAGGTGAATGTCAGAAGGGTTTTTCTCGTAATCGTACTACCATTGCTCAATAGCTTTCTTCCCAAGGATTGAACATTTCGTGTTTGAAGTAAGTGGTATCTGCTGCTTTTTCTTCCCAGTTCCACATTTTTTGGCTTGCTTTTTCGATCTCTTCGTTTTTGATTTCACGGATTTGATCAAGGATAGTGTAGTCTTTACCTTGTTCTGTTTGGTGTTCCCAGATGACGAACATGATGCTGTCCAGGCTATCACCGTAGCCAACAATGTTTACTTTACCGGCGTGATCATTCAGACCTACATTGAAGAAATCATTAGTAACGATGTATTTGTCATTTTCCATGTGGTAGATTGCTGCCCATTGTTCTGCTTCATTGGTACCTTTTGCTGTTTCTGTGCTTTCTACGAAACGGAACCAACCTCCGGATACCGGCTTTGCTTTCTCCATAATTTTCACGTCAGTCAGTTGATTGTAATTCATAGGTTAGTCCCCCTTAGTTTATGTTCATCATTGGTTTTGGTTAGTTGTGGATGTATCGATTCGTTCATTGCGTCTTTGTGCTTGTTAATTAGTTTATCGGTAAATTCTGCAAATTATTTATAGCATTTTCCTTCGATTCGCGTTTTTCCGACAATTTATTTAACGTTTTGCGTTTTTGTTGTTGTCCTAAGTATGCCTCAAGTACCACTAATCCTACAATAGGAAATGGTTCTTAATACTTAATAGTAATTGATCATGCACATCCTACTATTTTCCGGTACAGCCGGGATTGCGTAATTACTATATTTTTAACCAGAGAGAATTGAATAAATCCGAAAACCCTAATTTAATCAAATTTAATACAAATTTACCAGTAAAAAGAGACTTTTTGGACGTACAGTCCAGGATCTATACCTATTTATTCGCCAGTATTGGGAATTTGGGTTACCATAAACAGCTATATTCCGCAAAAAATCCTAGGCCTGCTGCGTATTCCTATTCCTACCCTTGGATTATTATCTATAGACGTGACGTAAAAAAGCTAGAAACCACTCCTTAATGTAGAGCATTAATTCGCTAAAAATCTAATGGTTTTGCTGATTGTAGGAAGCTTTTTGCAGAGAACGGCTCGACTTTCAGGATATTTATGAAGGGACATAGGAAAGCTGTAGTCACCCGGGAATACTGCAGCAAAGAATGACTTCGTTTTGGATGATCCATGAATAGCCATTGATAGATTTATTTCCACATCGAATATTTTTTTGAAAATATATGTTGCCAACCACACATATATCGTTTATATTTATGTTGCCGGCAACATTTCATCCAAAAAAAGGAGACTACTATTATGAACTCATCTAGCATGCAAGCTGTTTTTGTCCCGCAATACGGAGATGCCGCTGTTCTCGATCTTCGCTCTGTCGCCAAGCCACATCCGCAAGAAGGCGAAGTGCTCGTACGGATTGCCTACGCTGCTGTTATCCCGCTTGATTGGAAAATCCGCAATGGCTGGTTGGAAGAAGTTTTCCCTGTCTCTTTTCCCTATATACCTGGATTCTATGCTTCGGGAATTATCGAATCGGTCGGCGACAGTGTAAGTGGCCTGCAACGTGGTGACCGGGTATTCGGCGATATACGCGATTCATATGCACAATATGCGACCACTCCAGCAGAGTCGCTGGTTAAGCTACCTGATTCGATCCCTCTAGAACAGGCAGCAGCTATCAAAGCCGGTGCAGACTCGGCTTGGAAAGCATTGTTTACGGAAGGCAATCTGCAAAGCGGACAAACCGTGCTGGTCCATGCCGCTGCAGGCGGTGTTGGTCAGGTCGCCGTTCAGCTCGCCAAATGGAAAGGTGCTACTGTAATTGCGACTGCTTCGGAAGATAATATTGAATTTGTGAAATCTCTCGGTGCTGACCGGATCATCAATTATCGCAGCGAAGACTTTGGGCAGCTCGTTCAGGATGTCGATCTTGTCGTTGATACGGTCGGCGGCGATACGGAGCAACGTTCATGGGGTGTACTGCGAAAAGGCGGGATTCTCGTCTCCCTCGTCGGCGACCCTGACGAACAGCAGGCTGCTGCTCACGATGTAACAGCGAAGTTCAACACTGCTTTTCCTACCCGTGACGACCTGCTGCAGATTGTTGATCTGATTGCAGACGGCACGCTGAAGATCGAAACGGGTCGCCTTTATCCACTGACTGAGGCTTCAGAAGCACAACGGTTCAGCGAAAGCCGCCGAGGAAGAGGACGGATTCTGCTGGATCCACAGATGTAAATTTCCATACATGCCTCTTGTTGCAAACAGTCTGGAATGAGGCGGGAATAGACGGTATGATAGAAGCAGCAGGACCGTATACCCTGTAAGTAAAAAACATAAGCAAAAAAAGGGAAGCTCCCTGCTTCCCTTTTGCGCACTTTTGTGCCGAAACGAAGGAGAGATTCAATGAACCACGAGCCATTCCCATTATCCGGATCGATCGGACGCAATCAGTCGAGCCATTCGGCGCATTCTGCAGCTTCCGATCCGTCCAAAACAGTTTCTGCAGCTGATCCAGACCCTGTTCTAAAAAATACTGAGCCGGATGCTTCTGCCGGGTCTGATCCCAGCCGTGAATTCAGTGCCAGCGCACAGTTTCCCGTTAGCTTTGCTGTTTTTGCGCTCGGCCGTTCGCATCGTGCATTGGCATCACAGCTGCTGCGCGAAATCGGCTTGTTCCCGGGTCAGGAAATTTTACTGTTCCAGCTCTGGGATCAAGACGCCCAATCCCAGAACAGTCTGGGACGCGCGCTCCGGCTAGACCACTCCACTGTCGCCAAGTCCGTCAAGCGCCTGGAAGAAGCTGGCCTCGTCAGCCGCTCTCGCTCCAAAGAAGACGGTCGCGTTACGCTCGTATCGCTAACCGACGCTGGACGTGCACTGCAGGAGCAAGTCACCGATGTCTGGCGCAGCGTGGAAGAAGCGACGACCGAATGCCTGACGCAGGAAGAAATGCAAACACTGACGCAACTGGCGCTGAAAGTTGCAGCGAATGCAGATCGGCATTTAAAGTAAAACGAACCTAATGAGCTGAATTACGATACTGCCATATACCGCACTCATCCGGAAACATATATAACCAAAAAAGCTGTATTCCTCTGTTTTGCAGGGAATACAGCTTTTTGGGTTGATCATTTTGGAGTTGCGGTTTGGTATTGAGCATAGACCGCATTCAGCTGCTCTATAGACTTAGCCGAATGCATGGCCGGTTATTATAATGTAGCCAAGCAGGAACACATTCAGCACTACGATCAGTCCTGTTGCTACCCAGGCAATACTTTTGACTACGGCACCATTGGCAAATGAACCCATCTTGTTACGGTCGCTGGTGAACTTGACCAGCGGAATTACAGCAAATGGCAGCTGCAGGCTCAGTACGACCTGACTCCACAGCAGCAAATCTCCGGTGCCACTGGAACCGTACAACCAGGTCACCACAAAGGCAGGGATCACAGCCAGCAGGCGTGTAATAATCCGGCGCAGCACTGGTGAAATACGCAGCTGCACGAATCCCTCCATAACAATCTGACCAGCCAGTGTACCCGTAATGGTCGAATTCTGACCCGATGCCAGCAAAGCGACAGCGAACAGCGTACTGGCGATTCCTACACCCAGTGTCGGACTGAGCAGCTCGTAGGCGCCTTCTATCTCCGATACCTGCAGACCATGCCCATAAAAAGCAGCCGCTCCCAGAATCAGAATCGCCGAGTTGATAATAAAAGCAATTGTCAGCGAGAATACCGAATCCCACCGAGCAAAGCGCACAGCCTCACGGCGGCCTGCCTCATCCCGCTTGTACTGGCGGGACTGAATAATAGAAGAATGCAGATACAGATTATGCGGCATGACGGTGGCACCGAGAATACCCAGAGCCACAAACAGCATACCCGAATTGGTGACAACCTCCAGCTTCGGCACATATCCGCCGAAGATCGCTGCCACATCTGGACGGGCAGCAATCATTTCAAAAATAAATACAACGAAGATTGTAGCGATCAGTACGATAACGATCGACTCGATAATGCGAAAGCCCTTTTTCTGCAGCAGCAGAAGCAGCAGGACATCCAGCGTTGTGATAACAATACCCCATAGCAGCGGAATACCGAACAGCAGATTCAGCGCGATCGCCGAGCCGATCACCTCGGCCAGATCGGTTGCGATAATCGCCAATTCCGTCAGAATCCAGAGAAAGACGGCCATCTTTTTGCCAGTCGCGTCACGAGTTGCCTGTGCCAGATCCTTGCCGGTGACTATCCCTAGCTTGGCAGCCAGCGTCTGGAGCAGCATCGCGACCAGACTGGACAGCAGCACGACCGACAGCAGTGTGTATCCGAACCGCGAACCGCCAGCGATCGACGTCGCCCAGTTCCCCGGGTCCATATAACCGACTGCGACCAGCGCACCCGGTCCGGCAAAAGCAAAAAACTTGCGCCAGAATCCGGCATTTTGCGGGATACTGACCGTATTATTGACTTCTTCCAAACTGATAGAAGAGCTGCTGCGCAGCCAGCTCCGTTTGGCTGCAGGCTGTTCTATTTCAGTATTCGTATCCATATTTTCTCTCCCTCACTTCTCTTACGCCTGGTACGGCTTGATTCCTGAATGATTTCAGCAGGTTCTCTATGTTGGTCTTGCCAGATGTACGGTTGCAATTTATACATATGCTTCTGAACATATTTTGCACTCGTGCAACTTATTTGTCAATAGCTAACCTTTATGGATAAGAGCAATTTAAAATTAAAATAACACTCCGTTGTTCCCCGATACGAACTCCATTATTACATTTAACCAATCCATGTCTTTTTGGTTCATTTTTGCTATAGATCCTGTTGTTCATTCCCATCTGAGTGTAGAGAGGGTACTGGAAAGAGATGGACAGAATGGTGGATGGGTGCCTCAACCACTCCAGAAAGGAATAAGGGAATGTACTCCGGTTAAGCCTGAAGATCTTTTTATAGAAGGAGAAAAGGAAGATCTCCAGGTTTAACCGAAGTGAGCGGTCAAATCCTTTGCTAGAGCGCCTGCTGTATTCACTCGAACGATCAACGATCCTGTATTCCTTCTCATACGGTCAAAGAACGCTTTCCCGCCATTGCATCATAATGCCGGGAAAAGCGTTCTTTTTACCGAATCTGCCTTTCGATAAACTTGCAGTTTTATTGCCGCCTCCAAAAGTAGTACAATAAGAGGCATAACGCGTTTTATTCCATCCATTCGTAAGGATGTTCATGAACACGATACACTACATTCGAGGAGGACGATTCATTTATGAGTTATGCTACATATTTTCAGGAAAATCGCGAACAGCATTTGGCTGAACTAAAAGAGTGGTTGTCTATTCCGAGTATCTCCGCCCTGTCCGAGCACAAACCGGATATGCTGCGTGCTGCCGAGTGGCTGGCAGCTACCCTGACCCGTGCCGGTCTGGAAAATGTAAAAGTTAACGAAACCGCCGGTCATCCGATCGTAACAGCAGATCATCTGCATGCACCGGGCAAACCGACTGTTCTCGTATATGGACACTATGATGTGCAACCGGTAGATCCACTGAACCTGTGGGAGACGCCTCCATTTGAGCCAACGATTCGCGGCGACAAGTTGTTCGCTCGCGGCGCTACCGATGACAAGGGCCAGGTATTCCTGCATATCAAAGCCGTAGAAGCAATCCTCAAGCAGGAAGGCTCCCTACCGGTTAATATCAAATTCTGTATCGAAGGCGAAGAGGAAATCTCCAGTGCTAATCTGCCGGGCTTCCTGGAAGCCAACAGCGAAGCACTGGCAGCCGATGCCGTTCTGATCTCCGACACTTCCCTGCTCGAGCGCGGCAAGCCGGCGATCAGTACAGGTCTGCGCGGACTGTGCTCGCTGGAAATCGCGATTAACACAGCTAATACCGATCTGCATTCCGGTTCCTTTGGCGGTGGTGTTCCCAATGCGCTGCATGCGATGGTGGAACTGCTCGCTACGCTGCACGACCGTGATGGCAAAGTGCTCGTAGATGGATTCTACGATGATGTACTGCCACTATCCGAAGAGATGCGTGCCGAGTTCGTGAAGCAGGACTTCAACGAGCAGCAGCTGCAGAGCGACCTGGGTCTTGAAGCGCTGCATGGCGAAGAAGGCTATTCCTTTGTCGAGCGTGTAGGTGCGCGTCCAACACTGGAGCTGAACGGCGTATACGGTGGCTTCCAGGGTGAAGGCACCAAGACCGTTATTCCTAAAGAAGCCCATGCCAAAATCACCTGCCGCCTGGTCGCTGACCAGAATCCGCAGGATGTACTGGACAAAATCATCACTCACCTGGAAGCTGTGAAGCCAAATGGTGCCAAGCTGACGATTACACCAGGCGAGAAAGCACGCGCCTTCAACATTGATCCATCCGGCGAACTGCTGCAAAAAGCGGCTGACGCGTATGCTGCTGTATACGGTACACGTGCCCTGTTCACCAAAGATGGCGGTTCAATCCCGATCGTGGAAGAATTCTCCCGCGTAATCGCACCAACTGTTGTACTGATGGGCTTCGGTCTGCCGGATGAAAATCTGCATGCACCGAACGAGCATTTCAATCTGGAGAACTTTGATAAAGGCATGCTGACGATCGTCGAGTTCCTGAATCAGGTATAAGAAAGATTCCGATAGCTATAACAAAACACCTCATGATCATGTAATCATGAGGTGTTTTTATTTGTGTATAAGTATCACGAGTGTATGCGGTGAATTCCCTATCGGTTAGATAAGATGGGCATCCTTCAACACATCACTGACATACGTGTTTTTCGTTTTGTGAACTAGACCTTCCATCATTTTGCGTTCAATAAACGGCAGTTCCATTTCTGCCAGCGGAGTCTGATCAGCCAAATAATAGACGGCTTTGGCCAGTGTTCTCAGATCATAGGCAGAAGCAAATACTTCAGGTACACCTCTCTCCACCTTCAGCAGCTGATACACTGCCTCCATTGCTGTACGAACCGAATATTCGGTTGTAAATACCGTATCTCGCTCAGTCTCTGCAAAATTACCGATAAAGGCAAGGTTTTGCGAACCATTCGGAACAACCAGAGGACGGTCGTCTGCTTTACGCAGCATAAAGTAGGACGTGATAAATGGCATATAGACCGGTACACTATGACATGACTGACCGGCAATACGCGGAATATCTTCTTCCGGAACACCCAAATGATACAGCAGCTCCTGTACAATTTCCTCGCCGGTACAATTCTCGATCGGCTTCTGTACGTAATTGCCCGGAATGTTGGATAGTAGTCCATACACCCAGGTAATCGTCTGATGATCCTGCTGCTCCTTGAAATGCGGCTGCCGATGAGTCGCAAAGCTCATCAACCAGTTGGAGTCTTTGATCGTCACGATACCACCGCTGACTATTTTGCCGGTGTGCAGCTTACGCTTCGTAATCTGTTCCAGATAAGGGGCGATATCTTCATTTTCCCAGGTGATTGTTGCTGATACATACCAGCTTTCGTCCGGCAGATTTTCACAAAATACAGCAGGATTGCCGAATTCCGGGGATTGTTTGGATATATTTTTCCATAGGTTCCAGCTGCCGCCAAGATCGCGTGTTATCGGTGCAGGCGTATGATGATTGCCCTGTGTAGAGCTTTCCGTAATCGACCCATTGGTTACAAAAACCAGATCATTCTCGCTCAGTGCCACTTCTTCGGCCTGGCCACTGCGGGTTAGCAGCAGCTTACGAGCAGTTTTGGTCTCCCCAGCAATATCTACTATCACGTTATTCACCTGGGTATTATATTGAAAATCCACATTATGATTATGCAAATACGATAGCAGTGGCTTGATCAGGGATTCATATTGATTGTATCTGGTAAATTTGAGCGCCGTAAAATCCGGTAGTCCTTCAATATGGTGAACAAAGCGCATCACATATCTGCGCATCTCGATAGCTGAATGCCATTTCTCAAAAGCAAACATCGAGCACCAATACAGCCAGAAGTTAGAAGCGAAAAAATCTTCTCCAAATACATCTTCGATCCGTTTGTTTTCCAGCTGGTCTTCAGATGTCATGAACAGGGAGATCAGTTCTTTTTGTGCAGTTTTGGATAAGGTAAATTGGCCATCATCCGGTGTTCTTTCGCCACGCTGATGGATAATTCGGCAGTTCGAGAAATTAGGATCATCATAATTCAGCCAATAGAATTCATCCAGTACCGAAGCATTCTCCTCTTCCAGCGAAGGAATCGAGCGAAACAAATCCCACAAACATTCAAAATGGGCTTCCATTTCGCGTCCGCCTCTAGTTACAAATCCATCATGCGGCATTAACGTACCATCCAGCGATCCGCCTGAAACGGCCAATTCCTCCAGAATATGTACATGTTCCCCTTTCATATACCCATCGCGAATTAAAAAAGCTGCCGCTGCCAGTCCCGCCAATCCTCCACCTATAATATAGGCAGATTTGCTGTCTACACCTTCCGGCTTTCTGCTGCGTACAAAAGCTTCATAGTTCCCATTCGTATAGCGCATAATTATCAGCCTCTTTTCATCAAATTAGACTGCATCGGGTAAATCGCCCTACTTCATATAACTACCTGTCTTTTACGCTTTTGACACGCTTTGGATCGTGAACAGGATATAAACATTATTGAATATGGCAGTGATGTGACCGCTATTTATAAATTATCTGACCAAGCAGCTTCATATGCGGTATAACTATATTATTTTCACCATACCTATCTGTAATATCAAAATGCAGTTCTTCTATATATATAAAATTCTGTACAAAGCACTTTTATCAAAAATAGGCAATATAAAACCTCCATAACGCAGTCTGCGCCATGGAGGTTCTGAATGTGTCAAATTGTTCAGATCAGAAACCGAATTCAGGCATTGGTTTCGCTGGACACCTGTTCAGCAGCCTTTGGACTGCCTTCTGTACGCCACTGTTCCAGCGCGCCACGAAGACGTTCCATGGCTTCTTCCAGCAGACGACGGGAACAGGCCACATTGAGACGCATATACCCTTCACCGGCTGTACCAAAAGCACGTCCGTCATTCAGCGCGATCCGCGCCTTGTGCAGCAGGAAGGATACCAGATCCGCCTGCTCCATGCCGAGCTTGCGGAAATCCATCCACATCAGGTAGGTCGCTTCCGGCATATTCACCGATACTTCCGGCAGATGCTCGGTAATATACTGCTGTACATACTCCATATTGGCGCGTATATACTGCATACACTGCTCCAGCCATTCCTGGCCTTCCGTATAGGCAGCCTCTGTCGCTGCCGCACCAAACTGGCTGATATGTCCCACGCCAAAGTTGTTGATCTTCAATGCAAATGCATCACGCAGCTCCGGGTTCGGAATAATCACGTTGGATGTATTCAATCCGGCAATATTAAATGTCTTGCTCGGCGCGGTACAGATAATACTGCGGTTTTTGGCCTGCTCGGACAGCATCGCATATGGAATATGCTGATTCGGTTCAAAAACGAGATCGCCATGGATTTCATCCGATACTACAATCACATTGTATTTCTCGCACAGCGCATCTACGCGCTCCAGCTCTTCCCGGCTCCATACACGCCCAATCGGATTATGCGGACTGCAGAGAATCAGCAGCTTGACCCGCTCACCGCTCAGTGCCTGCTCCAGCTGTTCCAGATCCATCGCATAGTCGCCGTTCTCCTGCTGTTGAAGCGGATTCTCGACTACTTCACGTCCATGACCGGTCACTACGCTGTAAAATGGAGGATATACCGGTGTCTGGATGACTACCTGATCACCGTGCTCGGTAAAAGTCTGTACCGCAAAGTTCAGCGCGGTTACTACACCCGGTGTGAATACGACCCAATCCTTTTCAATCTCCCAGCCATGTCTGTTTTTCATCCACTCCTGGAGTGCATGGTAATACGCTTCCGATTGGAAAGAATAACCAACAACTCCGTGCTCGGCACTTTTCTTGAGCGCGTGCTGTACCGATTCCGGTGCGGCAAAGTCCATATCTGCTACCCACAGCGGCAGTACATCCTCTGTACCGAATAATTTCTGCAGCTGATCCCATTTGGCCGAGTTGGTATTGATCCGCTCCGGGGGATGATCAAAACGTTGTGTATAGTCCATCCGTAAACCTCCGTTTTGGCGTGTATGCTGTCTGATGCCACGCATAGTCACGCTCCATATTTAGCAGGATGCCATCCGGGCGCATCCTTTATCCCAAAATGAAATCAAGATTAGCCTTATCATAACATGTTTGTACGTAAGGGAAAACATGGACTGACCCGTAGCTGACGCTGTAAAATAGACCCCAATACGATGCCTGCTTACATTACCGGATTGCCGATCCCGACCAAAGGAGTCTGCCATGTTAAAACGTTTTGTATGGAAAGAAAATGATGTCTATTCCGTCCAGCTTACCGGAGAATTGTATATTCTGGCACAGCTGCTGACCAAGCCATATGCCGCTTTTTTCAATATCCGTAGTGCATCAGCAGATTTCAGCGATGCTGTAGATATCCGGCAGGCTGCTCCACTGGGTGTCTGCATGGTATTAAAGGATTTTTTCAAAAAATGTGCTGTACACAAAATGCCTGTTTCTACGGGCTACAGGCAGGAAATCGCTATTCCGGAGCTATTTATAAGCCCGGACAGAGAGCAGTGGTTCCAGCGCTCCGATATTGACGAAGCCGAGCAAATATATAATCTGGTCCGTATTGATCCGGTAGCTGGTGATCAAGGCATTATGGGCAACGAGATTGTTTTATCCGATATTATCAGGAATCATCCCGAGCTGTTACATACGTACGAATTGGTTGGATACAATACCGGCTACGAGCTTATTCGCCGTTTGTTACTCTCGGTAGAGCAGAACCGCTGGATAGACCCTGCCAGAGAGAAGCTGCTGGTTGGCCAAGATCTTTATCCTTTGCAGACGCTGGACGAATTATGGCATATCGGCGTCCCCCGCTATGTATAGCTCACAGAAGATAGTCGGCCGAAAAAGACAGATGTGAAAATCATCCGTTACATCTATCGAAAAAGAATGCCTAACCTTGAAAATAATAATCAGCGATCCTATCACAAAAACCAGACTGCCGGTGATGACAGTCTGGTTTTTGTTTCTGTGTGTTGTTTCTGTGTGTTGTTTCTGTGTGTTGTTTCTGTTTGGTATTCCTGATCAGTATTCACACATGCTTTTGTCTGTTCTTTCCTATATGATCTACCATTTAAATCAGATCCAGAATCTCGTCTACGCGTTCCAGACGGTAATCGGCATCCTGGGAGTGCAGTCCTGCATCACCGACAGCTGCTACATTCATGCCGCCGGCAATCGCTGCCTGTACACCTGCTTCTGCATCTTCGACAACGAGACATTCTTCCGGCGGTACACCGAGACGTTCGGCAGCGAGCAGGAATACCTCCGGATCGGGCTTGCTGTGGGTAATATCATTGCCGTCCGCTACTGCATCAAATGCATCGGCCAAACCGATCTGCTTGAGGATCGTAGGTGTATTTTTGCTGGAGGAGCCAATAGCGATTTTGACACCGCGTTTTTTCAGTTCATCAATCGTATGCTTGGCTCCCGGCAGCATATCATCCGGTTTTACTTCGGATAGGGATTCTCTGTAGTATGTGTTTTTACGTTCAGCCAGCGCGATTTTTTCTTCCGGGGTGTAGGTGCGTTCTGCCTTTTCCAGAATAATCTCCAGGCTCTCCATCCGGCTCACACCGCGCAGACGATTGTTGATCGTCTCATTGAACTTGATACCTTCTTCGTCGCTCATCTTTTTCCAAGCCTGATAGTGGTACTGGTCCGTTGATACGATAACGCCGTCCAAATCGAATATTACAGCTTTGATCGTCATAATTGCTTCCTCCTCTGATTCGCTTTCTATTCGTCAGCTTGTTGGATCATTATGAATGATGGAATCCTACTGATATATGGAATATAAACAGATTCGATGAAAAGCAAGCTGTTTCCTGTTGTTAAATATGTAATGATGCAAAGACATAACGTCCGAATACCGCTGTAAATCGGTAATATTCGAAAGAATTAAAAGTCTGCTGTTTTTTTTGTAGACTGGCTGGATAGGTGCATATTCGAATATGGATAGCCGACTGCGAATTGCTTTTTACAGCTATGCTTATTATGTGAATAGAAACAAACAGGTAATGAATACCAGGGTCATCATAGGTTCTGTCTTGTTTTACATAAAAAATATTGACGTTACGGGGTTTCCACACTATGATATATACATTATTGAGAACGATTATCATTATTGAGGAGTGTTTGAATTTATGAAAGCACGTTATACCCTGCCTGCGGTTCTGCTGTTATCCTCTGTACTGTTCGCAGCCTGCGGCAACAAGGAAGAAGCTCAACCAGCAGCAAACAATACACAGACAAGCCCAACTACAGCGGCGGCTACCGAGACCAATGCTGCGGCACCTGCTGCTTCTGCAGCTGATTTCAAAGATGCTACCGAGCAATATCGCACCTATGCAATCAGTGAGATTGATGCTTTTGTAACCGAGACCGAGAAATTTACGGAAGCGGTAAAAGCCGGCAAAATGGATGAAGCGAAAAAGCTGTACGCTCCGGCACGTATGCATTATGAGCGTATCGAACCGATTGCCGAAGCACTGGGCAATCTGGACCCGGATATTGATGCCCGCCAGGGAGACGTGGACGACAAAGACTGGCGTGGATTCCATAAAATCGAACAAGGCCTGTGGGAAAAGAAAACAACCGACGGCATGAGCGAATATGCAGATCGCCTGCTGCAGGATGCCAAGCTGCTGCGCGCCAAAGTCGAGACGGTCGATATTGATGCAGGACTGCTCGTTACCGGAGCGGTAGAACTGCTGAACGAAGTCTCTTCTTCCAAAGTAACTGGTGAAGAAGAACGTTATTCCCACACCGATCTGTATGACTTTGTAGCCAATGTAGAGGGTGCACAGAAGATCTACGAGATCCTGAAGCCAAATCTGACAGCCAAAGACCCTGCTTTGGAGAAACAGATCGGCGAGAAATTCGAAGCGCTGAACAAGGAGCTGGCTCCGTTTGCAACCAAAGACGGTGGCTATGTAACTTACGATAAATTAAGCAAAGAAGACGTACGTACACTGAGCCAGAACCTGGATGCACTGGCTGAACCATTATCCCAAATGGGAACAATCCTGGGAGTGTAAGACATGAGTAAGAAGAAAAACGATGAACAACAACTGAATCCAACAACTGATGCCGGACAGGAGTCTGCTTCCCTGTTCCGCAAGCCTGTGAGCCGCCGCGATATGCTGCGGCTTGCTGGCGCTTCCGGTGTAGGGCTGCTGCTAGGCGGCTCCGGTGCTTTTGGCATTATGGCAGCGACCGGTGCGACCAAGCAGCCGGCTTCCGACAAGCCGGGCAGCCCCGATAATGTAACGACCGGCATACCGGATGCGAACCGGTACGACTTTTATGGACAGCATCAATCCGGGATTACGACGCCAAGTCAGAATTTTATGTGTTTTGCTTCCTTTGATCTGACCGTGAGCGATGCAGCCGGACTGAAAAGTCTGCTACAGGCATGGACGCGGGCTTCCGCTTCCCTGATGGCTGGCGAGCTGCTGGACGGACAAAATGAGAACCTGAATCTGCCGCCTGCGGATACAGGCGAAGCGGCAGGACTCACGCCTTCGCGGATTACGATTACATTTGGCGCCGGTCCGAGCCTGTTTGACCATCGTTTTGGTCTGGCGGGCAAAAAGCCTGCGGGCTTCGGCGACCTGCCTCCTTTTAACGGGGATAATCTGATGCCGGAATGGTGCGGCGGCGATCTGGGAGTGCAGATCTGCGCGGATGATATGCAGGTTGCTTTTCACGGAATGCGCAACCTGATCCGGATTGCCAGAGGTTCGGCGGTGTTGCGGTGGAGCCAGGAAGGCTTCCAGCGCTCAACCGAGTCCGATCCCAACAAAGCGACACCGCGCAATCTGATGGGCTTCAAGGATGGAACCGCCAATCCGAGTGTGCAGGATGCGGCCATGATGAACGAAGTGGTCTGGGTACAGCCGGAAGACGGAGCAGGCTGGATGACTGGCGGCTCCTATATGGCGGTTCGACGTATCCGGATGCGGATCGAAGTCTGGGATCGCTCCAGCCTGTCCGATCAGGAGAATACATTCGGCCGCTACCGGGTTAGCGGTGCGCCGCTCGGCTCGCAGCATGAATTTGACCGCGGCGATATGGAAGCCAAGGACGCTTCCGGCAAGCCGGTGATTCCGATGAACTCCCATATGCGTGTAGCACGCGGAGACGGCAAAATGCAGATTCTGCGCCGTCCTTACTCTTATTCGAGCGGTATGGATAATACGACCGGACAGCTGGATGCGGGACTCTTTTTTATCAGCTATCAGCGTAGTCTAGAGAAGCAGTTTATTCCCATGCAGCAGCGGCTCGCCCAGATTGATGCGCTGAACGAATATATTCAGCATATCGGCAGTGCTACTTTTGCCTGCTTCCCCGGCGTTCGCCAGGGCGGATATATCGGCGATACCCTGCTGTAAATCAACCACCAGCCCCATGCCAACGTATGCGACTGTATAAAAGGCTGTGTTATGGAACTATGTCTTCGTTCATTCGCTCACAGGAGTGGACGAAGACATTGTTATATCTATACGTCTGCAAATCCGTATCCACCCAGATACATGTACATTCAATAGCAATAGAAAGTAATAGAAGAAGTTTTTATTTTTACGAGGAAATGAGGAATTCGGTTATGCGCAATACCGCCTGGTTTATCCGTCTTATCAGCTGTACCGGTCTGCTCGTGCTCGCGATCGGACTCAGCCCGGCCGCTTCGCAGCCATTTGTCTATAACTGGCTGACTGCTGCACCGGTTATGCATGTAGCGGCAGCCGAAGAAGCGCCTACTGCAGATAGTCTGCTGCCGGTTGTTGGCAGTGCCCTCGTCGATGCCGGTCAGCAAAAATGGGCCGATGCTTCACAGGAACTGGATACATTCGCTGCAGGCTGGGCATCGCTGGATACATCGGCAGCGCCTCAGCAGGCCGCTGAAGTGAACACCGCTCTCCAGGCTGCCCAGCAAGCCCTGCAAAATGCCAAATCCGATCCTGATGCATCCGTCTCTGCACTCGGTACGCTTGCCCGTGCCGTGAACAGCTATGCAGAAGTGGGGAATGCCGGTACTGCCGATTCCGCTTCGGGCAAAGGGCCTTCTGCCAAAGGCGCACAGGCGGTTCGTATTATCCTGCCGCTCGCCGATCAGACGATCGGGCATATCAAGCAGCAGGACTGGACAGCCGCCCAGACCAGCTACAAGCAGATTGTCGATGCATGGCCGGATGTGGAAAGTGCGATTCGTACGGATAATTTTACAGTCTACAGCCAGCTGGAGACCAAGATGAGCATGATCCGCGTCTCCCTGCAAGCTGATCCGCCGCGAGAGGAACAGGCTCAGAACGAGACGCAGGCGCTGATTGATCTGCTGAATCACTATCTGTCCGGGCAAGTCGCCGACACCGCTCCTGCCAGCGGCAGTGTACGCTTGACCGATGCGGTCGCTCTGCTCCAACAGGTGCAGACAGCGGTTGGTCAGCAGGATGCAGCAACCGCTACAGACCGGATGCAACAATTTATTACGATGTGGCCGCTGGTAGAAGGGGAAGTACAGATTTCTTCCTCCACCACTTATACATCGATCGAGAATGAAATGTCCGAAGTACAGGGCTATCTGGTATCCAGTCCGCCTGCCTGGGACAAAGCCAACAACGTATTAACGACGATGCTGGGCGAACTGACACCGATTACTTCCAAAACGTCTTATACCGCTTGGGATGCAGCGATCATCCTGCTGCGTGAAGGTCTGGAAGCGATCCTCGTACTCGCTGCCCTGCTCGCTTATGCCAAGCGCAGCGGCAGCCGCCAGGCGGGCCGCTGGATCTGGTCGGGTGCATTGTCCGGTCTGATTCTCAGCGGTGTGATGGCAGCCATCTTCGTGTATGCTTTTGCCCAGATGGCGACGAGCGGCAGTACCCGCGAGATGATCGAGGGCATTACCGGACTGATTGCTGTTGTGCTGATGCTCAGCGTCGGCAACTGGCTGCACCAGAAAGCCAATCTGCAAAACTGGAACAGCTATATTGCCAGTCAGGTCAGCGGCGCACTTCAACGTGGCAGCCTGTGGTCACTGGCAGCTGTGTCCGGACTGGCTATTCTGCGTGAAGGCGCCGAGACTGCCATTTTCTATATCGGTATGGCTCCGGCAATCGAGCTGTCCCAGCTGCTGCTCGGGATCGGGCTGGCACTGGTGATTCTGATTATCGTTGCGGTGCTAATTATCCGCTTCAGTGTGAAGCTACCGGTGCGTCCGTTCTTCCTGACCGCCACGGTGCTGATCTATTATCTGGTCTTCCGTTTCCTCGGGGAAAGTATTCATTCCCTGCAGGTAGCCGGACAATTCCCGGCGCATAATGCTGCCGGATTGCCTTCGGCAGGATGGATCGGCATGTATCCGACGTGGGAAACCTTTATCCCGCAGATGATCGTTCTGCTCTTTATGCTGTGGAAACTGATTCTGCCGGAGTATCGCAAATATCGTCAATCCGCTGCCTGATGTCTATCTGCCAAAAAAGCAATCGGATCGAAGCTTAACTGGTTCATTAACAGTATTCATGTAGAATACGCAGTTCAACAACAACATCAGATACCCAAAAGCCATTCTGTTGATCGTTATACCGGTCAGCAAAATGGCTTTTTGTGTAGTACGATAAAGCGTTTTTCAGACACTTTTTTAATAGATAGCAGAGCTTCGCGAGAAGCAGGCAAATCCCCTTATTCTTTTGCCTAAAATGTATTGCATTCCCTATGCTACTCGGCTATGATGGACTCAAAGAAAATTATTTTCTTATATTTATCTATAATATAAAAATAATTTTCACAAACTTCTATACGTGCTTTTACATTCTTTTAACCTTTACCGGTTAAATAGATACGCTTTTAGATCAGGAAAGGAGGAATCCGTATGTCTCCCATTTTGCATGTGCTGGAGCAAGGACTGGACAAATTGTCTCCACAGGAACGGCGGCTCGCGCATTATATTTTGCAGCAGCCTTCCTCTGTTATCCGGCTGGGCATCACCCAGCTGGCGAATCAGTGCGGCATCAGTCCGGCGACAGTAACACGCTTTTGCAAAACATTCAATTTCGAAGGCTTTCCCGATTTTAAAATGAAGCTGGCCGGTGAACTCGCCCAGCAGTCGGTACCCAGCTCGTATCAGGATATTATCGCCGGCAATCCGCTGGCCGAGATCGTCAAGGCGATTGAATCCAATCATGTTACCTCGATCAACGATACGACACGGCTGCTGAATCTGCCCAAGCTGGAACAGGCAATCGGCTATCTGACCCGGGCGCGGCGAATCGATCTGTACGGCATCGCCACTTCTTCCATTGTGGCGCAGGACTTTTACCAGAAGCTGATCCGGATCGGCAAAAACTGTACCGCCTTTGCGGACTCTCATATGCAGATCACTTCCGCCTCCACCCTGTCTTCCGAAGATGTGGCGCTGGCGATCTCGTATTCCGGCGAGACGCGGGAGACGATCGATGCACTGACCTGCGCCCGCGAGAACGGCGCTACCGTCCTGTCACTCACCCAGTACAGCTCCAACCCACTGGCTGCAATGGCAGATATCTCCCTGTTCGCTTCTTCGCTGGAAAAAGGTGTTCGGCGTGGCGATATGGCTTCCCGGATTGCCCAGCTTCATATTATCGATATTCTGTTTACCGGTATGATTAGTGCCCAGTTTAATGACTCTGTCAACAAGCTGGAGCTGTCTTATAAAAATGTGCGGCGCTACCGCAAAGACTCAGGAGGCTTATGATCCATGGTTAATCTCGTCAAAGTAAGCAAGCAAGAAGATTTCGGTAAAGTTGCAGCATATATCGTATCCAGTCTCGTGCAGACTTCCCCGCGTGCGGTGCTTGGACTCGCTACCGGTGGTACGCCTGTCGACCTGTACAAAGAACTGATCAACATTTTCAATCAGGGCGTCATCAGCTTCTCCAAAGTAAAAACATTCAACCTCGATGAATATGTAGGACTGCCTGCAGATCATCCGGCTTCTTATCGTGCATTCATGAACAAGCATCTATTCGATCATATTGATATCGATATGAATAATACGCATGTACCCAATGGACAGGCCGCTAATCCGGATCAGGAATGCAGCCGCTACGATGCCATGCTGTCCGAATCGGTGATTGACCTGCAGGTACTGGGCATCGGGCATAACGGTCATATTGGATTTAATGAACCGGCAGACCAGCTGATGCCGGGTACCCATGTAGTCGACCTGCTGCCAGAGACGCGCGAAGCGAATGCGCGTTATTTCCAGTCGGTAGATGAAGTACCTGCACAGGCGATCACGATGGGCGTAGGTACCATTATGAAATCACGCCAGATTCTGCTGATGGTACGCGGCGCAGACAAAGCCGAGATTATCCATCGTGCGCTGACCGGTCCGATTACGACGCTGTGCCCAGCTTCCCTGCTGCAGCTGCATCCGAATGTGACGGTGCTGATGGATGGAGAAGCCGGGAGGTTGTTCGGATAATGTCTATGCCTACATCAGGTTCAACATCAGCGACGTACCAGATTGTTAATGGCCGGATCGTTACACCCACGCAGATTATCGATAACGGTGTGGTGCAGGTGGAAAATGGCCTGATCCGTTATGCCGGAACAGCGGCGGAAGCGCCGGCTTTTCCCTCTTCGGTTGATGGAACTGCACAACAGACAGATCATATAGAAAAGGATTCGGGTACTTCCACACCGGATGTGATTACCTACGATGCGGCTGGTGGTCTGGTGATACCGGGATTTATCGATATCCATGTCCATGGCGGAATGGGGCAGGACTTTATGGATTCGAATCCCGAAGTACTGGATACGATCACAAATTTTCATGCCAGTCAGGGAACGACAGCGATTCTCGCTACGACCATGACTGCTCCGCATGACGATATCGACCGGGTACTGGAGCAGGTGCATGCCTATGTGCAGGCTAACCAAATGCCTGGCGCTCAGGTAGAAGGCGTTCATCTGGAAGGACCTTTTATTAGTCCGAAGTGGCCGGGCGCTCAGAATCCCGGACATATCGTATTGCCTAATGTAGAGTGGCTGGAACAGTGGCATGCCGCTTATCCCGGTCTGATCAAGCAGCTCACACTGGCACCCGAACGGGAAGGTGCATTGGAACTGATCCGCTGGCTGCGGGAACATCAGATTACCGCTGCTGCCGGTCATACCGATGCGACGTATGAACAGATTATGGATGCAGTCGATGCCGGTCTGAATCATGCGGTGCATACGTTTAACGCTATGACCCCGCTGCATCATCGCAAACCGGGCGTTGCCGGGGCAGTAATGGGCACACCGGCGATTCACGCCGAGATTATTGCGGATGGTATTCATGTACATCCGGCAGCGGTTGCCTTGCTTGCGCAGCTCAAGCAGAATCATAATCTGATTCTGATCACCGATGCCATGTCGGCAGCCGGTCTGGGCGATGGCGACTATATGCTCGGCGACCAGCCGGTCAAAGTCATCAACGGCGTCGCTACCCTGCCGGAAGACAGCGGCACCCTCGCCGGCAGCCGTCTGACCATGATCGAAGGATTTCGTTTCCTGATCGAGCAGGCTGGATTGTCTGTCCTGCGCGCTTCCGAAGCCGCGAGTGGCAACCCGGCACGCCAGCTGGGAATCTATGATCAGACAGGCAGCCTCGAAGCCGGCAAGCGCGCCGATATCCTGATGCTGGACGAACAAATGAATTTGCAGCATATCTTTATTAAAGGCCGTGAATTCAAAGGTCAGTAACCGCATTTCTTTTCTCAAAACATCAAAAGTATTATATATAAATCAGGCAAGACAAATGCAGGAACCAAAATCGTTAATATCATTATTATAATGATATGCTCCTTGCTATCTACTTATCGCAAGGAGCAATTACATATCTTCCCAATCTTCGAATAGTCTGATATTGTACACTAGAGTTATCATGCTACCAAAAAAGCTTCAACTATCCTCAAAATAAGCCAACGAGAAAGGAATATGTAAATGAGCAACTATCAACCTCCGGGTCCTCCACAGGAGCCGGTGCAACCACCTGTACAGCCCCCTTACCCGCCAATGGGAGGACCTGCTGGCGGAATGAACGGCGGATATTTCGGACCTCCGCCGCTGACTGGAATCGGCGGCTGGCTGGTGCTGTTCCAGATCTGTATGTACTATTATCTGTTCGCTTCCGTGATCGCGTCAGTTGGCGCAATTCTCCTGATCGCGGTATCCTATGCCAAATCCGATGTATATGACCAGTTAACGCAGACGATGCAGGTTCCCGGCGAAACGTATCAAAGTCTGCTGATGTTCACGCTGGTCTATACCGCTATCGCAGCGATCTATCTTATTGTGATCCTGATATGGTTCTACAGACGAAAACATAGCCTACCCAAGCTGGTGCTGGGATTCTGTATACTGGATGCTATTGCTATTCTGGCGACCTACTTTATGTCCCCGTCCCAGCTTAACGCGAGCATTATCAGCACAATTATTCATCTGCTGGTATTGGCAGGTTGGGCAGCATACTTCCTGCGTTCCCGCAGAGTAAAAAATACATTTGTGCGTTAATCGAAAATCCGAAAATAGATATCGATATTAATAGTAACCGGGAAGAAACGGTCTTTAAAATAAGCGATCCCAACATGAACTCTTGGCTGCCGAATATGCCTGTTTTTGAGAATGGATGTTCAGTGGATATCCTGGCAGTACCTATAGGCTTTTGTCATCCGTTCCTTTCTTTTTCTTCATAAAAAAGCTCCGCTTATCCCTGTTTCAGACAGGATAAGCGGAGCTTTTTGCCTATTTCAAAATAGTTTACCTTTACAGACGCTAGATACATCTGGGATATGCACCAATCGGTCTACAGCACATCCGGTGCTTTATGAAGAGGTGTTGCTTTTAGCTGCATCCCTTTTTGCAGACTGGGCAGCTGTAGTCAGATTATCCATAGACACTCTGTATGCCCATTGATTCTGCGGATCGGTGAGCCAGATGTAACCTTTGTTTTTGGGGTTCTGCCAACCTTCATAGTGCTGGGTTGTCGCTTTGCCATCGGTGGTCAGGGAGACGCGGAGTGTCAGCACTTTGTCGTACGACTTTACCTGGGCTGCCGGTACAGGCAGCTGATCGGTCGGCATATTTTTGACGGCGTCTGTAATACCTGTACCCTGATCACCTGCAATCGACTTGCCGTTCAGCGTCCATGTATCCTGTGCCGGATCTGCGATATTGGGCGTATGGTCCAGTGTCCAGCTTGCTTCCGGCTGGGTGCTGTTCCATTTTAGCTGTGTCAACTGATTATCATCCCAACCGATTGGCGTTGTATCGATAAATTGAAACGCATCGGCCTGCAGATCCGTTACCGTCTGCTGGGACAGCTGGATAACAGAGCTGCCATTCAGTTGTGCATAATAATACCCTTTGGTCGGCAGCTCGCTACCGATAGCGAGAGTCAGCTTGTCTCCACCGCTGCCCTGCACGGCAAAAACAGGAGTATTCCCATGAATGCCATATTTGGACGTGTCTGCTGGCTGCTCTTCGACCGTACCATGTATCGTTGCCGATTGGAGAGCCTTCAGCCAGTCCTGTATCGTATACGGATTGACCGGATAGGCTGCCGGTGCCGTCATGCTCCAGGTCTGTCCTTTTTTATATAGCTGTACCGAGGACGGATCGGCTGATGAAGCTGATGTATTCGTCGCAGCAGCAGCATTGCCGGCAGAGACTGGCTGAATATCGATACGATCAATATCCGATACATTCATCGTTAGCAATCGGGGATCTGCCGCCGGAGTATCTTCTTTTTGGAAAAAGTTCTGGGAATACGCGTACCCTGCAGCAGCTGCCAGAATCAGCAACAGGACGATAGAAGGCATCAATTTGCGAATCATTCGTTTCCCTCCTTTATCCTCTGCGGCGTCTCCACCAGAGGAACACACCAATCGCCACCAACAACAGCGGCAGGACGATCACAGTTACTGTAAAGATCGTTCGTGCCTGCGACATGGTGAGGTATACCTCTTTATACTTTTCCTCCACTTGCGGGCGAATCGTAACCTGACTTTCGTTGCCGACCAGATTATTCACACTGTTCAGCACAAAGTCCAGATTCCCCTGCTGGCTGATCGATTGATCCATCATAAAGGTAGAACCGCCGAGAATAACCGCTTTGGGCTCGCCTTTGGCACTGCTGACCGCATAACCAAGATCAAATGGGCCGGACAGATCATTGCTGCTGCGCTCGGTGCGGGATTCCAGCAGTCCAGACAGATCGGTCTCGCCATAGCTGTTGGATGATGAAGTGAGCAGCGGCGTGACGGTCCAGCCTGCCTTGCCCTCCTGCTTGAGCGCAATCGACAGGGACATGATCGTATACAGATCGCTGGCTGCCAGCTTGTTCGTTATCTCATGATTACCATATTCCGGTACAATCGTCAGCGGATCATACAGGGATGTATCTTTGGGTTCCACGGCTACTGCATGAGTATCGGTAATGCCGTAGGTACTCATCAGCGAATCCAGATTGGTCCAGCTGGTTTTGGCCTTTTCGTTAAAGCCGAGCGACAGGAACAGCTTGCCTCCACCATCCAGATACTGACGGATCACCTTGGTCTCTGCATCGCTCAGGTCTGTCTGCGGTGCGACAATCATCAGCACACTTGCATCTTTGGGTACAGCCCCCTGCTGCGCCAGTGACAGCTCGGAGACAGTAATATTCTCACTGCCAAGTTCACCGGCCAGTACACTGAGCGTGCTCGTATTGAATTCATTATGTCCATTGAGCAGATAGGCTTTGTACGTTTTGGACGATGTCAATGCCAGCAGCCCGGAAGTAAGCTTCTGCTCGCCGCTGAATGTATACGAAGCACCAGCCGCTTCCTGCTCGGTCGATCCATCGGCTGTACCAAAGTCAAACATACTTTCTACCGGGATCAGCTTGGTTTGCTCACCGTGCTTGAATACTACGGCGCTGCCGGTTACTCCATACTGGCGGGCCAGCTCCGGATTTTGCAGCAGTCCGTATTCCTTCACTTCGAGCTTGCTGTTTATTTTGTGATATTCATTTAATAGATCGGTAACCTGGCGCGTATATACCTGCGCATCACCAGGATTGGTAAATACCATGGCTTCCACCGGGTCTTTGATATTGTGCAGCGTGGTCATCGTCTGATCGGACAGCGTATTCTGCCGATCCTTGGTCAGATCCACCTGGAACGTACCCAGTGAATTCAGGAATAGGGTCAGTACGATAAAAATACCAATAGCCGCAACTGAAATAACAATAGCATTGGTGCGATATATCCAGTTTCTCATTTTCATTACCTCCACCGCTTCCGCTCAACAACCTGAATGCTGAGGATAAGGAATAGGGCTGCCAGGGTGATATAGTACAGAATATCCGGTCCATGCAGCACTCCTTTGACCAGATTCACAATCCGGCCGGATAGGGAAAATGGAGCCAGCCACTGCTGCAGCCCGGAAGACGGTGCCCCTGACAGGAACGAATCCATCAGCCACAGTACGAGCAACAGTACAAATCCGATCACTGCGGATACCATCTGGTGCTGGGACAGACAGGAGGCAAACAATCCCACCGCCATCATTGCTGCGCCCATCAGAAATACTCCCAGTACCGATAACCACAATAACGGCATATTCATCGGTCCGAAAAAGGACATTACCAATGGATAGATCAGATTGCACAGTACGAGCACAATGAGCAGTCCCAGTGAAGCGAGATACTTGCCGAGCACAATCTCGGTCGCGGTGACCGGCGAGGTCAGCAGCAGTTCATCGGTTCCCTGTCGCAGCTCTTCGGACATCAGCCGCATCGTCAGCAGCGGAATTACCACGAGCAGCATAAACAGCGTATCGCCCAGAATCAGCCGGTAATCCACAATACTGGGCTGGTATACTACAAAGCTGACATAAAACATAATACTGGATAACAATACATAGACTGCTATCGCAAAATAGGAGGTAGGACTGAAAAAGTACGACTGCAGCTCCTTGGAGCAAATCGCCCACATTCGTCTCATCTGGTGTTATCCTCCTTTTGATGCAGGGTAGACGATTTTTTATCTTCTGCCTTTTGTTTATTGTCAGTATCCGCTGGAGTCGTGGACTGCGCTGATACCGATTCTGCAGCAGTAGGGTCATCAATTGTATCTGGCTGGGTTACAACCGCCGAATGGGCTGCATCTACAGGCTGGACTGGATCTGTAACTCCAGCCGGATCGTTATCCGTGGTCAGTTTGACGAATACATCCTCCAGACTGAGACGTTCTTTGCGTAGCTCCAGAATCGGAATACGCGCATCTGCCAGCAATAAGGATAACCGCTCGCGGAAATCCGTATCATCCGCTCCCTGCAAACGCAGCTGAATCGACTGGATCTGCTGCATTTCCTCACTGCTGCTCAGGTATTCTGCAGTTACACCCTGCCAGTTATCCAGCAGCCGGTGCAGCTTGTCCGGGCGGGTCTTTACTTCCAGCAGAACCTGGAATTTCTCGTTCAGCGATTGATCCAGCTGATGGGCATTGCCATCCATTACGATCCGGCCGTCATTAATAATAAGCACCCGATTGCAGAGAGTACTCACTTCCGGCAAAATATGCGTGCTAAGTAGTACCGTATGCTGTTCGCCCAGCTCACGGATTAGCTGCCGTATCTCCAGAATCTGGTTCGGGTCGAGACCTGATGTCGGCTCATCGAGGATTAGCAGATCCGGCTGGTGAATAATCGCCTGGGCGAGTCCAAGACGCTGCTTGTATCCTTTAGACAGGGAACGTATAATCTGCCGCTCTCTTCCCTGCAGACCGAGCCGGTCGATCATCTCACTAATACGCAGCTTCTGCTGTCTGACCGGTACATCCCGCAGATCAGCGACAAAGCGCAAATAAGAGTTCACCGTCATATCCGGATAGAGAGGCGGTGTCTCCGGTAAATAACCAATTTTGGTTCTGGCCTTGCGGGACGGTTCATGCATCGGCAGACCATCGATCCAGATCTGTCCGGATGTAGGCTTCAAATACCCGGTAATCATCCGCATCGTCGTTGTTTTCCCGGCACCATTGGGTCCGAGGAATCCGACAATCTCCCCGCGCTGCATTTCAAAATCGATCCCGTCCACACTGCGCCGCTGATCAAAATACTTGCTGACTTGTTGGACCTGAAGCATCCTATCATTCCCTCCTACGTGATCATACACAGAGCGATCCGCTGATCGCTCCATCATCGTACTGCATATGCCTATCTATGCAAAATCCTTCTTACTATAAAGGATAAAGTATAAATTCAGCTTAAAAAAGCATAAATGACAGCTTAAAAAGCAGCCGATGCTTTTTAAATCCATAACGGAACCCTTTGCCTTCTATCCCTGTTGGCTTCCTTTTTCTACGGGGCGCTTATCAGGATGATCCTTTTATGATCTAAGCAGAAGTCAGTTTGAACACTACTTTTCTACCATGATAAGGAATCGTTAACAGGGTTCCGTTTAATTTATACTTGTTGATCGATAGAATCTTGTCGCTCTGCTCATCATATACAGTAACTTGGGTCGTATATGGAACTTATCATCAGGAAACACTCCTTGTTTATGGTCTGACTCTTATTCAAATTCCATAGGTGGATATGGGATAGACGATTTGTATCATGTATAGATTAATACATTGACTATTATATAAGGATACACTACAAACTATAAAAAGAGCTGATCTTGCATATATGCAAAATCAGCTCTTTGGGTATAAAGATAGAATCATCGATTTTCTGTTTGTACTATGTTGCAGCGTATAACTCCTAATAACATCGTCTGGATATGATTTGCGTTCCTATGCAGACTTGGATCAGGAACGGTTATCACAAGCCTGCTTAACCGGTACGACAATGGTTCGTTTGCGATTCACGAGACCGATTCCGACCGCGATCATGACCAGTCCAATCAGCAGCGGCAGGGTTACCGATTCTCCCAATAAAATCACGCTGAAAATATTCGCTATCACCGGAATCGCAAATGTATACGAGCCTACTGTACTGGCTTCGCCGCTGTCCATTAATTTAAAATAAACCAGCCAGCCGGCAGCGATCACAAATACGGAGATAAACAGCAGAATCCCAATAAACGAAGGCGTCCAGTGAATATCGCCCCAGCTCTCGGTTCCCGAACCAATCGCACTCAGCACCACTCCGCCGATCAGCAGTTGTACAGTGACTGTCCAGAGCGAGTCCAGCTGGGCACTTTTCTTTTTCATATAAATCGTACCGATCGCCCAGCATAGTGCAGAGGCTACAGCCAGTCCTATCCCCAGCGGCGACAGATTGCCTTCCAGTCCTCCGGAGCTGATCACAGCCACACCGGCAAATCCGAACAACAGCCCGACCACTTTGAGCACAGACATGCTCTCTCCCAGCCACAGCCAGGCAAACAAACTCAGCAGCACCGGCTGCAGAAATACAATCGTAGAGAACAATCCTGCCGGCAGATAACCGATGCCTACAGTCTGCAGTCCATAATAACCAATAATATTAAAGATCGCCAGCACCGTATACACCGGCCAGTTCCGCTTCCACTGCAGCTTCTCCCGGTGACGCATAGCGATAAACAGCAGCAGTGCTCCTCCGATCAACGTACGCAGTCCCGAAAATAATACCGGCGGTACGTCCGGTAATGCCAGCTTGGTCAGCGGCCAGTTGATTCCCCATACCATGACCAGAAATAACAGCAGCAGCAATGTTTTGCGCGGTGTTATCCCTCCCGATTTACCTGTCTTATAGGCACCGACCAATATACTGCTGCCGGATACCATCATTTTGTGCAGTGGCTGCGCATGTCCTGAATCGGACGAGTGACTGCCTGTTCCACCACCTGATGAGTATTCATTCATCTCCGTTCTCCCCTATCCATATGTTAAAATTCATATATTTATATTTTTAGCTTATAACGTTTGGTATGATAAATAAAATGAATCTTTCGAATAAAGGAGATAACTTTATTGTTATGACAATTACGCAGATAATGGTTTTTGTTCGTGTTGCCGAGACGCTTAACTTTACACAAGCCGCCCAGGAATTGCATATGACACAGCCCGCAGTCAGCCATGCGATTGCCAGTATCGAGAATGAACTGGATGTGCAGCTGCTGCTCCGGGATCGCAAAAAAGGAGTTCTACTCACAGAAGTCGGTCAGCGGGTGCTGCTGGAATTCCGCTCGATTCTGCAAAGTATGCAAAAAGTACAGCAGCAGGTTGCTGCCGAAAAAGGGCTGGATATCGGCACGATCACGATTGGCGCTTTTCCTTCGGCATCCGCCTATTTCCTGCCCCCAATCATTCATCAGATCCGTCAGAATTATCCCAATCTGGTCTTCGATCTGCAGGAAGGTTCAACCAATGAAGTGAGGGAATGGGTACACAGCCGCCAGATCGAAGCCGGGCTGATTCTGCTGCCCGATCCGCTGGTCGATACTATCCCACTCTATTCTGACCAGATGATTGTGCTGCTGCCGGATGGCCATCCACTGCATGCCCAGGAGACAATTTCGATTCGTCATCTGGATGGTCAGGATATGATCCTGTGCAAAGGCGGGCATGAAGTTGCTATCATGGAAGCTTTTCAGCGTGAGAAAAGCCATTTGCGCATCAATTTCACTACTCATAATATCAGTACGCTGGTCAATATGGTCCGGCAGGGACTCGGCATCGGTATCGTATCCGAGCTGGCTCTGTCGATGTTCCCGCATGAATTAACAGTCAGAGAAGTATCTCCCCAGATCACGCGCCAGATAGGTATTGCTGTACCTTCGTTGGGTAATGCCTCTCTGGCCGTGCAGCTGTTTGTACGAACCGCCAAAGAGCTGTTCACCGCAGAGATGGCAGATCAGCAGATTCTATAATGCGGGATGGAACTGCAGATCGATGCTGAGATGGATTTGGACATGTTTCTGTCATATGACAATGCAGATGATCTGTACGGAAAAGGTTTCCGCAGTATGGTATTACAGAGGCGGCAGATATAAAATCCAGCTAGTGAAAATGAGAATATGAGAATATGAAAATGAAAAAGGACTGCCTTTACTGGCAGTCCTTTTTATCATGTTTATTTATAAGATGAGTTCTAGATCAGCTGGCATCGTATTATCTATAAAATCGCCAACGTCCAATTGCTTTGATGATACGCAAATCAGAATGCCTGCGCTTCATGAGCAGCCAGCGGCTTTTCGAGAGCAGTCGCTGCAGCTGCCTCACCAATAACTACAGTCAGTTCTCCATGATCCGCGTCTACCTGCACGACCGAACCTGGAGCCGCTTCACCTGCAATCAGTGCACGGGCGACCCTGGTCTCCAGAGCACGCTGGATAAAACGTTTCAGCGGGCGGGCGCCATAGGCCGGATCGTATCCTTCATCTGCGATTAGCTGTGCAGCTGCATCCGTGAGTTCCAGTCCGATCTGCCGATCCGCCAGACGGGTACGCAGATGATCTGCCAGCTTGAACACGATCTGGCGAATTTCTGTACGGCGGAGCGGTTTGAATATCACAATATCATCTACCCGATTCAGGAACTCCGGACGGAAATGCAGATTCAATTCTCGCATTACGGTAGAACGCACCGCTTCGCTGATCTGTCCTTCTTGCTCCATTCCGTTTAGCAAATGAACCGAGCCGATATTGGAGGTCATAATAACGATCGTATTTTTAAAATCGACCATCCGGCCCTGCGAATCAGTGAGACGTCCATCATCCAGCAGCTGAAGGAGTAGGTTAAATACATCCGGATGAGCCTTTTCTACTTCATCCAGCAAAATGACCGAATAGGGCTGGCGGCGTACCGCTTCGGTCAGCTGACCACCCTCCTCGTAGCCCACATATCCCGGTGGAGCGCCGACCAGACGGGACACGCTGTGCTTTTCCATATACTCGGACATATCAATGCGGATCATATTCTCTTCCCGGTCAAACAGGGACGAGGCAATCGCCTTGGCCAGCTCGGTCTTGCCGACACCGGTCGGACCGAGGAACAGGAAGGAACCAATCGGACGATTGGGGTCCTTGATTCCTGCCCGTGAACGGATCACGGCATCTGCGACCAGCTGCACCGCTTCATCCTGACCTACCACACGTTCATGCAGCACTTCTTCCAGACGGAGCAGCTTTTCACGTTCACCTTCGACCAGACGGCTGACCGGTACGCCGGTCCAGCGGGAGACGATATCGGCAATTTCTTCGTCGGTTACTGCTTCCCGCAGCAGACGTCCTTCCTGATCCTGATGAGCTGCTTCTTCCGCAGCTTTCAGTTCGCGTTCCAGTCCCGGAATAATGCCATAGCTCAGTTCGGCAGACTTGTTGAGATCATATTCTTCCTGGGCCTGCTCCAGATCGAGACGCGCCTGCTCCAGCTGCTTTTTGAGTGTATTTACATGCTCGATGACTTCTTTTTCCTGCTCCCAGCGGGTTCGCATCTCCAGCTGCTTTTCCTTGAGATCAGCCAGTTCGCGTTGCAGGATACCCAGACGATTTTGGCTCAGCTCGTCGGTTTCCCTTTTGAGTGCGGCTTCTTCAATCTCCATTTTCATGATCCGGCGGGTAACTTCGTCCAGTTCGCTTGGCATGGAGTCAATCTCGGTACGGATCATGGCGCAGGCTTCGTCGATCAGATCAATCGCCTTGTCCGGCAAAAAACGATCCGAGATATAACGGTCGGACAGCACTCCGGCAGCGACAATAGCGTTATCGTGAATCTTCACCCCGTGATGCACTTCAAAACGTTCCTTGAGCCCGCGCAGAATCGCAATCGTATCTTCCACATTCGGCTCGCTCACCAGTACCTGCTGGAAACGGCGCTCCAAAGCCGGATCTTTCTCGATATAATTGCGGTATTCATCCAATGTGGTCGCTCCGATACAGTGCAGTTCTCCCCGTGCCAGCATCGGCTTGAGCATATTGCCTGCGTCCATCGAACCTTCTGTTTTGCCGGCGCCGACGATCGTGTGCAGCTCATCGATAAACAGGATAATCTGTCCATTGCTCTGTCTGACCTCGCGCAGTACAGCCTGCAGACGTTCTTCGAATTCACCGCGATACTTGGCACCGGCGACCAGTGCGCTCATATCGAGCGAGAAGATTATTTTATCCTTGAGCCCTTCCGGCACATCCTTGCGTACGATCCGATGGGCGAGTCCTTCGACGATCGCTGTTTTGCCGACACCCGGTTCGCCGATCAGCACCGGATTGTTTTTGGTTTTGCGGGATAAAATACGGATGACCCGGCGAATCTCGTCATCCCGTCCGATCACGGGATCGACTTTGCCGGAGCGCACTTCCGCGACCAGATCGCGGCCGTACTTTTCCAGTACTTCATAGGTGGCTTCCGGGTCCTGACTGGTCACCCGCTGATGACCGCGAATCTCGGACAATACGGCCAGTACAGCTTGCCGATTCAGTCCGTGACGGTGCAACAGATCGCGTACTTCCCGGTTGCCGGGATCATTAACGGAAATAAGGGCGAGTACCGCATGCTCGACAGCGACGAATTCATCCTTCATCTCCGCCGCTTCCTGCTCGGCCTGATTCAGTACCTGCAGCAGTCCTGCCGATGCGTAACGGCTGACAGCTGCCGAACCGCTGACACTGGATCTGCGACGCAGCAGTTCATCATTTTGCTGGCTGATCACAGCTACCGGCAGATTCATTTTGTGCAACAGGCGCGGCAGCAGACCTTCCTGCTGCTCCAGCAGTGCCTTGAGCAGATGCACAGGTGCAATCTCCTGATGCCCCATCGATGTCGCAAGCGACTGGGCCGTAGCGACAGCCTCCTGTAATTTATGTGTTAATCGATTGTAATCCAAAACGTTTCCCTCCTGATTAATCTATATTTGGCTATAATAAATTTCCTACTATCTATCTTCCTACATACGATGTATCTCCAGATAAATCCCGCACACAGAACGTCCATTTCAGCTCTACAATAGTATCCTGTCAACTTCAAGCAGAGCCGGACATGGACTGTACCGACCCTACTGCTGTATATAACTATAAAGTAAAGAGAGCTATGATTTGCGTCGTCTCATCTGCGCTTGATAACGGCTTGACGAAGCCAGCTGGCGATACAGCTCACGTTCCTGCTCGCCGAGATCGGATGGGACTATAATCTCCACATCCAGCAGCACATCACCATAGCTGCCGTCATCTCGCTGCAGACCACGACCGAGAATACGAAGAATCCGCCCGGATTGAATACCGGAGGGTACTTTGACCCGGACTCTGGACTGGTCGGGCAGCAGTACATGGGCATCCGTACCGAGCACCACTTCCCATGGAGCCACTTCCAGCACACCCTGCAGATTGCTGCCATCGAGTGCATAGACCGAATGAGGGAGAATCCGCAGAGTGATCAGCAGCTCCTCGTCGGCATCGATGCCATTGCTGCCGGTGCCGCGAATACGGATCGTGCTGCCCTGCGGGATACGCTCCGGGATCTTGATCTGTATGCGCTTGTCTCCCAGACGGATCGGCACATGGTCGCCGCGATAAGCCTGTTCCAGCGTAATATCCAGCTTGGCACGGGTCGTCCGCAGGGGAATACCGCCATTCCCGTTATTATTGCTGAAACTGGCATTACCGGCTGTATTAGAGAAAAAATCATAATCTTTCATCCGATCGCCAAAAAACATATCAAAAAAGTCTTCATCCAATCCGCCGCCTGTACGATATTCGTAGCTGGTACTGCCAGCTGTTTTACGGTCTTCTGCTCGGGATGTATGACCGGATTTGGCACTCGTACTGCCTGTATTGCCCGTATTGGACTGATAAGCCTGGCGCGCTGATTCATATTTGAGCTGATCATCATATTTTTGCCGCCGGTTCTCATCTCCGAGCACTTCATAGGCTTCGGCAATTTCCTTGAACCGGGCTTCCGCCTCGGGTGCTTTGTTAACGTCCGGATGCCACTTTTTGGCCAGCCGCTGATACGACTTTCGGATATCCTGTTTGGAGGCACCAGGTTCCACTTCCAGCTTTTGATAATAATCCCGGGGCATGGATTCTCCCTCCTTTCTCTATAAATATAGAAAAGGTGCATTATAGCGGTCAGGGACTACAATGCACCTTTAGGATCGGCAAAGGTTGTACATTATCTATTTTTGGTACGTCGATCGGTTAACATATCATTGTTATTCTACCTATTTTTAATCCAATTTACCAGTAGGTTAAACAGTGTCTATCCGGTTTGTCCAGGCGATGCACAGATATTATTCACCCGACTGAATCTCGATCCGGCGACCTTCCGGACGCTGGCGTTTTGGAATATCCAGCTTCAGCAGGCCATCCTTGAGCGAAGCCTGAATATGATCCGCATCAATATCTTCCACATAAAAGCGTCTTACATATTCGCCATGACGGCGTTCTTTGCGTACAACCTGACCTTTGCTTTCATCCTCGGCAGTGCTTTCTTCGTGATGCACTGCTTTGATGGTCAGATAAGGAGCCGCATAGTCGATATCGATATTTTCCTTGGTAAAACCAGGCAGCTCAGCTTCGACCAGATAAGCATTTTCAGTCTCGCGAATATCGGTTTTGAACGACAGGGTCGACGATTTGAGTGGTGCAAAAAAGTCATCATTAAACACATCATTGAAGGACTTCATCAGTTGACCCCAGGACTCTTCGTGACGTTTACCAAAAGGAACCAAATCAAACATAAAGCATCCTCCTCCGTGATTATTCATTTAAATTGTAATGTTGATAAGTCTTCACTGTTCGTGTGAAGAAGTAGATCAGCGAACAGGTCTTTTGACCTTCACTGACCTTACGACTTTATTATAGCTTGAGCTACGCCAATCTTCAAAACGGATTAGCATTGATTTGAGGTGATTATTGCCGTTTAGCGTCGTTTAGGTAAAATTATTTTTTGTTTTCTGCTGTTTTGACCTTTTTTGATCTTTTTTGTTCTTTATTGTCGCTTTGTTTTGATTGTTATTTTGCTAGGTATGGCTCAATAGGTTGACTAGAGCTGGCATGGTAGCAGTTAGATACCTCTGGGCTGGATGTGACTAAGATGGATGGGCAGCAACCACTCCGCAAAGAAATAAGGGCACGTCCTCGGGTGGAGCCCAGGAATCTACGGAATAGGAGAGAATGTAGATTCCCAGGCTCCAAAGTCGTCCTTTGCCCTTATTTTCTTTGCTCCGTTCTGTGATGGTTGCTTCATTTTTTTAGCCATACGTATGATCTACTTCTTTGCTGTCAAAGGTTATTCTGAGTTGAGTTGGACTGGACTGGACTGGACTGGACTGGACTGGACTGGACTGGACTTCGCTATTATGAACCGGGCTACGTTATTTTGCACAATACTATTCTGTAGCTTATTGTCAGCAGTTCAAGTGCCAGCGGAACTCCATGCACAGAGCGGAGCAAAGAGAATTCTGCCAACGACCGACATTTAAGAATGGAGATCGACCGCTGCAAGCGGTTGTTCAGGATCTTCATTCTTAACCGGAGGGAGTGGCAGAATCTCTTTGCTCCGCGGCTACCTTCGAGAGACACCACTATCCTCCAGCTCCATTGCACAATCAGCTAACCCCAGCAAGCTACCACATCAGATCCATAGTACATATCCAATTTCAATAAAAAAAGCAGTATGCTGAGCGCATACCGCTTGTAGAGAAATCTGTTCTATGTTCCATCGTAATAGCACAAGCTCAGCCAAAATGCTGCTGGATAAATTCCATCGTACGGCGGTTGTGATGCGGGCTGACGTAATGGCCGTCGAACGGGTACACTGCGATGTCCTTTTCCGAATGAATCCGGTTATAGGCAGCGAAAATCGTTTCCGGCAGACAGACGACATCCTTTAGTCCACAGGAGACGAGAATCGGGATCTTGATCCGGTCGGCCAGATTAATCATGTCAAAATAGCTCAGCGTCTTCAGTACCTGATTGAAATGTTCGGGATAGCGGCTGATGAACTGGGCAGCTTCCTTGAGCGAACTCTCCGAATTGAGAATACCAAAGTCCATATGGCACATATTCGGAATATTCGCTACCGCTATTGCAGGAATCTCACTCAGTGCCGAGGTGATCAGCACGAGTCCGCCGCCCTGGCTGCCTCCGTAGGTAGCAATCCGGCTCGCGTCTACGCCCGGCTGGGCAGCTGCCCATTCGATCGCTTTGAGTGCATCCACCGTAATCGCACGATAGTAGAAGGTATTCTTGTCCAATATGCCCTGCGACATCCAGCCGGAGCTCATACCGAACTCGGATGGCATACGGCTGCCGGTCTCGCCGCCCTGTCCACGTACATCCATCGCGAATACGGCGTAGCCCATGGACACCCACTGGGTATAATCTTCCGGATAGCCTTTGCTGCCCGCATAACCGTGGAAAATAACGATACAGGGCAAAGCTTTCTCGTCTGCATCTGCCGGACGAATATACCAGCCGGACAGCGGCGTATCATCAAAGCCTTCGTAGGTGACCCGGTAGGAGCGTACAGCCTTCATCGGGGTCGGACATTCTTCCATAGAAGCGGAAAGCGGTTTGGCACGGAACTGCTGCAGCGTCTGCTCCCAGAATTCATCCAGATCTACAGGCGAAGTCAGCATAGGCGCATATTGCTCCAATTCGCGGACTCTTCTGGCGATAGCGTGACTAATCATAGGACATAGACTCCTTTATTTATTAAGATTAACAATCCAGCCGGTGATCATACGGAAGCAAAAACTGAAAATAGCTGCCGGAATAATGGCAGTGACCAGCGTAATCACTACACTCAGCACACCAACCGAATCAGGGTTGTTCCGAAACTCCAGAATCACCAGCAGGATCGCCATAATAACGTACCATGCAATAAAATCAGACTTTCTAAAATTGGATTTGATCCAGTTCATTCTCATACCCTCTTCACATGTAATAAGCCTGCATCATTCCGGCATGCCGTACAGAAGGGCCCAATACGTAAATGCTATCAATAAAAGCACTTGATTACAACCTGTTCCGCGATTTATCCATGCTTCTTTTACCGGATCAAAATCTTGAAAACATCCATAATATGCAACATCTGGCAGAACGCCGCGTATATGTACTTTAACCCTTCTCATTATCCGTCTCTACTATGAAAGGAAAGTCGCCGATCAAGAGCAAGCCGCAGCAGAACCTTTGATCATCAGGCGACCAAGCTGCAGAGTTACCCCACTATAGAATACAAGGAGGACGATGATGTACATACCCCCTCGAAGATTGAAAATGATCGATGCCATGCGCGGATTTTCGCTGCTCGGTATTATTCTCGCCAATATGCTGATTTTTCAGTATGGTTCCTGGGGAGCATTCGATCTCAAAGAGCCTGGTTTCTCCACGACAGATCATGTAGTAAACGGACTACTGGAAGTGCTTGTGGTCGGCAGCTTTATGCCGATATTTGCTTTCCTGTTCGGCTTTGGCATTATCAAGATGAAGGAAAGTCTGGAAAGCAGGCAGCTCTCCCCTTATCCTTACTTGAGCCGCCGTTTCCTGCTGCTAATGGTGATCGGCATGCTGCATGGATTTTTTATCTGGGAAGGCGATATTCTTACCTACTATGGACTATATGGATTTGTACTGCTTCTATTTATCCGCTGTCAGCCGCGGACACTGATGATATGGACAAGCATCGGATTCGGCATGATGCTGCTGTTTGGCGGACTGGGTCTGCTGGTGCCTGTTGATACGGCAATCACTGCAGCAGAGCGCAGTTATCATCTGGAGACACTGCATGTGTATAGCACAGGCAGCTACACCGATATTCTCGTACAGCGCAATATGACGATGCCCGGTATCGAGTTCCCGCTCGTTTTTATCCTGATTTTTCTACTGATGGGTATGACGTCCATGCTGTATATTCCATTATTCTGGCTGGGAATGTATATGGCCAAAACAAGAATGTTCGATGATCCACAGAGCAAGTCTGCTTTTTACCTCAAGGGTATGCTGATCTTCCTGCCGATTGGTCTGATTAGCAAATTGATGATGTTCATCATGCCGGCGCTGGACTGGGAGACCTTCTCGTTGCTGTTCGGCGGCCCGATCCTGTCGATTGGTTATATTTTTGCTTTTGCATGGTTATATCTCAAATGGCAGTCAGCCAAGTGGATGAACGGATTTGTCGCGGTCGGCAAGCTGTCGCTGACCAACTATTTGCTGCAAAGCGTGATTTGCACGACTATTTATTACGGATATGGGTTGGGGTTGTTCGGACAGCTTGGAGTTGCATGGGGCACGCTGATAGCGGTGCTCGTTTATGCCCTGCAGTTCGTATTTAGTCCCCTATATTTGCGCAAATATAGCTATGGGCCGGTGGAGAAACTGCTGCGGATGTGGACGAACTGGTCGCGCAGCGGAAAGCTGCCGACTCATCCGCATTCGCCGAATCCTGTACAGCCAGCTGCACGCCACATGTAATACAGGTCTGTTCACAGCAGATTCTCAGCAGCAGCTCCTTGCTGCAAACCGGTTGCCTTTTCCAATCTGCAGCTGCGAACATCGCTGCTGCTGTCTGGATGGAGCGGTAGGACTAGCCAAAGCATCTGATTCAGGAAAAGAATAGTACAAGCCCTATACGAAAAGGAAGCTCCCCAGGGGGCTTCCTTTTTGACATTGCGTATTTGCATCCATTATTTTTGTGTTTACTGCTTCCCATAGAGTAGACCGTTATCCAAGCTGTACTATTTCATCTACACAATCCGCTTTACAAAGCCGGTAGATGTTCCTTCATAACCCAAGTGACGGTAAAAATCGTGTGCTCCTGTCCGTTCTTCGCGATTGCTGCTGTTCAGAGCAAGCGCCCGGGCGCCTACACTGCCAGCCCAGCCTTCTGCTGCCAAAATCAGCGCTTTGCCGATTCCGCCGCCACGATGCTGTTCACGAACGACCAGTGAACCGATCCGTACATGTACTCCATCACGTTCAAAGCGAAGCTCTCGGATCAATCCGATCATGCCAATCACTTCACCATCGGCTTCTGCTACATAGCACTGATAATCCGGATGCTCCTGCAAAGCCAGAAACCGTGTATTCATATCTTCCTCGGATACCGGATACCCCAACTCGTCCATCAGCACTGCCAGTGCCGCTATATCTTCTTGATGCGCTTCCCGAATAACCAATGTCTGTTCCATCGTCTGCCTCCCTGTTCTCCATTTCTTCCGGCTGTGCCGGTCTTCTACCAATCAGGTATGTATGCTGTCCTGCTCTTCTGTATATCCTGCTGCTTATCCTAGTATATCCAATCTTTTGGCTGCTTTTCTATCGACACAAAATGATGATTTTGTCAGATTACCAAGCCTGTTTCCCATGTGATTTCCTCCTGCAAACAGCAAACAGCAAACAGCAAACAGCAAGCAAGTATCTGTTTTCTTTCCCCATTTCGCAAGCTGGTTAATCAGCAGGTTGGGTCTCTTCATGATGCTACTTTGCTGCTTAGGCTATGAAAATAAGGAAATCCGGTTATACAAGTCATCAAAAAGGGGAAACAAAAGCAACAGCAAAAATTACAAAATTTGTATGTGACTATAGGATGTTATATAATTGGAGCAACGCCCTTTATGTAAATAATTATATATTTAATAAGGAGGAACTTATGAAAAAGATCAGTAACAAGTACGCCAACTATATCCCTATGCGTGAATTAAATACGGTGGAACATCAATTGTTCCCGTTTGATGTGTATAACGAACTGCTGGAGCAGTCTCCTGTCCGCTACGATGAGAATCGCAGCTGCTGGGATGTGTTCCGGTATGAAGATGTGCAGTATGTACTGAAAAATCCCAAGTTATTCTCCTCGCGGCGCAATCGTGCCAACCGCGAGAGTATGCTAACTCAGGACCCGCCCAAACACAAGCAGCTGCGTGATCTGGTTAATCAGGCATTTACCCCGCGCAAGATTGAGGAACTGGCACCGCATATTCAGAATATTGCAGATGACTTGCTCGCCCCTCATCTCCAGCAGGGACAGCTTCAACTGGTGTATGATCTGGCGACTCCGCTGCCGGTTATTGTGATTGCCGAGCTGCTGGGTGTTCCGTCATCCGACCGTGACCGGTTCAAGGAATGGTCCGATATCCTGGTCAAAGGTGCCCGCAATGACAGTGATGAAGCTTTTCAGGAACTGATGGAAGAGAAAGACCGTACCAATGCAGAGCTCGGAGCCTATTTTGGCCGTATTATCCAGGAGCGTCGCCAGAGCGCGCAGGACGATCTGATTTCCCTGCTGATTGCCGCCGATATCGAAGGCGAGCATCTGACCGAAGATGAGATTATTAGCTTCTGTATCCTGCTGCTGGCTGCCGGTAATGAGACCACGACCAATCTGATCACCAATGCGGTACGTATTCTGGCCGAACAGCCGGAGCTGCAGCAGCAACTTCGCGAACATCCGGAGATGATACCGACCGCTGTCGAGGAGACACTGCGCTATTATCCGCCGATCGTTGCGATCGGACGTGTCGCCAAAGAAGATATCGAACTGCGCGGCCAGCAGATTCGTGAAGGCGAGCAGGTTATTTCCTGGGTAGGAGCTGCCAATCGGGACGAACAGAAATTTGCCAATTCCGATACCTTTATCCCTGATCGCAAGCCGAATCAGCATATGGGCTTTGGCTTTGGTATTCACTTCTGTCTCGGTGCACCGCTGGCACGGCTCGAAGGCCGGGTCGTTCTGAACACGCTGCTGCGTCATATGGACCGGATTGCACTGGTAGAAGGCACACAGCTGGAGCCGATCCAGAGTGCCTTTGTATTTGGAGTCAAAGAATACCCGATCACTTTCCAGCCGATCCAGCCGGATTAATCATCGTTTCGAGGCTGCATCATTATATGGAAAAAACTAGAGCAGTACAGCACGCAGCAAATGCCTGGTATAAGTATAGAGCAGCTGCAAGCATGCCATGACAACAAAGCAGACAGCACCGCCATACTCTGGAGCAACAACATATCCTCAAAATCATTTTATTCTGCAGACGCCTTTCTTTTTCATATCGGAAAGGCGTCTTTTTGTTGCTTATAGGGAAAAGGATAGGTTCATTATGTCACTATATATATAAAAAAAGGGGTTTCTCCCTCCTTTTATAGTCCTTTCATCACCGTTAGTTGAAACGTGTGCAGTTACAGGTTACAATCTAATCAAATCCCAAGCTTTATAGCTTGCTTATAATCAAAGGAGTGATATTCAATGAACAAGAAAAGTACCCTGTGGATCAGTACCGCTGTTGCCGCTGTGATTACCGTGATGACAGCCGGTTTGCCTGCTGCCAGCGCCGCATCGTCTGTCTGCCCGCCTGCTCCTGTGTCCCAGACCAGCACTACGGCCAAAGCTACTGCATCCCAGCAAACCAAAAACAAGCAGCTGGTACTGAACATGTACAAAGAGGTCTTTAATGAACATAAGCTCAACAAAATCAGCTCCTATATCGCCAAAGACTATATCCAGCATAATCCGCTCGCGGCAGACGGACGCCAGGCTTTTGCAGACTTTTTCGGAGCATATATCAAACAAAATCCCAATCTGAAAGCAGATGTGAAGCGTATTGTTGCCCAGGGTGATCTAGTCATGGCTCACTATCATGTAACAACGGGTAAACAAGATAAAGGAATGGCTGTTGTTGATATTTTTCGGATCAAAAACAATAAAATTGTCGAGCATTGGGATGTGGGACAAACGGTACCCGACAAATCAGCCAATGACAATACCATGTTCCCTCTTCCCGGCACCTCCGTACAGATAAAACCTGTTTCTTCACAGCAGGTTGCGGCTAACAAGAAGCTGGTAACTACCTTCTACAACCAGTTCTTCAACGAACATGATGGAGCCGCTCTGCACAAATATGTCGCCGAAGATTATATCCAGCATAATCCTACGGTTCCTACCGGCCGCAAGCCACTGGAATCCTTTATTCCTATACTGCAAAGCAATCCGGACAGCCGCAACAAGATCGTTCGCGTTATTGCAGAAGGAGATATTGTCGCTCTGCATGTCCATGCCCAGAGCAGCAAAAATGACCGCGGAAGTGCAGTTGTGGATATTTTCCGCGTAGCCAACGGCAAGATTGTGGAACACTGGGATGTCGTTCAGCCGGTACCGGAAAAGTCTGCCAATACCAATACAATGTTCTGATCATCACTAACATTCTAAACAAGCCAAACCTTTTACCTTATATGGAATACGAACATGATCAAGCGCTCGCTGCTGCCGGCGCTTTCTTTTCGGTTAATAGACTTACTAACTACCTCCAATAGAACAAAACCAATAAGTTGATATTCACTAATAGATTAATCCTATAAATGAATAGGAATCGGATATTTGACGATAGACCGGTGCAGGCTTACATTGATAACAGTTCCATACTCGATTACAGGATTCCACCAGGGAGCAAAATATCTGTTCTGCTATCTGCTGCCTGTCTGTTATTATATCGCTGCCGAAAGGATAACTGTTATGCTGATGCATTTACTGTCTACGTTGTACCAGGTTTTTCTTCCGATTTCTCTTCCTGTGGTAGGCGGCATTCTGCTGCGTCGATTCCGTGGGCTGGATACCAAGCCGCTGGCTACACTCTCTCTGTATATACTTACGCCATCGATTGTATTCAATACGCTGCTGCATGCGGAGATTTCGTGGCAGGATGTGAGTTCTACGGTTACCTTTTCTCTGCTGACACTGGTTGCGCTGTGGCTGATAGCGGTTGTTGTCAGCAGAATTCTGCATCTGAATCCACAGGAAAAGGCAGGCTTGACGCTGATCGCTACTTTTACCAATAGCGTCAATTATGGGCTGCCCCTTGTATTTCTGGCTTTTGGTCAGCTCGGTCTGGACAAGGCTTCCGTCTACGTGATCGGGCAAATGGTTATTGTGAATACGGTTGGCGTATTTTTTGCAGCCCGTTCGCATTTCTCGGCCCGACAGGCTTTTGCTTCTATTTTCCGTCTGCCAGCAGTGTATGCTACTGTAATCGCGGTGCTGCTGCGGCTGTCGGAAATGACCTTGCCTGCTTCGCTGGATCAGGGATTTGCCATGCTGGCCGCCGCCTATTCGCCGGTTGCACTCGTGGTTCTTGGCGCCCAGATGATCAATGTCGGCTCTCGAAACAACGAAACGGCAGCCGCCCGACCATCACAGCGTGCCTTCTGGGCAGGCATGACGATCCGGCTGGCTGCCGCACCTTTGTTATCCTGGCTGCTGCTCACACTGATTGGCGTGAAGGGCAATCTGTTTGATGTACTGCTGATTCTCACATCCATGCCTACAGCGGTTAATGCCGTTATTCTGGCAGAACAGTTCGGAGCAGCCCCCCGGCTCGTATCACGCTGCATTTTGTGGACGACATTGTCCTCTATGCTGGTACTGCCGGTACTGATTCTGTGGCTGCAATAAACGCAGCTGCCTCTTGTTATTCTGTAATCCGATGACTCGGTATTAATCGCAGAATACTGGCAGATCCGGCTGGCGCAGATATTGAAATGCGGTACGGATCTGCTGCTCTGTATTACGCTCTACCGACAGCGGTGGCAATTCATTCTCGGCAAAAAATCCGACCTCCATCGTCTCGGTCGTATCTACTGCTGCTGTACCGCCGATCAGCTCGCATTCGATAAAAAATTTGTATACATGCCATGGTGAAGGAGGGTGCGGATGGAACTTCTTGTCCACTACGCCCAGCAGACGACCGGCGCGAACATCATAGCCGGACTCTTCCTTGACCTCTTTGACAGCGATCTCTTTGGGCGACAGTCCGATATCTGCCCATCCTCCCGGTAAAGCCCATGCCCCATCCAGCTTCTCGCGCACCATCAGAATACGATCATTCTGAAAAACAACCGCGCGGATATCCACTTTGGGTGTCGCATAACCGGTCTCTCCTGCAAATAATTCGCGAATCAGCTCAATCTCTACATCCGTGTACTGCTGCATAATCTCCAGGCTCAGCTCCCGCAGCTGCTCAAATCGCTCCAGATCATACACATCCCTGGAATATTCCAGCCCCGCCTGACTGATTGCCTGAATCTGCTTGGCCCACTCCAACCACTTCAATTGCACTGTTTTCATCTCCCCCGCAGCATGACCTATAAGATGATTGGTTTATTGCTGCTGTTCTGCTTCATATGGTAGCAGATGGCGGACACAGTTGTACAATTCGCATTCCCAGGCATTTTGTTCATCACAGCGTACAACGGTAATCGACATATTTTCCAGCGTATGCCATTTCGGTTCTTCCTTGAGAATTGCGTTCAGCACATGGTTGAGCAGTACACCATGGCTAACGATCAGAATGCGCTCGCCGGGATACTTTTGCCCCAGTTCCTGCAGACAGCTGATACCGCGTGCCGCACCTGACTCCGGTGTCTCCAATCCCAGATCCAGCTGCTTCCACTGCTCTCCCCAGCGTTCGATTCGCTCTGCCTGTGTAGTACCTTCAATCTGGCCGCCATCCAGTTCCCGCAGACGTGGATCATAGCTGACCGGCAGCTGCGATGCTTCGGCGATTGCCTGGGCAGTCTGGCGCGCACGAATCAGATCACTGGCATAGATACGATCCCATGATTCGCCAGCGATGCGTTCACCGAGCTGGCGAGCCTGATTCCAGCCGTCTTCATTAAGCGGAATATCCGAACTTCCCTGTGCACGGCCCTCTTTGTTCCATATGGTGCTTCCATGACGGATTAAACCGAATGTAGTCATTGTTATTCCTCCTTTACGCATGATATGACCTTAACCTGATGAGTGACATTTGCAGCCAAAAAGTATACAATAATCTCTTGTTTATATATTTTATAATGCCTTAAACAGGGAACTCCTGATTCAATGCATGAATGGTCTGCACTCCTACCTGTATCTTATCATGTTTGGACAGGTGGTGCCGGACGTTCCGATTTAGGCGTTGATTTTGAATTCTATCTGTGTCAATATAACGAAGCAAACAAATGATCGCATTATTTTTCCTTAATTTGGAAAGGGGTACATTACTATCATGGCCAATTCACTGTTCCGCCTGATGACCGAGTTATCCTCACGCAAATGGGTATCCCGGCTGACAGGCAGCTTTGCTAAATCACGGGCCAGCCGCGCGTTAATCCCGAAATTTATTCAGGCCTATCGCATTCCGGCAGAAGACGCCGAGAAAAGCGTCAACGATTATCATACATTAAATGAATTCTTCACCCGACGGCTCCGTCCAGGTGCACGTCCTGTTGATGCGGACCCGATGTCGCTGACCAGCCCGGTCGATGCGCTGATCACCGCTATGGGACCACTGCAGGACGGTCTGATTCCGCAGGTCAAAGGCCAGGACTACAGCCTCGAAGAACTGCTGAATCACTCTCCGCGGATGGAGACTTACCGTGATGGATATATGTTCGTGCTTTACCTGAGTCCGACCGATTATCACCGGATTCATGCTCCGGTCACCGGCAAGCAGACCGAGCGGGATCATATTCCGGGCAAAGTCTATCCGGTTAATGACAAAAGTATGCTCAATATGCGCGCAGTTCTGAGCCGTAATGAGCGTCAGATCACCTACATGCAGCATCATTATGGAGAAGTGGCGGTCGTGAAGGTCGGCGCGCTGAATGTCAGCAGTATCCGCTATGCCGACGAGACACGTACCTCGTGGAACAAAGGCGATGAACTCGCTTATTTTGAATTTGGCTCAACGATTGTGCTGTTGATCCAGCAGGGTACCTTTACCCCGGACGAGATGCTGCATATCGGCAGCCGGGTCAAAATGGGTGAGAAGCTGGGCACGCTGATGGATATGGAAGCGACCCGTCCTTATCGTCGTCTGATCGATCCTTCTTAATACGGCGATCAATCGCTATAGGCGAAAATTCTACAGAATGATCAAAGACAGATAGATTATAAATGATACAAAGCAGCAGCCCCGTCCGATTGTTACCTTCGGCGGGGCTGCTGCTTTGTTTGGTTGTCCTATATATAAATACATCCTGCTTAAGTATAAGTTGGATTAGAACCAGGCTTCGGCTGCCCGTTGTGCTGCAGTCTCGAATCGACGCAGACGGTTACGGAAGACTTTGCTGCTGAACTTGGATGAACTATTGTTACGCCCCCGTCTTCTCAAACGCATTGTGAAGGCCCCCTCTCTATGGCATGGTATCTGCTGCTTCACGATAGAACCGCTTACAGAAGTTTACCTCATGCTTACAATATACATGAGCAGTATTTACCCCGCGTGTTTTCGAATGAAACAAACAACGGATCGGGGCGTTTATCGTCATGCTTCCTTTTATTGTAATGCAGTTTGCCATCCCGGAGCAACTTTACAGCAGTTCGGGAATCATCGCTCGTGCTAGCGAATCTCGGAAGGACTTTTGCCGGTGTACTGCTTGAACTGACGGCTGAAAAAGAAAATATCACGGTATCCCAGCGCATCTGCCACCTCGGTTACATTCATCCCCGTATAGACGAGCAGATGCTCTGCCCGCTCGATCCGCATCCGTATGATATACGATTGCACAGATACGCCCATCAGTTCCTTGAACTTGATCGAAAAGTAGCGCGGTGACAATCCTGCCCGTGAAGCCAGATCTTCCACCCGGTGCGCAAGGCTTGGGTGCTGGCGGATATAATTCGCGACTTCCTGAATCGTCTCGTTCAGCTGATTGCTTACTTTGCGAGGAGCCGGTTTGTGCTGTTCGTCGCGCAGCAGATGGATCATGAGCTGCTTCAGAATCAGACGCGCCTCCTCTTCAGCGGCAAAAGCCTGTTCCAGCAGCAGCCGTACATACCGGACCAGCATATATTCGAAATCAATCGTCTCCTCCAGCACCCGGTAGCGTGCAGGGATGCGGCTGACCGGTGCATCTACATCAAAATGAATATAGGTCAGCACCAGCGGCTTTTGCGGATTATGCGTAGCCGTCGTCTCATCTCCCGGACGAAATACAAAGCAGCTTCCCTTGCTGATCGCATAAGGCTCTCCGTTCAGGATCAATTCGCCTTCTCCACTCCATACATAGAACAGATCATAATTGGGCATGGGCTTTTCCCGTTTGGGCCAGCGCCACTCCGGTTCACAGAAAATTTTGGCAAAGGCGGGCTTCAATATAAATGAAGCAGGCGATAATTCAAGCATGGTGTTCCTCCTTCTCCAATTCCTCTATCTAGGCATCTCTCGAATCTCAACTATACCGCTGTGTCATATTAAATGGCTATGGGCTTATATTGCGCAAAAAGTTCGTATTCGTCAATGGTAGGTTACCTAATTAATGAAATTTTGTCGATTGCAGCGTGTTCCATGCATTCCGCAGACGCCGGATTCCTTCTATAATCTGCTCTTCCTCCAGATGGGCAAAACTGAAGCAGCCTGCAGGCGTACCTTCGGTAAGCTGGTAATCGGCAGCATCCCGCCAGCGGACTCCGCAGCCTGCTGCGATCTGCCGGAATTGTGCATACGATTCGCGATCATGCTGCCATACTCCGTACACATGCAGTCCCGAGCCGACCGGCATCCAGGAAAATACTCCCCGTAGCTGCTGTTCGACCTGTTCACGAAACATGGCATGACGTCCCCTGTACAGTCGGGTCATTCGGCGCAGATGACGCATATAATCCCCTCGCATAATAAAGCGGGCCAGTGCACGCTGCTCCAGCCGGGAAGAAGGCAGCGGATCATACAGGCGCTTGGCTGCTATAAGCGCTTGCGCCAGTCCCGGAGGCATAATCGCATAACCAAGCCGCAGGCTGGAGAACATACTTTTGGAAAAGGAACCGACATAGATCACGCTGTCTGTTGTATCCAGCGCCTTGAGCGGCTCTACCGGGCGGCCTTCCCAGCGAAATTCACTGTCATAATCATCCTCGACGATCCACGCCTGCCGATGCTCTGCCCACTGGAGCAGCTGTTGTCGTCTGGGCAGCGGCAGGACGACTCCGGTAGGAAACTGGCGGCCTGGTGTAACGAACAGCAGGCGGGAATCCCAATCCTGCGGAATAATGCCCTGCCGATCCAGCGGTGCCGGACATACCTGTCCACCGCAGGCTGTAATCGCACGGGAGATACCGGGATAACACGGATCTTCCAGAATAACAGGCTCTCCCTCATTAATGAGCAGCTGACAGAGCAGCACAATCGCTTCCATCGAGCCGCTGCATAATACGATCTGTTCCGGCTGGGCAGCGATACCGCGCGTACGTCCCAGATGACTGCAGATCGCTTCGCGCAGCAGCAGATCACCGCCGGCTTCTTCTCGCTGTCCGGAACTGTGGACCGGCTGCTGTAAATCTCTCGCAGCACCGGTCATTGCACTTCTCCAGTCGGTCAGTGAGCGACCCTCCAGCAGAATCTCACGGGGAGCAAAAGAAATCATTGTTGCAGGTCTCTGCAATGGTGTGATCGGGAGGTTGGCTGGATCATCAGCAGCTGGTGATTCGGCAGGCTGCCGTTGATCCATCTCCAACAGACGGTTACCCCAGCGGGATAACGTACGATAGCTATTGGACGGATCGGCGGTAGATACAGCAGCAGAGCGCTTCGGATCCGGTTGCTCCTTTTTTGTGCTGTGCTGAATCACCGGCAGACTGGTGAGCTGCCGGGCGACATAGGTGCCTCTGCCTACAGCCGATTCGGTATATCCTTCAGCCAGCAGCAGATCATAGGCTTCGGCTGCGCTCCCCCGGGAGACACCATAACTCGCTGCCAGCTCACGCGTGGAGGGCAGTCTCATTCCCGGCTGCAGCGATCCATTTAGAATATTTTCACGCAGTGCATAATACAGCGCTATGTATTTGTATGGATGCTGCTGCAGAGCGCGCTGATACGCAATAGTGATATCCATATCGTGCCTGTCTCCTTTCCAGCTGATCATATTGGACAATTGAATGTAACTCAGGCTAATTGCTTACGAATAGCGTATACATTGAACCTATCTGTACAGAGAGATGCACAAGAAGTCACACATAGGAACTATTTTCCCTTTTATACTTCTATACGTTAATTCATTAAAATCGGACTATACCATTGTACCTGTATTGGCTCTTTTCGCCTGTCAATTTTCAGCATAAGCTGATTACCTCGGAACGTCAATCATCCAAACAGGAGATAAGGGAGAGAATTTAACAATGAGAAGAAAAGAATTTACAGTAGACGAGCAGCAGGAATTTGAACAATTTCTCGGTGAAGTCAGTTTTGGCTTTCTTGGACTCACTAGCGAGGATGGATGGCCGCGGGTGATTCCGCTTAATTTTGCATACGGCAATGGAGTATTTTACATGCATGGCAGCCGCGCCGGGGAGAAAATGCAGCTGCTCCGGGAGGATAACAAGGTCACTTTTTCGGCAGCCAGGGAGTACGCATTGATCCCATCTTATTTTACCGATGAAGAAATGGCCTGTCCGGCTACCGCCTTTTTCAAAAGTGTAACAGTGCGGGGTCATGCCGAGGTCGTCACGGATCTTGAGGAAAAAGCGATGGCACTCGGCATCTTTATGCAAAAACTGCAGCCGGAAGGCGGCTATGATCCCATTACTATCGAAGATCCCCGTTATATCCCTCGCCTCAAGGGAGTCGCGCTGATCAAGATTATCCCGGACGAATGGACGGCCAAATTCAAGTTCGGCCAGAATGTCCGGGGTGAGGAACGCGAACAGATCATAAGCGGCCTGCAGCAGCGCGGATCTGCTGACGATCTGTCCACTCTGGAAATGATGGAAAAATACTGTCCGTATCATCAGTCAGCAAGTGGAGCGACCGGCAAGAATACAGCAGACGATCAGGATCTGTAGTCCACACTCCGGCAGAGCAGCTTTTTTAGGTGGGGGTAGAACCAGCTTCCAGTATCCAGTTTCCTACTTTCTTCTTCCTACTTTGTGCTTTTGCTTTCTGCTTTGTATCTATTATATAAAAAGCAGCTGCCTGGTTCACGCAGGCTTCCAGATATACATACTACTTTGATGGACTGATAGTGCATGAATTCACTCTCTTTCTATAGAAGTATCCTGCTGACCTATTTTACCATACGCCAACCTGCCTATCTGATCGGCTTACGACAGCATTCCTATCTGGTCCGTACAAGACATTCTTCATACGACGTTCACATCTATTCATTCAAAATCCTCCGGTTGCACAGTGACACCATAATGTGAACAATGATATACTATGAGGCAGCGAAATCAGACGGAATATGCAGCAGATTCGCCTGGTTGATATCTTCTAAACAGACCCGGAAGGATGAACAAGATGAACCCACTGGCAGAACAATTGAATGAGAACCTGAAAGAGGACAGTCCCTATATTTACGACATGCTGTCCACGCTCGGCAAAGAAATGTATTTCCCCAAAGAAGGCATATTGAGCCAATCGGCAGAAGCTTCAAGCCAGGCCAAAAAATACAATGCTACGATCGGTATCGCTACCGAAAATGGTGGACCAATGCATCTGAAAGTCATTCAGGATTCCTTATCCGCTTTTCAGCCGAAAGATCTGTATCCGTATGCTCCGCCAGCCGGCAAACCCGAGCTGCGCAGCGCATGGCGCGAGAAAATGATCAAGGACAATCCATCTCTGGCCGATCAACAATTCGGCAATCCGATCGTAACCAATGCACTGACCCATGGTCTGAGCATCGTAGCCGATCTGTTCGCCGATGAGGGTGACGCGATCATCTATCCGGACAAGAACTGGGAAAATTACGAACTGACCTTCGGTATCCGCCGCGGGGCACAGATCATCAATTATCCATTGTTCACCGAAGATATGAGCTTCAACAGCGATGGTCTGCGCGATGCATTACTGGAACAAAAAGACCGCGGCAAAGCAATTGTCGTCCTGAACTTCCCAAACAACCCGACCGGATACACACCAAGCGTCGAAGACGGTCACCGGATCGTAGCTGCCATCAACGAAGCGGCACTGGCCGGGATCAATGTAGTCGTAGTAACGGATGATGCCTACTTTGGACTGTTCTTCGAAGATTCCATGCAGGAATCCCTGTTTGGCGAACTGAATAATCTGCATCCGCGCATTCTGCCGATCAAGATCGACGGCGCGACCAAGGAAGAATATGTTTGGGGATTCCGCGTTGGATTTATTACGTATGGTTCCTCTTCAGCTACGGCGCTGACAGCATTGGAGCAAAAAACACTGGGTATTATCCGTGCCACCATTTCCAGCGGTGCACATCCATCCCAGACCTTTGTACTGAACGCTCTACGCTCCCCTGAATTCGAAGCGCAAAAAGCCGAAAAATTCCAGGTAATGAAAGGCCGTGCCAACAAAGTCAAACAGCTGCTCGACAGCGGCAAATACGGCGATGTATGGGAATACTATCCGTTTAACTCCGGCTACTTTATGTGCCTGAAGCTCAAAAATGTATCGGCGGAAGATGTACGCCAGCGCTTGCTGAGCCAGTACGAAGTCGGCACAATTGCTCTGGGTGAGCATGATCTGCGGGTTGCTTTCTCCTGTATTGAAGAGCAATACCTTGAAGATCTGTACGATCTGATCCATCAGGCTGTACTGGATGTGCAGCAGGCGTAACAAACAAGCTGACGGTTAGTTCTTTATTAACCAGCAATTCTTTTTGATCATTATAAGATCCATAAATAATAGCAGGCTCCGGTCATGGATCGGAGCCTGCTTTTTGGCGTTCCTTGGATTAATAGCCGCCTTATTTCCTATCCATACAATTCCATTACAGGAAAATTCATTTCCCAAAAGAATAAAGTTGTAGTAATATGGATCAATATGCCTATTTTTGTAAAGAAAAGAGATAATATTAGGTTTTTAAGACTATATTGGGATTAGGTATAAAGCTTAAATTTGTGGTTTATTGGGGGACTTAAGGAATGTTAACGACGAAAATTCGGCCGTGGGCCATCCTGCTGCTGAGCACAGCCATTCTGCTGCCGACTGCCGGACTCACAGGAGCTGATCCAGTCAGCGCACAGTCAGTCAATGCGACTGATATCCAGCATCACTGGGCCAAAAATGTTCTTATCGATTGGCAAAACAAAGGCTATATTAGCGGCTTCCAGGATGGCAGTCTACAGCCGGATCAGAGTGTAACCCGTTCGCAGCTGGCTGCACTGATCAACAAATCATTCGGATTCACTTCATCCGTACCCATTCATTATCGCGATGTACAACCATCCGATTGGTACTATAACGATATCGCTATGGCCAAAGCGCAAGGTTATATGGAAGGATACAAAGATTCCACCTTCCATCCGGAGCAGCAAGTTACCCGTCAGGAGCTGGCGGTTATTCTGACCTCTATCAAAAAATTAAAATCATCCGGCTCGGCCAGTCGAATGAAAGATACAGCCAACAGCCCTTCCTGGAGCAAAGGCTCGATCGGTGCCGTGATCGATAACGGACTGATGAATGGCGATGAAAAAGGATTCCGTCCCAAAGACACAACGACTCGTGCCGAAGCCGTCACCGTACTGAATCGTTCACTTCAGTCTACCGGTGCTGCAGCGACAGTCTATAATACAGCTGGAGTCTACGGACCGGCATCTGGACAACAGCAGATATCCGGCAATGTACAGCTCAATGCCGCTGGCAGCACACTGCGTAATATGGTCATCGAGGGTGATCTGCTGCTTGGCCAGGGAATTGGCGAAGGAGATGCACTGCTCGATCATGTGACGGTCAAAGGAACAACAACCGTCAATGGCGGCGGCAGCCACAGTATCCATGTCAAAGATTCCAATCTGGCTACTATGGTCATTAACAAAAAAGATGGCGATGTTCGCATAGAAACCAGTGGTTCAACTGTGATTCAGCAGACTGTTCTTCAATCCGGTGCCATTCTGGAAGAGAAAACGAACGCTGGTGCCAGCGGATTTAACAATGTCGTTATGTCTTCCCTACTGCCGACCGGTGCCAGAGTGACCATGAATGGACGGTTCGATGCAGTCGATATCGCCGCTTCATCACTTGACGTGCAGCTGATATCAGGTTCAATCGATAGTCTGGCTGTCGCTTCCGGTACGACAGGCAACCGGGTGGATACGACCAGTAGCTCGTCTATTCAATCCGCTACCTTGAATGCCCCGGCAACGATCGGCGGCAATGGTACGGTCGAGCATGCTTATATTCGCGCTGAAGGAGTCACAATTACGCCGCGGGTGATGCAGACGAGTATAGATAATGGCATTACTGCCCGCGTAGGCGGCAATACGGTAGGACTTCCACTGACCCCAACCAATACCAAGAAAAAAGAATCCAATCATAATGAGACCACAACGCCTGTAAACGAGACGAAGCCAACTCCGAACACAGATGTCACGGCTCCGCCGCAGATCCAGCATCTGGATGTCAAGAATGGTCAGGCCGTTCTGCCTCCTCAGGCGGGCGATGTGCTGTTCCTCAGCGATATGAATATTACAGCTACACTGGACGGTGTGCCTATCAACTTGCGCTCGATCAGCTATGACAGCGTGACGCGTACTGTGCACTTCGATCCACTTAAGCTACTGCATTATAATGGCAAAGTACTGCAGGTCAAAATAGCCCCTGTAGCAGACTTTTCCCGTCTTACGCGTACGTTCCAGGGCAGTGTACAAATCAGTGGTTTTATCGGCGTAATTACCGACACTCAAGGTGAGCCGGTGAATGGAGTAAAAATAATGTTCCGTCGAGGCGTAGGCATAATGACCGGACCGGTAGAAGCAACAGTAACCACCGGTATGGATGGCAACTATACCGTTCAGCTTCCACCTGGTATATATACCGGAGAGATGCAAAAGGATGGATTCCTTACATCTTACATGACTGGCGTCTCATTAACAGGCATCCTGAATGATACCGAAAATGGAGTTATCATCCAGCAGGCGGATAAAGACCAGGTTCACATTGTACTGACCTGGGATGAGTTCCCGCAAGACGAAGATGTGCATCTGCTCGGACCTACTCCGGACGGATTCGGATTTCAAACGGATTCATCTGAACAACAATATATCTACAATAGTGAAGTATATGCTGAACTGAATTACGATGCTATACAGGGTTATGGCCCAGAAGCTCTAACGATCCGCAAACGTACACCAGGCACATATACATTTTATGTAGACAATATCAGTCAATTACATTTAGGCAGTACGGCTACTCTACGTCATTCGTCTGCCCGTGTTAAAGTCTATGATGGTCAGTCTCCGACGCCAATCAAGACGTACCTGATACCTGCAGGTGACGGCAACGAGCCGTACTGGCATGTATTTGACATGAATATAGCTGATGGACAGCTGAGCTTTACGGATCGTAATCTGCTCTTGAATGCAGCACCAGTCTCCAAGTATCTGCCGATTCCAACTGCTGATTCGGATCAAGCTAAGCTGGAACAGGAAGCCGATCTTATTCCCGATGATATCGTGCTGCCATATGATACAAAGCTGAATCAAGAAATTACCCTGACAGATAAGCAACCAGCTGATGGTATCACCAGAACCGTCTCCTCTGTAGAACTGTTGTCTGCTATCGATGCGGATACAGATAACGAGTTTTCGGTCACCAATGATGTATATCTCTCCACTGCGGATACGGGCAAAGGTCTGCAACTGCTCCAGTATAACGGCAGTCCGTATACTGCACCGTATAAAGTGACCGTTTCTCTCCGTCTCGGTGATACCACTATCCAAAAAAACGTGTACGTGGATGTACCCAATCTGGATACCTGGTTGAATCAAGCTGCAATTCGCGCTCAAAGTGTGCTGGCACAACCAGCTGCCGGACAGGATACGACCGGGTTGCAGACCGCTCTGGATCACAAAAATGCTCTACCGCAAGCCGCTGCTGTACAGGACAAGATCACTGTTCTACAGGAACTAAATGCAGCGCTACAGCAACTAAAATAAACAGGCTTCATCCAAAAAACCAGCATGGGCTCATCCCGATGCTGGTTTTTTGATTTCAGTAAGTCTATCGATAAATCTATCGCCTGCTTAGGATAACGAAATACATGTCTTCGATATAGACTAGGTGGAACAGACTAATGATATTTCAGACTTTGCTATGTCATACTTCTACGCCAGATATGCTTCCTTGACCTGATCATTCTTGAGCAGCTCTGCTGCATTATCCTGCAGAATGATCTCTCCTGTCTGGATCACGTACCCTCGGTGGGCAATCTGCAGTGCCTGATAAGCATTCTGTTCCACCAGCAAAATCGTCATGCCTGATTCATTCAATTCCTGGATAATCTCGAAAATCTGATCCACGATCACCGGTGCAAGTCCCATCGACGGTTCATCCAGCAAAATAATACGCGGACCCATCATCAGACCGCGGGCGATGGCCAGCATCTGCTGTTCGCCGCCGCTCATCGTACCGCCTACCTGATGATAACGTTCCTTGAGCCTCGGGAAATAGGCAAAAGACTTCTCGATACGTTCCCGGATCAGGCTTTTGCTTTTAACCGAGAATGCACCCATTTCCAGATTCTCCTTAACCGTCAGTCGCGGGAAAATGCGCCGTCCCTCTGGGACATGGGCGATGCCACTCTGCGCGGTAACATGCGGCGGTTGGTCAGAGATATTTTTGCCGTTAAACCACACTTCTCCACGAATCTTCACCTGGCCGCAGATCGACTTGAGCGTGGTCGATTTACCTGCTCCATTGGAGCCGATCAGCGTCACGATTTCACCTTCATTCACATCAATCGTCACACCGCGCAGTGCCTGAATCGCACCGTAATATGCCTCCACCTGCTTGAGCTGCAGCAGACTCATTCGACCACCACTCCTTCCTCGACGGCACTTTTACCTAGATAAGCTTCGATTACCTTGGGATTGGAACGGATATCCTGTGGATCGCCCTCGGCGATTTTGACGCCATGATCCAGCACCAGAATATGATGTGACAGCTCCATCACGAGTTTCATATCATGTTCGATCAGAATAATGGAGATATTCAGCTTCTCCTGAATACGGCGAATCAGCGAGGTCAGGTCTACCGTTTCCCTCGGATTCATCCCGGCAGCCGGCTCGTCGAGCAGCAGCACCTTGGGCCGGGCAGCCAGAGCACGGGCGATCTCCAGCCGGCGCTGCGCTCCGTATGACAGACTGCTCGCTTCGGCATTGTACCATTCCTCCAGCCCGACATACTCTAGCAGACGATACGCTTCCTGCTGCGAGGTATGTTCTTCATGCCGTACTCTGGGCAGATTGAGCAGTGTACCGATCACACCTGTTTTCAGATGAATATGCATACCTACCTGCACATTCTCCAGCACAGTCATACTGCCGAACAGACGGATATTTTGAAAAGTACGGGCGATGCCTTTGCCGGTAATCCGGTCGGGCTTCACATTGACAATCGATTCCCCGTCCAGCTCAATCTGTCCCTCATCCGGCACATAAATACCGGTAATCATATTAAAAAAGGTCGTTTTGCCTGCTCCATTCGGACCGATAACGGCAGAGATTTGTCCCTTTGGAAATGCAAAATCCACACCACTAACCGCAGTCAGTCCGCCGAAACGCTTGGTGAGCCGGTTTACTTTTAGAATACTCATGACTGTCTCCTCCTCATAGGCGGGATTGGCTGGGCCCGGTGTATATGTCCGGCTCCCTGTTATCTCCGGTTATCGGAACCATTTGTACAGGTGTATACCGATTCAACAGAGCAGCCGTCAGATGATCACAGGCTGCTCTCCATAGCATTTTATTCGGGATTCGCTTTGGCGCTGATGGGAGTCGCAGGTACTTTATGATGTTGATGTGGACCACCTGTCACCACCTCCTTGGGAATTTTGCGATTTTTGGCGGCAATCAGACCATTGGGACGGAAGATCGCGACCAGGATCAGAATCATACCGAAGATAAACCGCTGCATTTTGGACGGTGACAGCGCATTGGGTACCTCAATAATCCCCTGCATCGACAGCTGATTCAGCCAATTGGTCAATTCGGTTAGCACCTGCAGATTGAGTATCGTTACCAGACTGGCGCCGAGAATAACACCTGGCACACTACCCATCCCGCCCAGTACGACCATAACGAGGATCGTCGTCGACTCGATCAGCGTGAAGCTCGTCGGATCGATAAAAGTCTGCTTGGCGGCGAACACTACACCCATCATCCCGGAAAAGGAAGCTCCGATTGCGAACGCAATCAGCTTGGTGCGAATGAGCGGAATCCCCATCGATTGGGCAGCAATCTCATTTTCCCGTACCGCTTTCCAGGAGCGCCCCAACCGGGAATGCTCCAGCCGCCTTACAGCAAAGATCACGACCAGCAAAATCGCAATAACGATAAAATAATATTGGTGCGGAAATGTAAAATCAAAACCGAACAGATCCGGCGGCTGGATCGAAGACAGTCCCATCGCTCCATTCGTAATATTGACCGGCTTCTCCAAGTTATTGAAAATAATGCGGATAATCTCTCCAAATCCCAGCGTCACGATAGCTAGATAATCCCCTTTGACCCGCAGCACGGGCAGACCAAGCAGAATCCCGAAGATGCCAGCCATAAATCCGCCAATCAGAATAAAGATCCAGAACGTGCCGCCGGAGAGTGGAAACAGATCGCCCGAGATAAAATTATTCGCCTGATCCGTAGCAAAGATACCGTACGTATACGCACCGACTGCAAAAAAGGCGACAAATCCCATATCCAGCAGACCGGCAAAGCCGACCACAATATTCAGTCCCAATGCCATCGCCACATAGATTCCGCACTGGGTTGCCACTTCCATATAAGAGTCATACGATGTACCGCCGGAGGAAGCGAAGGGAATAACGACCAGCAGCAGGACCAGGGCAATGATCCATTTGATTCCATTGGTAAAGGACGTATAGTAGAGCAGCAGCAGAGAAGCCAGCAGCAGCAAAAATGCTGTGACCGAGCGCTCCATCAGATACACTGCTGCTGCCGTGACGAGTGTAAACAGCACCAGCAGCACGATTTGCGCCAGCTTGTTTTCCCGCAGGGTAATGCGCATATTGTCCAATTTGCTCATTGAGGCCACCTACACTTTCTCTTTGACGGCTCTGCCAAACAAGCCCTCTGGTTTGAAGATCAATACAACGATCAGAATCGCAAAGGCAAATACATCCTTGTACTCCGCGCCAAAATTGCCGCCAGTCATAATGCCCAGGTTCGCGGAAGCGAACATTTCCAGCACGCCGATCACGACACCGCCGAACATTGCGCCGCGGATATTACCGATACCGCCCAGCACTGCTGCTGTAAAGGCTTTGAGCCCCAAAATAAAGCCGATATACGGATCGATTGTGCCGTACTGCTGCGCAAACAACACACCGGTCGATCCACCGAGCGCCGAACCGATAAAAAAGGTTAGCAGGATCACCTTGTTCACATTGATCGACATTAGCGAAGCCGTCTCCCGATCCTGTGCCACTGCCCGCATCGCACCGCCCCATTTGGTCCGGTTAACGAAAATATCCAGTCCAATCATCAGTACAATCGCCACAATAAAAATAAAGATCGTATTCGTCTTCACTGTTGCATTGCCGAACATGGCCGTCATGGACGAGAACCCCAGGGTAAAGCGTCCGTCGAATAGCTGCGGTACGCTAATGATATAATTGCCGGTTTTCAGTTCAGCGATAAAACGTACCAGATCCTGCAGTACAAAAGAAACCCCAAAGGCCGAGATCAGCGAGATCAGCTTGGGTGCTTTGCGCAGCGGCCGATAAGCGACACGTTCGATCCCTACACCGAGCGCTCCGGTCACCATCATCGCGATAAAAATAATCAGCACATACGAGAACCAGGCAGGCAGACTGCCCAGCCAGCCCATGGACTGGAACAGCAGCAGTACCGATGTACCGGCAAAAGCTCCGGTCATAAAAATCTCTCCGTGCGCAAAGTTAATCAGTTCCAGTATGCCGTATACCATCGTATAACCGAGCGCTACTACTGCATAGATAGCCCCCAGCGCCAGTCCATCGATCAGTACCTGTGGCAGTGTTTGTAAAATACTTGCGAACATGAACGCACCCCTTTCTATCGCCATAAAACAAGAGCCAAGAGGTATGCCGTCAATCTGCACATCCCTCTTGGCCGCATGTTCATGTGCTGCAATTTGTGCTTCAATTATTGACTGACTTCGGATACCAGTTTGCCTGGATACGTATCACCGGCGAACTCGTAAATGTATACTTTCGCAAAAGAGTTATCCCCTTTGTCGTCAAAGCTGACTTCGGTAGCAATTCCTTTGAAATCCTTGGTTGCCCGCACTGCATCGCGAACGGTCTCACGGGATGGCATCTCGCCGCCGCTGCTATCCAGTGTCTTCTTGATCGCATCCAGCATGATGGTCATGGAATCATAGGCATAAGCGGAGTACCCTTCCGGTACTTTGCTAAATTCCTTCTGGTAGCGGGCTGCCCAATCGGTGCCGCCTTCCATTTTGGCGATTTCACCAGCTACCGAGCTGTACAGCGAGCCTTTGACATCGGCACCGGCAATCTCGACCAGTCCGGAAGAATCCAGTGCATCGCCGCCCATGATCGGAGCAGTAATACCTTTATCCCGCGCCTGCTTGATAATCAGACCACCTTCGGCATACAGACCGCCGAAGAAAATAAAGTCCGGATTCTGGGTTGCCGCGATATTCAGTACGCCGTTAAAGTCTTTTTCCCCTACGGTAATCCCTTCATAACCGGCAATAGTCGCTCCCAGCTCCTGTGCCTTGTCGCGGAACGCTTCCGCCAATCCTTGGCCGTATGCTGTTTTATCCTGGATAACGAATATTTTTTTGGCTCCAACGGTTTTCACTGCATATTCCGCTGCTGCCGGTCCCTGAAAATCATCCCGTGCGACGACACGGTTGGCTACTTTTAGCTTGCGGTCGGTAAATTCGGTCGCTGTACTCGCCGGGGAGATCATCGGAATATTGTACTTTTCATAAACAACCGAAGATGGAATCGATACGCCGGAGTTCAGATGGCCGATTACACCGAGTACTGCCTGATCGGCACCAATCTGTTCGGCATTGGCTACGCCTTTTTTGGGATCACCCTGATCATCGTAGGGAACCAGCTCTAGCGAATAACCCAGTTTGCTAAAGTCTTCTTTGTGATCCTCCATCGACATCTGAGCACCCAGTCGGATCGCTTCCCCCTGAATCGAACTGCCTCCGGATAATGGAGATTGTGTTGCAATCTTGATGACTTTGCCACCAGCACTGCCACTGCTTCCACCGGAAGATGCACCGGTTGTCGTCGTACTTCCACCATTACCGCATCCTGCCAGCAAGCCCACTGCGAGGACTGCGGCTACTATACCATTCCATCTCCCTTTCATACTACTGAATCCCCCTTTTGATGTAAGTTTATATAACATTATGTGGTACGATAACTTATTTAAAGTATACATAGATTATATACATCGGGCAATCAGAAATTTTGATATTATTAGTCATATTTTGGAATATATTATAAAATAATATTTCATTAAGCCGAATTATTTATTTTATATATTTAAAATTGTTCGTTTTAATCTTTATTTTATGTATAAATTAAATTTTCATGCATATTTAATAAATAATAATCTTATATAATGTAGGATTACATTGTTTTTTGTAGGTTGTACTTAAAATTTATAAGCAATTTTGTGTTATATAAATTAACATTTATTTATACTTAAATAAAAATTAAGTGACATATATATTACATATACTATTTATACTTTACTTTTTCTTTGCAGATCCTTTATTTTTTCGTTTTCTCTTCCAAATAAAAAAATACAGCTCCGGCGTCCGCCCCCTTCTCATACTTATCATGCATGAGAGAAAGTAGACATCCAGAGCTGTATATTTACGCACCTTGATTAGCTTTTACAGCTTTTTCGATTGTATATTTTTCGATCGTAATATAGTTTGTACTGACTTTCCGTACTACTTTCTGATTTACTGCTCTAATAGAGAGTATGCCAACCAGTTAGCTGGTTGCTGTAAAAGTCTTTTTGAGCGCTTCATCTACCGATACATATTCATAGCCCAGATCGCGGGCTACAGCCGCATAGGTCATCGCACCGGCAGCCGTATTTACTCCCAGCTGGAGTGCCGGATTATTAAGCAGGGCTTCGCGCAGTCCACGGTTGGCAATTTGCATAACATAAGGCATTGTTGCGTTGGTCAGTGCCATTGTGGATGTTCTCGGTACAGCACCTGGCATGTTGGCAACTGCATAATGCAGTACATTATGTTTTTCGTAGGTTGGCTCGTTATGAGTAGTAATCCGATCCACCGTCTCCACGATACCTCCCTGATCCACTGCCACATCGACAATAACAGAATGCGCTTCCATTTGTTTTACCATCTCTTCGGTTACCAGCTTGGGCGCCTTGGCTCCCGGAATCAGCACCGCGCCAATCACCAGATCCGAGCTGGCTACCGCTTCGGCGATATTGTATGGATTGGACATCAGCGTCTGAATCGAATGACCAAATATTTCTTCCAGCTGACGCAAACGATCTGCGCTCAGATCAATCATGGTCACTTCAGCACCCATACCGATTGCTACCCGGGCTGCATTCGTACCCACTACACCGCCACCGATAATCGTTACTCTTCCTTTTTTGACTCCAGGCACACCGCTGAGCAGAATCCCTTTGCCTCCATGAGGTCGTTCCAGGAACTGCGCACCGATCTGCACAGCCATACGTCCAGCCACTTCACTCATTGGTGTCAGCAGCGGCAGAGTCCGATTCACTTCTACCGTCTCATAGGCAATCCCGATCACTTTTTTCTCGATCAGGGCTGCTGCCAATTCGGGAGCTGCTGCCAGATGCAGATACGTAAACAGGATCAGTCCTTCCCGGAAATAACCATACTCCGACGGCAATGGCTCTTTGACCTTGAGAATCATCTCGGCTGTCGACCAGACTTCGGCGGCCTGCTGGATGATGGTCGCTCCTGACTGCTCATAGGCAGAATCGGTGAACCCGCTTCCTTTACCGGCCTGGGTTTCTACATATACCTCATGTCCAGCTGCAGTCAGTGTAGTCACACCTGCCGGTGTAATCGCTACACGATTCTCATTGTTTTTGATCTCTTTGGGGATTCCAATTCTCATGCTTGTTCCTCCTTCAGATGACGTGCCATTTCGTATACTCATTATAAGACACAAAAAATAGCATGTAATCGTCCAGTTCCCCAAATTTTAACAATTGGAATTGTGTAAAAACACAAAAAGGTTCAATTTTGCGTTACTATTCATAACACAAGATTGAACCTTTTATTTTCAAATTTACTCTTTTCCTAATATCTATTGCTCTATTCAGCATCTTTTTTATTTTCCCCAACCCAGTTTGTCAGGTTATTTGCTAATTATAAGGTAAATGCAGGATACCTTATAAAGCTATAGTTATGAAGATGCAAAGTAGTTACAAAGATACAAAGCAGTAGAATCTGCCTATCAGCTGTCTCCCTCAAACCATAGCAGCTTGAGCTCCAGATACAAAGTCACTTTCTCGGCCATACTGTCCAGATTCACATGCCCGACCTCGGCAATACGCCGCAGACGATAGTTGAGTGTATTGGTATGCACATGCAGCTGGGCTGCTGCCTGCTTGGCATCACTGTCATGGTCCAGGAATACAGCCAGCGTCTGCAGCAGATTGCTGTTATGCTCCCGGTCATACGCTGCCAGTCGCTCAATCGGTCCCCAACTCACCGGGAACTGCTCGGCTTCGCGCTGCATAGCATTCAGATACCGATAGAAACCGGCATCCGGATAATAGTGGATATGGTGTGTCTCCGGCAAATGCTGGTGCAGTGTAATCAGTTCTCTGGCCTGCCGGTAGCTGCGCTGAATATGCAGGGCAGAACCGAATCCCTCGCCTGCGGCATAACAAATACCGTCGACAGGCAGCAGCAGACGCAGCCGGGTAATGATCATGCGGATACGCGCAGACAGTTCGGCAGAGCTGTCGGATTGAAATACACTTTTTATCCCGCATAGCAGAATCAGCCGATTGGGCTCCAGCAGCTGCAGGTGGACTTTGACTGCATATTCGCCAGACGCCTGAACAACTTTATCGTACCAACTGCTTGTATCGGGCTGTCCAGCCTGCTCCATAATCAGTACATATCCCGAGACAGGCAGCTCTACTCCCGCTTCCCGTGATTGCTGCGCAGCCTCCTGTTCGGATTGAAAACGTCCGTTCAGGAGCCGGCGCAGCAGCTCCATTTTTTGCTGACGTTGCTGCTGTTGCATCATTTTGGAAGCTGCGATTTGTGCGCCTCGCTTGAACTGCTGCAGCTGGGCTGTTGTATAAGAGCCGTCATTTTCCAGCAGCCAGATATAGCCGATCACCTCATCGTAATGCCGTACCGAAATCGCCATCCTGCTGCGCAGTCCCACCTCACTAAGCTCGCGGATATGCTGAGGTTCTTCACTGTCCAGCAGACGCTGCATCGCTCCGGATTCATACAGAGCGCGCTGCACATGCTCCGGTACCTTGCGTCCGACAATCGTAGCGATACGCGCCGGATCGGTACTGGGATCGTGCGTACTGTAAGCAAGCAGCCGATGACCTTCATCCTCAATCGTCACCGGACTGCCCATCACTTCACTGATCATCTCGGCCAGCGTCTGCAGGCTGTCTACCTGACTGTCTATTATATGCTCCAATGTTCATGCACCGCCTGTCTCTTCTGTTTTGGCCGCTGCTGCCAGTTGATGATCCGGACATTCAGCGGATAGAAAAGACCGGATTGGAAATGTCCAACCCGGTATATCCAGCTATACTTGTTTTATATACTCATAATCGACAATCAATAATCCATTACTTTGTCTACAGCTCATCGTCAGCCGCCAGATCACGCAGCCATTTGCGATTCAGTGAGCTGCGGTACAGCCAGACCATGACCAGACCTGCCGCCAGTGTCCAGACGATTCGTACCGGATCACCAGCTGTTGCCAGCGGAATCCAGATCAGGATAGCAATCAGCAGCTGTACCTGCGTAATCAGGCCGACAGTCTCCAGCCGCTGTGAAGTCGGCGGCAGCGGATAAATAGACAGCCATAACGTGTCGGTATGCTGCTTGCGCAGACTGGTCATCTGCATCCCTGCCAGCAAAATAAACAGCAGATACACAGCGACGCCAAACCACGATTCACGGGTCAGCAGCACCAGCAGCATACCGAACAGTACAAACCGGATCAACGTAGGCAGCAGTTCACTGCGCACCAGCGTTTTGGAGACCAAAAAGCGAAAAGCCCGCTCCTGCTTCCAGGGCACCCGGTTACCGGCAAAGGACAGCCAGCGGCGGCGGTTAATTTTCCGTTCTCCGGTCGGCACATCCACGAACCAGCCCAGCATACGCATAACGGCTGTAGCATGATTCTTCTCGGCAGCAATCAGACGTTCCCAGGGAACCTGTGCTTTGCCCGGCAAACGCAGCAGTCCATAATACACAGCCGCACCCAAAACCAGCACGATTGTGCCGGTCCACAGCGGCAACCACAAATAGGCAGCCAGCAGCGCAATCACAGCTACGTATCGGAGCAGCCGGTAGATAACACGAACAGTATCTCCGTTAATACGCAGCTCCTGCCAGCTGCCATAATTACTCACTATTTTGAGCAGCAGCAACAGGACAAGTGTCAGCAGGAGCGGCTTAGCGTCAGCAGCAGCCCGGATATAGAATGGCCAGACAATCAGCGTCAGCAGCAGCAGCCAGATATACTTGCCAATCACTGCACCACGCCAACCCGGAGCAAAATATTCATGCATCCGTTTCTCCATCGGCAGCATAAAGACCACATCTGCAGGACGCATATACGTCCGAACCGTACCATATACCGTCAACGGAGTCAGCAGAATCAGCATGATCCAGTAGACTGGCAGACCCGGCGGCAGCTTTTGCAAAAATGTCGTATACCAGGCGGCAAAAGCGATGAGCAGAAACAGGGTTACAACCGCCAGACCGCTCTGTATCACATACTGTGTATATGGAAGTATTCTGGACCAGAAGTCCGCTCTGCGCTGCTGGCGCAGTCGCAGCAGATCACTCATCGCTGACCGTCCATTTGGAGTCCTGAACCAGATCATAGAAGATCTGCTCCAGTGGTACTCCCTGCTGACCCGTCTGCTCACGGATCTGCTCCAGTGTGCCCTGAACGATAACACGTCCTTTGTGCAGTACGATAAACCGGTCACAATAATTCTCGATCGTCGACAGGATATGCGAGCTCAGCAGAATAGAAGAACCATTTTGCTTCGTTTCCACCATAAAGTCCAGCAGCGAACGAATACCGAGCGGGTCGAGACCGAGAAAAGGCTCATCGATAATGTACAGCGGCGGTGCTGCTACGAAGGCACACATAATCATTACCTTTTGCTTCATCCCTTTAGATAGATGCATCGACAGGCTGTCTTCTTTGTCTCCCATATTAAACAGCTGAATGAGCCGGCGGGAGCGCTGCTCGTAATCTTCGGGACTGACATTATAGGCACGGGCAGTGAATTCCAGATGCTCGCGCACTGTCATTTCTTCGTACAGCTGCGGCGATTCCGGTACAAAAGCCAGCGAAGCCCGGTACTGCTGGGTATCTGCTGCCAGTGTAGAGCCCTGAATCTGAACTTCTCCACCCTGCGGTGTCATCAGTCCAAGGATATGCTTCATTGTTGTACTCTTGCCTGCACCATTCAGGCCGATCAATCCGATCATCTCACCACGGCCAACTTCAAAGCTGATATCGTGCAGGACAGGCTTGCCATGACTGTAACCGCCGGTTAGACGGTCAACGTTAAGTACAGATACCTGTTCCATTATTTATAACCTCACTTTTCATCCTGGGAAGCTTCACGTTTGGCTTTTAGCCATTTTGGTGCTCCCTTGCTTTTTTGATCGGCTTTTCTTGTTTTGGTTCTGCCCTCTTTTTTGGATACAGCGCCATTTCGGCCAGCTGCCGGCTTACCGCCAGTAGATGGTTTGGCTTTATTTTCCGATGGCGTTGTACGTACAGGCTGTACGGATGTCTGCTCCACTGCTTCATTCGGCTGTCCAGCCGGAGCTGTTTTCGCCGGGCGGGATGCTGCCGGCTTGCGAACCGGACGTTTGACTTCATCCGTGCTTATGACATGACCAGATTCGAGCACCTGCTCCTGCAGATCGATATTCAGCGTCTCGGCAAATTTGCGCATAATAAAGCGTTCGCGATCGGTAACGATCGAAGCAGCTACGCCTTTTTTGCCCATACGGCCGGTACGTCCGCTGCGGTGTACATAGAACTCGGCGTCAAATGCCGGGTCCAGACTCACTACCAGATTCAGGTCTTCAATATCCAGTCCGCGCGCGGCTACATCTGTCGCGACCAGTACCTCCACTTTGCCGGAACGGAACTGGGACAGTACGGTACTGCGGGTAACTTTGTCTGCATCCCCGTAAATCGCGCGTACTTTGAAGCCCATATAATCGAGCTTGGATTCGATTTCGGCGATCAATTCCGTTGTATTCACGAATACGATCGAACGCGGAGCCTTGTAATGACGCAGCACGCGGCGCAGCGTATCCACCTTGTTGCGCTCTTCGGTCACAAAGTATACATGTTCAATCGCAGATGCGGTATGACGCTCCGGCTCGATACCGACAACAGCCGGGTCCTGCATATCCCGCTGGGCGACACTGCGAATCTGGTCATTAACGGTTGCGGACAGGAAGACGAGTTGACGATCACGACGCGCGCTTTTGATAATACGCTGCACATCGGCACCGCCGCCCAATCCCAGTACCTGATCGACTTCATCGACAACAATCGTATTTACTTCGTGCATTTTCAGTTTGCGCATATTGATCAGTTCGTTGATACGTCCAGGTGTACCTACCGCAATATGCGGATGACGTTTCAGTTTCTCGACCTGACGCTTGATTGCTGCGCCTCCGATCAGTCCCAGCGTCGTAATACCGCACTCCTCGCCGTAACGTTCGCTTTCGCGGACAATCTGCATAGCCAGCTCCTGCGTAGGCGCCAGAATCAGCGCCTGCATCTGCTTGCGCTGCGGATCGATCTTCTGCAAAATCGGCAGCAAATAAGCCAGCGTCTTGCCGCTGCCGGTTTGGGACTGGGCGATAATATCCCGACCTGCCAGCATCAGCGGAATGGTCTCCTCCTGTACCGGAGAAGGCGTTGTAATACCATATCGAGTCAGTGCATCGTTAAATACTTCTTCCATGCCCAGCTCGAGAAAATTCAATTTTGATTCCATGGGTTTCATCCTTTATCGTTCAAGTTAAAGTGTATGCAAATCAACGGACACAGCCAGAATCCTTACAGAGCACCATACCTTATCATTATATCAGCATTTGGTACAAATCCGCACTGCAATATGCATTTCATCAACAGCTGTTATTTACGGTCAAAAAAGCGGTAGGTGAGCCGGTCCACAAGCCGTGGACAAAGCGTATACAGCCGTAGTCCAAAAGCGGCAATGCCCGGCAGATCCGATTCTTCTTTCTTTTTGCGCATTACACGTACGATTTCCCGGCATACGCGACCGGGCGGCAGCATAAATCCGCTCACATTGCGCACATACTCGCCAGAAGGATCGGCCCGCTCAAAAAAGGCGGTACTGATCGGTCCCGGATTGATGGAAGAAACTGTGATACCTGTACCGCGCAGTTCCTGACGCAACGAGTTGGTAAAGCCGAGAACTGCATGCTTGGTCGCCGTGTAGGCTGTCGATTTGGCTGTCGCAAATTTGCCGGCCAGCGAAGCCACATTGACGATCTGTCCGCTGCCTGCTGCCAGCATATACGGCAGTACAGCCCGGGTACAGCGAACGATGCCCATATAATTCACATCCATCATTTCGCTGTACTCTTCCAGTTCCATTTCCTGAATACTTTTGAACTGACCATAGCCTGCATTGTTGAGCAGAATATCAATCCGGCCGTACTTGTCCATTACCTGCCGAACCGCCTGCTCAATTTCCTCGGCACTCTGTACATCCATCCGTATAATCTCATGCGGACCGTTAAGTCCCCGCGATAGCTGAACCAGCTTGTCTTCGGAGCGCGCAGTCAATATCGGGATTGCTCCCTGCTCCAGCAGCAGCGGCGCTACTCCTGCACCCAAACCGCTGGATGCACCCGTTATCAATATCACTTTATTTTCCAGATTCATACCGTTCCCTCCAGTCTCTTCTATTCTAAGAGATTCATCATCAGATATCCAGCAGACAGCATCGGAGCTGCTGGTGAGATAGATACAGGCTTTTGCATGCTTGCTACCACTCCAATGCTCATACCCATTAGAGGGAAATTTCACCTGATTATCCAGTAAGCTTATGCTATATTGAAATAAACAGCTATCTGTATAAATAGAGACTTACAGAGACCGGCTTATAGATACGCAACAATGAACAAGGGGGATACTATGATACACTGCCATGTTTGTGGTGCACCACAGCAGGAAGATGCGGTCTTCTGCAGCCGCTGCGGTATAAGGCTCACTGAAGACACAGAACCGGATCAGGCCGACGCCACCCAAGCTGCGCCCGATGCACTGGAGCTGCTGCAGCAAAATATTCTACCGAATCAGCCAGCAGAACCAGTTGCAGCCTTACCAGCAGAACCAGTTGCAGCCTTATTAGAAGACACACCGACTGCAGCCAACACCGAAAGTTTGCTTCCATCGCGTCATCATCCTCGTCATCCGATGATGTGGATTACACCTGTTCTACTGCTATTGATTACAGGTGCAGCTCTATGGTGGGCCTACCAGCATGAGCTGCAGCAGAATCAGCAGGCTATCCAGCTGCAGCAGCAAGCCCAAAAACTGGCGCTGCAGAGCAAATACAAAGAAGCCGAAAATACGATTAACCAGGCCCTGGCTCTGCGGCCGCAAGAACCATCCTTTACCACCGATCTGAATCTGATCCAAAAGGCAGATCGGCTCCATACCAAGCTGACTGCCGTCTCCGGTCGATTAAAAAATAATCAGCTCGACAGCGCCGAACACTCTCTCGGTATTCTGGAAAAAGAATTGTCGGGACGCACCGAGCCGCTATTTCGGCCCGAACAGAAACTGGCCGAGCAGAATCGGAATCAATTATCGATCCTGACAATCAAAAAAGAGCTCGACAACCTGAATGATGTGGAGTCGCTCGCCTACAAACTGGACGAAGTAGATCGACTGGACACCAAGGATGCCCAAGAAGTACATGATTTGATTATTAACAAAATCGTGCTGCTGACACTCAAACAAGCCGAAGAGCTGATCCAGGACAGCAGCTTCGATGAAGCCGCCCAAATCGTGCAAACTGCGATCGAGTACACCGGCTCCCAGCAGAAACTCAAAGATATGCAGACCCGGATTCGTTCCGAGCAGCAAGCTTTTGAAAAAGCGGAGCAAGAGCGCATACGTGCTGCCCAGCAGATGGCAGAAGCCGAAGATCTCAAAAATCGTACAGAAGGTGTACAGGTCAGTCAAGTAACGACCAGTGTTACCGAGTATGGGGATCTGGACACAACCGGTATCGTAGAGAATACGGCGACCCAGCCGATCTATGGCATCACAATCCATTATTCCCTATATGATGCGAATGGCGCTTATCTCTCTTCTTCCACGACCTCCACGGATCCCTATTATCTGGAGCCGGGGGAAACAGCTTCCTTTAGCGCGTATGACTACGGCTATGGCTGGTATGATCAGGTGCAGGTACAGCTCGATCAAGTGACCTGGTATCTGGATGAAGGAGGTTCCCATGAATAAAGGATGGATTATCAGTATCGTATCCAGTGTACTTATCGTTGGCGCCGGTCTGGGTGGCTATGCCTACATTAACCGGACCATACCTGCACAGCTGACTACCAAACCGCTGCTGGCAGCCACAGCATCGTCAGCTGCATCCAAACCGAATTCGCTTAAGACGATCATTCATGAATCACAGAAAAAGGTCGTCATGATCCGCCAGGAAGACGGCATTCTCGGATCGGGATTTCTGTATAATACATCCGGCGATGTGATTACCAACGCCCATGTAGTTGCAGGCACCAAAAATGTAGAAGTCAAAACCGCCGATGCCCGGTCGCTGAAAGGTACCGTTATCGGCATAGGAACGGATACTGATATTGCTGTTGTACGCGTTCCCGAACTGGCAGATACCAAGCCGCTAGCGCTGGCAGCAGCGTCCAAAGCCGATGTAGGTGATAATGTACTCGCTCTGGGCAGTCCGCTCGGATTTCAAAATACGGTGACCACCGGTATTATCAGCGGTGTCGGTCGTGATCTGACGATTGATCCCTACATTTACCGGAATCTGTATCAAATCTCTGCACCGATTGCACCGGGTAACAGCGGCGGTCCTCTGATCGATGCTGCTACCGGTGAAGTGATCGGTATTAATTCGGCGGCAGCTACAGAATCGAATTCGATTGGTTTCAGTATCCCTGTCTCCGAAATCAAGGATATGGTCACCGAGTGGTCAGCGCATCCTGTACAGAATCTGCCGAAGACTGCATCCACCGATACCGGTGCCGGGGAAGAACAGCTCTCCCTTACCGATGAAGCAGAATATGTGGTGAGCTACTTTTATGACAGTCTTAATGCCCGCGATTATGTTACGGCCTATTCACTGCTGGGCAGCCGCTGGCAGGGCAAGCTCGCTTATGCCAAGTTCCGTGAAGGTTATCTGAATACCGGCACAGTAACTGTCGATCGCATTTCTTCCGAGCGCGAGGGAGATCAGGCAATCGTCTCGATGCGGATTACTGCTGAAGAGCGCAAAGATACAGGTACGGTCTACACCTCGTATCAGATCAATTACACTGCCGGTTACGAGAATAATGTACTGAAAATTCTTAGCGGCAAAGCCGAGAAAGTCAAATAATCCTCTGATTCCAGCAGAAATTCCGGCTGTCGCCGCATAAGCATCAACTGCCCGCATAGATACCAATTATCATAAAAAATACAAAAAAACGATGTCCTAAGGACATCGTTTTTGCTTGCTTTATCGTGGATCAGGATACCATAACCTGAATATCCAGTTCGCCAATACCTTCCATAATCAATGGAATAGTCAATGCTTTGGCTGCAGTGAAGGTAATTGCACTTGTTTTCATTACTTTTGGAGGCGTAATATCTACTGTTACACCCTGATTGGACAAAATGGTACTGGCATTGCCGCTGATCATATTACCGAGCTCGGAAATGGCGCTTTGTCCCATCTCGTCCATCTCTGTCATGACAAATCCGCCCATCATTGCCGAGACCATACGCAAAGCTACACTTTCATGAATACCAAAAATAATATCGCCGCTCATTTGTCCGGTCATGCCAATCTGAATCCAGATATGGTTGTCTGCCATCTCAATATCCTTGATCCCTAGATTTCCGGTAGAAGGGGCTACCTGAACCACCTGCCCGATAACCAACCTTGCTGCTTCCAAAAATGGATTAATAACTTCCGCCTTCATACTTTAATACTCCCCTCTACTTATGGGTTACTATTTTAAATGAAACTTATGACCTATGAATTGTAATGTTATTATAACTTATAACCTAGGACAATTCATCCAGAAACATTGAAACATTTCAAATTTTATCAAATTTGTTTTAGAAATAAGGTTTTCATCGATGTTATATTGTCGATTTCTAGGTACAAAGAATGGTGTGTGTGTTGTTTTATAGGTCCAATCGACTGCCTTTTTATTATTATCGGATAATGCGAGGGATTTATGTAGATTAGAATGAGCTGAATAAATCGGTTTGGGCTAATTATTTTGTGGATTTTATCAAAGGCGAGTGAATTCGTTCACGAATGGGTGTTCTATCGCATTGCCGCTTTTTCGGGAATCACCTATAATTTAATAATAGGTGTACATAAGGAGGAACTCATGAATATCAGTCAATTGGAGACATTATTGACCATTTCGCGGACGATGAGCTTCCGTAAGGCAGGTGAATTGCTTAATCTGACACAGCCTGCGGTCTCCGCTCAGATCAAAAGCCTCGAAGATGAATTCAAGACCCTGCTCGTCAACCGCAATCAGCCGGTTACGCTTACGGATCAGGGTACCGTATTTCTGGAGCACGCCGAACAAATTTTGACGATTGTGGAACAGCTCAAGCAGCGGCTGTCCGATCTGGATGAGACACCCCAGGGACGCATTCTGCTGGGCACAACTACCTCGATTGCGATTCAGATTCTGCCGCGGGTTTTGTCCTATTTTCAGAATCAGTTCCCGTTGATCAAAACGATGATTCATTCGATGTCTTCTTCCCAGGTCTATCACAGTGTGGAAAACGGGATTGTGGATGTCGGCATCGGTTATCTGATCGAGCGCAATCCGAATCTGGAGACGTCTATCCTCTATTATGATATGTTCGAACTGGTCGTCTCTCCCCAGCATCCCCTGGCACGTACCCGCAAGGCCACGATCCACGATCTGGAGAATCTTCCTCTGATTATGCTGTCTCCGGATACCGTCGGTAGACGTTTTGTCGATGACGTGTTCAAAGCGCACCAGATTGTGCCCCAGGTAATGATGGAACTGTCCAGCAGCGAGGAAGTAAAACGAATGGTCGAGATTGATCTTGGCGCAGCGATTATTTCCAGACAGTCGATTACGAGTGAGCTGAAGCATGGCACACTTGTGATGATTCCGATGCCGGAGTTTGAAGTCAGTCATCCGGTAGGTCTGATCTACAAATCCGGACGTTATCTCAATTCGGCGATGCGCCAGTTTCTCAATGATCTCAAAGGGATGCCGGAAGATCATTTTACGAGTCCGGAATAAATTAGCCAAAGGAGCGATTGACGTATGAGATTTGACCTGCACACCCACCATTACCGCTGCGGTCACGCAGTCGGTGATATTCGTGATTATATTGAAGCGGCGATTGCCGCAGATCTTCAGGTGATCGGTATTTCCGATCATACACCGTATTTTGGTTCTGATGAGGATCAGCCTTTTCCCAATACAACGATGGGCAAAAGTGAACTGAAAAATTATGTACAGGAAGTACTGGATCTGCAAAAAGAATACGCCGGCAAAATCGATGTACTGCTCGGTATTGAATCGGACTACTTCCCGGATCATGCCCGGCTGTATCAGCAGACACTGTCCCAGTACCCTTTTGACTATATTATTGGCTCCGTGCATTTCAGCGATGGATACAGCATATTCGACCGTACCCGCTGGGAAGGCATGGATACCGCAGCCCAGGTAGCTGCCAAAACGGAATATTTCCGTCTGATCGGCGAATCCGCCAAAAGCGGCATGTTCCAGATCCTCGGTCATATCGATGCAATGAAAAGCAATTATCCTGCTTTTACAGAGATTCAGGCTCCGCAGGCGCTGGACCAGATGCTACAGACGATTGCCGAATCCGGTGTAGCTATTGAAGTGAATACATCCGGCAAAATCAAAGTATGCGGACTCTGGCATCCGGTGGATGATATCCTGGAGCGCGCCCATCATTTTGGCGTAGAAGTATCCTTTGGTTCGGATTCCCATATTGCCCAGCGCGTCGGAGACGATCTCGATCTGGTCGCACAGAAGCTGCGCGATATCGGTTATACCGAATGGGTCTATTACAAGCAAAAGCAGCGTCAGGCGGTTGCCCTGTAACCAACCGGATAACCGGATTATACGCAAAAAAAGAGGACCTGCATGTCGCAGGTCCTTTTACATGTATCAAAAAGGGGGTCTTGTTATTCATCATACAGCCAGCTTGTTAGAATCGGATTGCAGCTGTATTGCAGTTAAATGACAAATCGGTAACTTGCCGATGTTCATATGCTGATATACCTTGTCTGGACTGCTTGTATGTCACGTCCTCGGCTGCGTTATGTCTGCGAAGCTGCTATTTTGCGCTGACGATTCACTAGCAGAATACTTGCTGCAACAAGGCTAAGCGCTACGAGCGCCCACAGGGAAATATGCTCACCCAGCCATACCGCTGACAGTACCACGCCAAATAAAGGCGTCAGAAACAGATACATGGATACTTTGCCCACTTCATTGTATTTCATCACCATATTCCAGAGGGCAAAAGCTCCTGCCGAGACAACAGCCAGATACAGCAGCATGCCAATCCCTACCAGATCCCATTCAAAAGGAACCGGATCCCCCGAAGCACAACCAAGCACCAGCAGTCCCAGGCCACCCCAGAACATCTGACGACCGGTCAGACTGATCACCGGCTCTACAGCAGCTTCACGGCGTGCCAGCACGTTGCCTACGCCTCCGGACAGTGCAGACAGCAGCATCAGCAGCTCCGCCAGTCCGAACACAAGCCGAAGTTCATTGCCCTGCGCCATTCCCATCACTGTAATGCCGGAGAACCCGAGCAGCAGCCCTATCCATTTGCGAGCAGACAGCTTTTCTGTTCGTTCCATCCACCGTACCGCCAGCAGCTGAAACAGCGAAGTCGAACCCGCAATAATAGACATGGTAATTCCCGATCCGAGTCCCAGCGCAGCATAGACCAGAATATACTGCAGCAGCGTCTGCAGCAGGGCCAGCATACTCAATCTGCCAGCCGGTATTCGGGGGATTTTCTGTCCGCGCGGCTTGAGAATATAAGATAACAGGATCAGCAGCAGTCCTGCCAGCGCAAACCTGTACCCTGCAAACAGCCACTGGGCAAACAGATCATGCGAACCGATGCCCAGATGCTGATAGCTTAGCTTGATAAATGGCAGTGCGCTTCCCCATAGAACAACAGCGATCAGCGAACTGACGAGTACACCGATAGGACTGGTAAACCAGCGTTCGCCGCTCATGAAGAGACGGAACCGCCAAGATCATCGCGTACTTGCGAATGCATGGATGCCCGCTCCTTGCGCAGAACAAATTCGCTGTTGGCTACCGAATATACGATAATGCCCATCTCCTGCCAGTAGCTTTTGATCCCCGGATTGGCAGGCGGCTGCTGACGCATTCCGTTTTTCTCCAGTACGCGTATCGATAGCTGATTTTTGACATGGCAGCGTCCCACGATATGAGACAGTCCCATTTCCTCAAATCCGAAGGTTACCAGGCGACCTACCGCCTCTGTCGCGTAACCTTTACCCCAGAATGGTTGGGACAGGGCAAACCCGATCTCGGCGCGGGCTGCATGTTCATCCCAGCGCTGAAAGGAACATACGCCATACATCGTGCCATCTTCTTTGGAGGTAACAGCAAAATGAATAGACGTCATACTGCGAAAAGCTTCTTCCACTCTCCGGCCCAGACGATCCGGTTGCAGCGCCTGATACTCCTTGATCTGGGGCGAACCGTACAGATATGTAATTACCTGCGGATCACTGGCATATTCCCACCAGCGCTCAATATCCGCTGCAGTCAGACGACGCAAAATCAGCCGATCGGTCTGCAGCTCGGGAATTCCTTTTTTCAATTCCTGTTTACTCAGCATCGCCATTGCTTGTTTCCTCCCTGGGCTCAGGTCTGCAATCCCCGGTAGACACCGGTGCGCAGCTCCTTGATATAATAGTCCAATGCAGGAATCCCTGCTGCCCGCGCATCCGCTACCGCCTGCTCAATATCATAGGGCACACGGGCGAATTGCAGATAATAAGGCGATTTCTTATCAGACAAATAGTCTCCCTCCAGAATAGCATAGGATGCTTCCGGCAAGTCGAGCGGATTGCCTACACTGCCTGTATTGAACAGCATCCGCCCTTCCAGATACTGCAGGTACGCATTATGAATATCTCCATAACCTACAATATCCGGTACTCGTGGTGTAGAAGTTTCTTCACCCGGTACAGGAGCGAACATCGCCAGACGTTGCTCCAGCGAATCCCATGGCTGCACACGCTGGAATACACTTTCCGGCGATGCATGTACAAGTGAGACCAACCGTCCGCTCAGCATAAAGTCATGACGAAGCGGCAGTGAATCCAGATAATCCAGACGTTCGGTACCCAGCTGCCGCGCATGCCAGCCGAACAGCTCATCATCTCCGCTCATCCGTACGATCAGCTCTTCCCAATTGCCGCGAATAACTACTTCACAGCGTTCCCGTACACTTTCGGTAATACGGACGGTATCCGGCCCTTTGCCAACAAGATCCCCCAGACAAAAAATACGCCGGATTCCGCGGCGTTCGATATCTTCCAGCACTGCCTGCCAGGCAGGATAGTTGCCGTGAATATCGGATACAAGTGCAATGCGTTCCATCATTTTCCTCCATTTCCGGCGCTGTTTATACCGGCTTTCTTTTCAGGGTAAAAATGGTCAATTCCGGACGGCACATAAAACGGACCGGCAGCTGGGACATGCCGATCCCCCTGTTTACATAAAGCGGCAGCTGTCCTGTCGGTCCGGCCTGATACCAGCCCATAATATATTTGCGTGATCCTCTCGGTGTGATGACTGCCCCGAACATCGGCAGACGAATCTGGCCGCCATGACTGTGGCCGGACAGCTGCAAATGGAAGTTCAGCTCTGCAGGTATACGATCCGCGTAGTCAGGTTCATGCATCAGCAGAATCCGGCAGGCTTCTGTGGGGATGCCTGCTGCTCCTTTATGTATATCCGGATTGCCGAGCAGTTGATCATCCAGACCGGCAATGGCCAGTATGCCATCCTCTCGGCGAATCTGATGATTATCATTCATCAACAATCGGAACCCGCCTTCTTCCATCATTCGCGATACCGCCAGCGCATCCTGCAGATAGTCATGGTTGCCAAGCACCGCATATTGTCCAAGCGGAGCTTTCATGCGCCGGAGTGCACCAATGCCGGGCTGGAGTACAGCTGCCTCGTCATCCACCATATCACCGGTAAAGCAAATCATATCCGGCTGTTCGCCCATAATGATATCTGCCAGCTGCTCCAGATCCTTGGCATGGTTGCCCAGTCCAAGATGCATATCGCTGAACTGTATCAGCTTCATCCCGTTCAGACTGGCTGGCAGCTGCGTTAGTTCCAGCTCGATATATACCTTTTCCAGCCAATTGGGTTCGCCAAGCCATGTATAACCGGCTCCGCCTGCACCGAGTGCAGCCAGCGCAGCGGCACTTCCTTTCAGAAATTGTCTGCGTGACATCGAATACAGACCCGGCTTGATCAGAGAGCCGGCTCTCCCGCGGCCTATAGCGTTTAGTGTATATTGATCATTCAGGCGGGGTTCCTCCTTCTCCGCTAGGCTGTCTTCAGCTCTATTCATTATAGACAGACCTGCAAGCTGCTACAGTCTGTCATTCCATAATGATTATTGTGCCGAATCCTGCAGCCTTCGTCAAATTCGGGGTTACCCGCCAGCGGTATTAGTTTGCCTGCGCAGCCTGAAAAGTAATCGTAAGCTGCTGCTCTTCTGCTGCTTCATACGCTTCCGCCAGACCGGATTGCTGAATCTTCTCCTTGGACACTTCACGATAAATCAGCTGCACCTCAACCGGCTCGCGGAAAGGAAAAGGACTCAACGTAATCATGCCCGGCTCTGTCCATTCCGGCATAATGGTCTGGTGATCGGTCACATCCAGCTTTTTGCCGACAGCAAATCCGTCTTTCCACCAGTCCTGCTCTTCGCTCTTGTTTACGCCCGGTTCGTTGAGACAGGCATACAGCGACAGATCATCGCACAACTCCAATACCGAGCGATGGTAAGCCAGCTCGTCGTCCGCCGGAGACACCTGCTCGCGGATACGCTCCTGGCGTTCCTTTTCCTCCTGCAGAAAAGCCTGACAAAATGGATCTTCCTCGCCATAGTGACTGACCAGCGCCGTATAATGCAGACTCGCCAGCATTGCTCCATAGGCAGTCATTTCTTCCAGCTGATTAATGCCATATCGGTAAAAAACCAGCTTGGCCGGTTCCGGGAAATTCATAAATGTAAATGGCTTTTCTTCTGCATCGTTCCATACCGGAATCTGATCCAGCGGTATCCAGCCTCTGTCATGCTGTTCACAGCCCAGAACCACCTCATCCCAGCGCGTTGTCTCCCGGGTAGGACCGGAATCCATATGTCGTGAGAATTCTCCGGACAATCGTGCATGATCATGCTGACGGATCATTATAAAAGAGTGTTCGCGTTCTCGGCATATCATAGCCATAACCCCTCTCTACCTGCATTTATGTAAAAGATTTATATCTAATATATATCCTTAACGATGCGTTTCCAACCAGCCTGCTGCGTAATCGACCAGACCGCGCTGCGACATTAATTTGGCAGCTGCCTGACCTATTTTGTCCTGTGTCCACAGATGGGGACAATCCGCCTCAAAGTCGCTGCCGATCCGGTCAAAATCATCCGAATCAAAATTGAGATCCTTGAATGTTATCCACTGTTTGCCGGATTCCGTGATCACCGGTGCATTCATCTCGATCTGCTTTTTGTCCTGCCAGTCAGCCATGAATTCTGCCAGATGGATAGAAGTATTCGTCAAATAATCGGTACCAAGCATCAGCACATGACCCTCCGCGTCATACAGCTTCTGCAGCGGTGAAGCACTGCCCAGCCCATAGTCCAGTCCATGATCCTCCATCCATTCACCGGCATGACGACCATATGCGGCAAAGGAGACATGGGGGTGATTGCTGCGAACGACACCTTTTTGCTTGCGAAACGTCTCTACAATAACGCCCATACCGGATGTCACGGTAAAGTCCGGATCATAGGCAGGCATACTCTCACAGATCAGATCCCACCATTTGGGATCGGCTGGCGGGTATTTCCACAGCTTTGGATGAGTCAGCTGGGAGGTCTGGGTCGGTACCATCAGTGTACCTTCTTTACCAAGCACCTGTTCTAGCGCCAGAATAACCGTCTCCGCGCCTCCAGGAATCCATCCGCCGATACTTTTGAGTGAAGAATGCAGCAGAATATTCATGCCTGCCGTCACTCCCAATGCTTCGAATTCGGCGACCAGCTGATCAAAGCTAATCGGTCTTTCACTAATCATGTTCATTCCTCCGCTAATCATATGTATAAAAAAGCGGGCTTCGCGTTATACGCGTCACCCGCTTGATCAAAAGCAAATTACTGCTTTGCCTATAAAGCTGCTGGCTACAGCCTATTATACACTCAACCAGCGTTTAAACATACGCTTGTTGGTTTCTTTGTTGAGATCGGCAATCGAAGTTGTGAGCGGAATTCCTTTTGGACAGGAACGCACACAGTTCTGGGAGTTACCGCAGGCTTCGATACCGCCTTCTCCCATAATGGCATCCAGACGCTCTTCAGCGTTCATTTCACCTGTTGGATGGGCATTGAACAGACGAACCTGGGACAGCGGCGCAGGGCCGATGAACTCGGTTTTGTCGTTCACATTCGGACAGGCTTCCAGGCAGACACCGCAGGTCATGCATTTGGACAGTTCGTATGCCCACTGGCGTTTGTTCTCTGCCATGCGTGGACCCGGACCTAGATCATACGTACCATCGATCGGAATCCAGGCTTTGACCTTTTTGAGTGCGCCAAACATACGGCTGCGGTCGATAACGAGGTCACGGACAACCGGGAATGTTTTCATCGGTGCGATCGTGATTGGCTGCTCCAGCTTGTCGACCAGTGAGGAGCAAGCCTGGCGCGGCTTGCCATTGATAACCATGGAACATGCGCCGCAGACTTCTTCCAGACAGTTGGATTCCCAGCATACCGGTGCGGTATCCTTGCCTCCGCTGTTAACCGGGTTGCGCTGAATTTCCATCAGCGCACTGATCACGTTCATGCCGGGACGGTATGGTAATTCGAACTCTTCCGCATAGGATGGGCCCTCCGGCTTGTCCTGACGGGTAATCACGAATTTCACTTTACGGCCTGTTTGCTGTGTGGTTTGATTCTCAGTTGAAACTGCTTCCGCCATGGGTAATGCCCCCTTCTATCATTCACATTAATCTGAGTGTTCATACGATATACTCACGACATGTCAATTGCATTCAAGCGGTGGCTCTCAAAGCTAACTTAGCTCTTGGAGTAGTCACGTACACGAGGAGGGATCAGGGACACATCGACTTCTTCATACGAAATCTGCGGTCCATCCGGTGTCCAGGTGGCTTTGGTTGTTTTGAGGAAGTCTTCATCATTACGTACCGGGAAATCAGGCTTGTAGTGGGCTCCGCGGCTCTCGTCACGCATCAGCGCTCCAAGGGTCATTGCTTCGGCCAGCTCCAGCATGTTCCACAGCTGACGGGTAAAGGCTACTCCCTGATTCGTCCAGCGGGAGGAGTCATTCACATCAATATTGCCGTAACGCTGTTTGAGTTCCTTGATTTTATTTATCGTCGCCTGCAGCTTGTCATTGTAGCGTACAACCGTCATATTATCAGTCATCCACTCGCCAAGTTCCTTGTGGATCACATAAGCGTTTTCTTTACCATTCATGCCGAGCAGACGCTCGTATTTCTCCTCCTGCTGCTTGCGCGCCTGATCGAACAGACTCGTTGGCAGATCGGCAGAGGATTTTTTGAGGCCTTTGACATATTCGACCGCTTTTGGACCGGCTACCATACCGCCATAGATCGCAGACAGCAGGGAGTTGGCTCCGAGACGATTGGCACCATGATACTGGTATTCACACTCGCCGGCAGCGAACAAGCCCGGAATATTGGTCATCTGGTTGTAATCGACCCACATACCGCCCATCGAATAATGGACTGCAGGGAAGATTTTCATCGGAATCTTGCGTGGATCATCGCCCATGAATTTCTCATAGATCTCGATAATACCGCCCAGTTTCACATCCAGTTCTTTTGGATCTTTGTGGGACAGATCCAGGTAGACCATGTTTTCGCCGTTGACGCCCAGCTTCTGGTTAACACAGACGTCAAAGATTTCGCGGGTCGCGATATCACGCGGCACCAGGTTACCGTAAGAAGGATATTTCTCTTCCAGGAAGTACCATGGCTTGCCGTCTTTGTACGTCCAGATCCGTCCGCCTTCACCACGCGCAGATTCGGACATCAGACGCAGCTTGTCGTCGCCTGGAATCGCTGTTGGGTGAATCTGGATAAATTCGCCGTTTGCATAATGAACGCCCTGCTGATACACAGCGCTCGCTGCCGTACCGGTATTGATAACCGAGTTGGTCGTTTTGCCGAAAATGATACCCGGACCACCGCTCGCCAGAATAACGGCATCGGCACCAAAAGTAACGATTTCCATCGAACGCAGATTCTGTGCAGCGATACCACGGCAGACGCCTTCATCATCCAGCACCGCGTTCAGGAACTCCCAGTTCTCATACTTCGTTACAAGACCAGCTGTCTCCCAGCGACGCGCCTGCTCATCAAGTGCATACAGCAGCTGTTGACCGGTCGTTGCACCAGCAAAGGCTGTACGGTGATGCTTGGTGCCCCCGAAACGGCGGAAGTCGAGCAGACCTTCCGGTGTACGGTTGAACATAACGCCCATACGGTCCATCAGGTGAATGATACCAGGTGCGGCATCACACATCGCTTTGACCGGAGGCTGATTGGCGAGGAAGTCACCACCATATACGCTGTCATCAAAATGCAGCCATGGCGAGTCGCCTTCCCCTTTGGTATTAACTGCACCGTTGATACCGCCCTGCGCACATACGGAGTGCGAACGTTTTACCGGTACAAGTGAAAATAAATGAACGTGAACGCCGGCTTCTGCCGCTTTGACGGTGGCCATCAGACCGGCCAGACCGCCGCCCACGATAATGATATTCGATGTTGCCATAAGAAATTACCCTCCCCTTTAACCTGCTTGCCCCTGATTGACTGTATATGTTATGCCCTGCCAGCCATCTGTTTGATGAATAATCCTCTACGCTGGAGGTTATTCCGATAGCATCACATGACGCATATTACAGTGACAGAGTCATTTATGCGATGAAATGACGAATGCTTTGAAATGCAACGGTTGGGTCTTGGAAATCCATATTACGGAATGCTACCAGAGACAGAACGAACATAATCGATACGATCACAAACAGCGCCATACAGATGTATGAAGATACACGCTGCGATCTTGGGCCTACTGTGATTCCCCATGTAACGAGGAATGACCAGAGACCATTGGCAAAGTGGAACGAAGCCGCTATCACACCAATCGTATACAGTACGAATGTAGCCGGGTTGGTGACGATATTATGCATGATGCCGCCCAGCTGCTCATGCGTTACATTGCCAAGTGCAACCTGGAAGCGAGTGTCATATACGTGCCATGCAATATAGATAAAAGTAATAACACCGGTTACACGCTGAAGCGTATAACGCCAGTTGCGCTCATTTCCAAAATGAGCATTGTTCGGCTTGGCCTGATATGCGATATACAGACCGTAAATGCCATGATAGAGCAGCGGAAGAAAAATAAAGAAGGTCTCCAAAACAAGTACAAGCGGCAGACCGTTCAGAAATTTTACTCCGGCATCAAAAGATTCCTTTCCTCCTTCATAAGCAGAAAAGTTGGTGATCAAATGCTCCAGAAAAAATAAACCGAGCGGAATGACCCCGAGCAGTGAATGCAGCCTTCTGGCATAAAAGCCTTTCATGAATGACGTTCCCCTTTCCTAAATAAGAGCGTTTTCATATCGACAGGCATATTAAAATGCCGCCTAGACCCGGATGGACAGGCAAGTATCGGACCTCTATCCATCCTTGCTAGGAAGTTCCCCATCTTCCGTAGCTTTACAGCTTGTTCACGACTGTAAATAAGGAGTCGTATCATGCAATATCTTTCTTCCGTAAAAAGATATTCACATAACGTTCGTATGTGAACAAGTTGTGTCGCTTTTTATGTTACTCTAATTTGGCTTATAATGGAATTGCAATATAATTATTAAATGTTATAACTTTTTTGCATAAGAGAGGAGATTATTTCCCAGATGATAGAAGATTTAGATGTTTTTGCTGTCGTTGTGGAGCAATCCAGTCTGAACCAGGCTTCACGGCTGCTGAATTTATCGCAGCCTGCACTCTCACGCAAAATAGCCAAACTGGAAGAACAGCTGGGTGTAGCGCTGTTTAACCGTAATGGCAAACGGCTGGAACTAACTGCTATCGGGCGGCTTACCTACACATACGCTCTGGAGCAGCGCCAGCAGCAGCTCCGTTTCCTCCAGAGCCTGAACCGCTACAAATCCGAGGAACAGACCACTGTGACCTTCGGAGCGAGCCTCACGACGCTCCAGACGACGATGCCGCCGCTCGTACGCAGCTTTACAGAGAAACATCCCTATGCCGAGGTCAAGCTGATTACAGGCAAGACACACGAGATTGTCAATGACATTCGTGACAAACGCGCCGATATCGGTATTGTTGCTTCGTCCATTCATGAATCGGGTCTGGTCTGCGCACCGCTGTTTGATGATCATCTGGAATTGGTGCTGCCCAAAAATCATGCTCTTGCCGACAAAAAGCAGCCCGATATGCAGGATCTGCAGGGGCTGCCGATGATTATGTTCTCCAAGGGTACCTGGTACCGCAAGCTAATCGACGATGTATTTCACCGGTATATGGTCATGCCCGATCTGCGTATGGAGATTGATTCTTTTGAAGCGATTGTGCGGCTGCTGCCAATCTGCATGGCAGCGGCGCTGCTACCCCGCTCCTATATCGGTGAACAGCTACTATCGAGTAATGAACTGGTCTCGCTGCATATTCCCGAGCTGGAGCAGACCCGCCGTACGACCTGCCTTATTTATAATGAAGCCGCCGAGCTGGGAACAGCAGCGCGCCAGTGGATTGCCGATACTACCGCGCGTTTTGACGATTCCTCGCGGATGATCAAGGATGCAAATATCCGTGTGGCCGATACGGCTCCCCGGCTGGAGAATGAAGAATGGTCACCGTAATGCCTTTTTTCTTTTGAAAATATATTCTACTGAAGATATACTCTGCAAATTGATCTTTATTCGTATAATCCCTGCTTCGATATACTATCTGTCCGGTATTGGCAATGATGATCCCGAGCTGCCGCTTTGCGGTATGCAGCTCCTTTTTCAGGAGGCAGCCAATAATGATTATTGCTATCCTGCCCAGCAAAGAATATAAGAAATCAAGGGATCAGCCGATCATAATTTTGCCTTCGGCATACCGGAAAGGCTCTTTCTCCTGCTTTGGTGCCAGTGCATAAGCCAGCGTAATCAGTCCAACCCGTCCGGCAAACATCAGCAGACAGATGAGCAGCTTGCCGATCACCGTCAGATGTGGAGTCAAGCCAAGCGACAGACCCACTGTACCAAAAGCGGATGTCGCTTCGAATAAAACGGTCAGGAAATCGGTCGATTCTGTCATACTGAGAATCATCGTCGCCGTGATCACCAGTACCAGGGCAAAAACAACAATCGTCAGCGCTTTGAAAATACGTTCCTGTCCCAGCCGAAAGCGGAACAGCACTACATCTTTGCGTCCACGCAGCATAGCAAGCACTGCACCGAACATCAGCAGAATGGTCGTTGTTTTGACACCGCCGGCTGTAGAGCCTGGCGAACCGCCAATGAACATGAATATAATCGTCAGCAGTAGTGTCGCCTGCCGCAGCTGGGTCAGATCTACCGTATTGGCTCCGGCTGTACGGGTCGTGGTGGAATGAAACAAAGAAGCCCAGAACTTGCCGCCCCAGCTTAATTTGCCAAGTGTGCCCGGATTGGTAAATTCAAACACCAACACCAGCACAAAGCCGGCTGCCAGCAAAATGCCGGTCATCAGCAAAACAGATTTGGTATGCAGGGACAGTCGACGATTTTTGCGAAATTCGATCAGATCGGACAAAACCACAAAGCCCAGACCGCCCAGCACAATCAGTAAAATAGCCACCAGGTTCATCACCGGATCCGCTACATATCCGGTCAGACTCCGGTATTCACCAAACAGGTCAAACCCTGCATTATTGAACAGCGATACCGCATGGAAAATGCCGAAAAATACAGCCTGGCCGGGAGGATGATCCATCATTAGTCGCAGACTGAACACAATCGCGCCAACCAGCTCAATCGCAAAAGAATAGTACAGTACTTTTTTGATCAGGCGTACGATGCCTTCCATATCCCCCTGGTTCATGGATTCCTGCAGGATCAGACGCTCCCGGAGTGAAATCCTGCGGCGGAAGACCAGTGCGATCAGCGTCGCCATCGTCATGAATCCGAGACCACCGATCTGGATCAGGCACATAATAACGGTTTGGCCAAAAGGAGTAAAAAAGGTTCCTGTATCTACAACAACCAGTCCGGTTACACAGGTTGCCGAGGTCGCAGTAAAAAAGGCATTAAGAAAGCTTAGCCCTTCCCCACTCTGATGCGACTGGGGCAGCATCAGCAAAAAGCTGCCCAGCAAAATGATAACAGCATATCCCAGCGCCAGAATACGCGGCGGCGTCCATACCCTGCTGTTTCCTTTTAATTTCAAATTCATTTTCACCTTATGTACACCTCTGTCTGTCATATTATTAATATAGTAAGTACAGCCAGCAGCTATGGTATATTCAGATATCCCGCTTCCTTATATTCTATACCTGTGCTGCTGTATTTTTAAGCAGATGCTTATCGATTATAATCCTTGTTCTGCCGGACTACCAAGCTATTTTGCAATAGTTTACAGATTACGCTAAACTTGCATTATCTGCGCCTTTTGTCACGTTGCACCCGAATCATTTCTTTTCTAAAAGACGTATAGGCTGGTATGCGAACGGACAAACTACATGTTTACACCAAGGAGGAACTTATGAACCCAACAGGCAAGCCTGTACAGCTCAAACCCAATTACAAGATACTGAGTATTCTGGCAGTCATCGCCCTGGTTATCTTTTTATTTACCCAGGTGATTCCGCTGACCGCTTCGGAGACGCTCGAAGTGGATCAGACCAATGTAATCAGTCAGGAAAAGGCAATAGCCAGTGCCGATGCTTTCAAAAACAATCTGCCGCTGACACCTGAAATGATCAGCCAGCTGCACTCCCCCCAGCCAGCTACCATACCGATTCCGAACTGAGCGGATATGTAGCCAAAGAAAAACTGAGTCAGCAGTACAGCAAACAACTGGAAAAGATCGCTCCCTATGATGTATTTCGCGTACACTACAAAGCCGGCGGCTATCTCTCTTCCGTAGACATTGATGTACATATGAATACCGGAAAAGTAGTCGCTTTTCTCATCAAAACCGATTCGAATACACCGATGGATAACAGTAATCCATTGTCTCCGAAACCGTCTTCTGTTAATGAAGGCAATATGACGCTGACCCAGAAAGTGGAACAGGCTCGCCCTGTGCTGAAGACAATGGGCTATGATCCCGCTTCCCTGGAACTGCAGACCGATGGAGGTTATGGACTCGATTATACACTGCGTGATGGCGGCAAGCTCGGTGAAGCCCAGCTGCATCTCAAGTTTACTTTTGAGGAGGGCGAACTGCTCTCATTCCAGCCGGTGCTAACACCACCTGCCTCCTATACCCAGTATATCGAAAAACAGACTACCCTCGCCTACTGGCTGACCTTTGCAGGGTATGGGCTGTTTACGCTGGTACTCGGAGTACTGGCAATCGTCTTTGCTTCATTGAAGCGCAAGCATACTTCTTTTAAAAGAGGAATTGTATTATCGCTGATCTACTGTGCCGTATCCGTGATCAGTGTCGTCAATATGTGGCCTTATTTTGAAGCCAGCTTTGGCAGTCAGGATTATGGTATGTTCATGACGCTGTTCCTGGTCGGCTTGCAGCTGATCCTGAACGTGCTGATGGCCGTGCTGCTCTACTTCTCCCTTGTCGGCGGCGATGGCCTCTGGCGGGAACGTGGCATGAATATGTGGCCGCGCTCCAAAGAAAAGGGCTATGGCAAATATGTACTGCATAGCGCGGCACTCGGTTATCTGTTCGCTATTATTCTGCTGGGTGTGCAATCGATTATCTATCTGGTACTGGAAAATGCACTTGGTGTGTTCTCTTCCAGCGATGATTCCAGCTCCCCTTATAATATGGCGATACCGGCTCTGCTGCCACTGCTCGCCTGGATGGCCGGCATTGGCGAAGAAGGAGTATACCGACTGTTCGGGATTGGTATGCTGAAAAAGCTGCTGCGCAATACCTTTGTCGCTTCTATTATTACTTCGATTATCTGGGCACTCGGTCATACGCTGTATCCGATCTATCCGGTCTACTCCCGTCCGGTAGAGCTGCTGATTATCGGACTGCTGTTCAGTCTGGTATTCCTGCGTTACGGCTTTATCGCTGTCGTATTTGCCCATGTAATGTTCGATACCATTCTAATGTCGTTCAGTCTGATGACGGTTGGCGGAGCAGGTAATATTGCGCTTGGTATTTTCTATATTATTATGCCGGGTATTATCGCCTACATTATCTACCTGTTCACCCGCAACAAAGGGGTAGACAACGCGTATCCACCGTATACGCCGCCGCAGCCAGGAATGCCGGTCTACGCACCGACAGGCCAGCCGGATCTTGGACAGCCGCCGCATTCCTACTATAATCCCGGTGCGCCAGCGCATCATCATGGCCAGGGACTGCCCAATGATCCCAGCCGGTTCCATCAATATCAGGAACCACAAGCACCTGCTGCACCGGTACAGCCACCTGTTCAACCGAATAAAAACCAGGACCAGCAGCACCGTCCGGATCATTCCTTAGAAGATCCCGGCCAGCTATCTTTTACCGGTGAACAGCAGCTGAAGTCGCCGGATCAGCAGCCTCCAGATCATTCGCAGAATGTGAATCTAACCAAGCAGCCGGATCCTTCTGCTGCGCCACCGCAATCATCGATAGAACCGATGAAGCGGGATACTGAGCAACCTTCTACTTCTACGGATTCGCTGCCATCACATGATGACGATACAGACAAATCCAGATAGTAAGGCTGCAGTTTACCGAGCAACAACTGTATCCAATGTATTCAGCCTGTATAGGCACAGCTATTAGATATAAAATGGAGCGAACGCACCAGAGAGCCAACGTTTTATCAGGCAATATCATAGCTGCAGGATGGGTTGAATTACGACAATACTGAACCAAAAAAGAAGAGTAGCCATAATGGCTACTCTTCTTTTAATGCATCCAGTATTTGACGGGCGAGCTTGTCGCCGATCGAAAGAGGCCGAAAATCTTCGACACTGGCTTCTCTTATTTTTTTGACGGAACCGAAATGCTTGATCAGCAGCTTGCGCCGCTTTTCCCCGATACCCGGGATACTGTCCAGCTGGGACACGATCATCGACTTGCCGCGCTGCTCCCGGTGGAACGTAATCGCAAATCGGTGAACCTCGTCTTGAATCCGCTGCAGCAGGTAAAATTCCTGGCTATCACGAGCGAGCTTGACCGGTTCGGCTGGATCGCCCACCATCAGCTGGGCTGTCCGGTGCTTCGCATCCTTGACCAGTCCGCAGACCGGAATAAACAATCCCAGTTCGTTTTCCAGTACATCGGTAGCTGCGGAGATCTGGCCTTTCCCGCCATCGACTACAATCAGGTCCGGCATCTCCAGATTCTCTTTGAGCACACGCTCATAGCGACGACGGATAACTTCACGCATCGTACCGTAATCATCCGCACCTTCAACCGTACGGATTTTGTATTTGCGATATTCCTTTCGGGCAGGCTTGCCGTCGATAAACACGACCATCGCCGATACCGGATCAGAACCCTGAATATTCGAGTTATCAAAGGCTTCGACACGGTGCAGATTGTTCAGCCCGATCGCCTGTCCCAGATTCTCGGCTGCTTTGGAGGTACGTTCTTCGTCACGCTCGATCAGACGGAACTTCTCATCCAGCGAGACTCTGGCATTATCCTGTGCCATCGTGATCATCTGACGCTTCAGACCACGGCGTGGAATCAGTACTTTGATACCGAGCCACTGCTGCAGCATCTGGGCACTGCTTGGCGCATCCAGCTGGTCTCCTCCGGCAGCTTTGACACTTTCCGGATCACTTTGATTTTTATCAGAATCGGCAGAACCCGATGCTGCTGCTTCCGATTGGGCAGACTCTACAGCATATTGTTCGCCAGTCTCGGCTACGCGATCAGCCAGATCATTCATACCTGTCGATCCGTCTCCATCATTCGTATTCAGACCTTCCTGTTCCGCCGCATCCAGTGCCTTGTCGTTGGCACTTTGCAGATCGACAGAAGCTTCCATAGCCGGCAGCAGAATTTCCTGCGGCATCGCCGGGTTGTCACTGTAATACTGGGTCACATAGGACATAAAGTCGTTATAAGGCTCCCCGTAAAAAGGAAATACCGACGCATGGCGTTCAATCATTTTACCCTGACGCACATACAGGATCTGTACACACATCCAGCCCTTGTCGACCGAGAAACCGAAAATATCGCGGTCCCGCGCATCCGCCATCGTGATTTTCTGTTTTTCCATCAGTGCATCGATATTACGGATCTGGTCACGCAGTTCCTTGGCTCGTTCGAAATACAGATCTTCCGCCGCTTCTTCCATTTTGCGCTGTAGATCCTTTTTAATCTCTTCATGTCCTCCGCTCAGGAAACGAGTGATCTCCTGACGGATCTCGTCATAGGATTTTTCCGGTACTTCATATTCACATGGTGCCAGACACTGGCCCATATGATAATACAGGCACACTTCCTTGGGCATGACTTTGCATTTGCGCAGCGGATACATACGATCCAGCAGCTTTTTGGTCTGCTGGGCAGCAAATGCATTGGGATAGGGGCCAAAATATTTGGCTTTATCTTTGAGCACACGCCGGGTCACTTCCAGACGCGGATGCTCTTCATTGGTAATTTTGATATACGGAAAAGTCTTGTCATCCTTCAGCAGTACGTTATATTTGGGCTGATGGGTTTTGATCAGGTTACACTCCAGAATGAGTGCTTCCATATTACTGCCGGTTACAATATATTCAAAATCGCGGATATCTGCGACCAGACGCTGGGTTTTGCCATCATGACTGCCTGTAAAGTAAGACCGGACACGGTTTTTGAGCACTTTGGCTTTACCGACATAAATGATCGTGCCTTCCCGGTTCTTCATCAAATAACAGCCCGGCAAATCGGGCAGCAAAGCAAGCTTGTGACGAATATTCTCGATTGCCTGCTCCTGCTCGCGAATCGTTTCCAAATGTGAATCCATAGACTTCTCCTTCCTGTCTTTCCTGCTGAATATTGCTATAACTGGGTGTCTATATAAGCTCTGAGTGTCTGCCTGATTCTTGTCTGAAATGCACGTCTATAGGTGTAGCTGCAAGGTAAAAGGTAGTTGCTGATATATAGCAAGCGTTGGTATATATCAAGCGCTGGTATAGCGCATCTGCCGCTGCAGTTCTTCCGCTGCGGAAAAGGATTGGACCATGTCCTCCGGTTAAGCCTGGAGATCCTGAATCGTTAATTGGAAAAGAGGATCTCCAGGCTTAAATGTCGTCCTTTGGTCCAATTCCTTTTCCTTCGCTCTGTGCTTGTTGCTTGTATCGATATCGCTTTTCTATTGTTAGGCGGGCTGGAAATAGAACTTATGCGATACAGAATCAGTATGGAATATGGGCAGACGGTATAATATACTGTATTACCCCTAGAGAGGGGATTTGTATAGGGGTTGGTGATTATATTGCTTTGGTTTGGATGTGCTTGGGAACTGGGTTGGATATATGTCGTATGCCGAATTGTATACTGGTATGAATAAGCTGCTTATTTTCTTGATAAGACGCTGTGTTTTGGGCTGTATTCTGTTTATAGCCTTTTTTTATTATAGCAGTTCTAATTGGGGATCGGGTAGTGTTAGGGCAACATATGTTCTATATGAAGTCATGAAATATAAAGTATGATGATGAAAATAGAAGTAAAAATGGCAGAGACAGGATAGGTTGCAGCGTAATACGTAGTAACTGGAGCGTGATCATGGACTTAAACAGACTACATAGCAAATAGACGACAGAAAAAACCCCCGGCAAATACCGAGGGTTGGTGCAGTAGAGACGATTTAATCCAACAGGATCAGCTGTCTTATACTGCTATAATTGGGTCCAGACAAATTATTGATGTTTTGCCAGGATAGATTTCAGGGAATCTTTGGAGTTCAGGCCTACTACTTTATCTACTGGTTGACCGTCTTTGAAGAAGATCATTGTAGGGATACTCATTACGCCGAAACGGGAAGCTGTTTCAGGGTTTTCATCTACATTGACTTTAGCGATTTTCACGCTGTCGCCTACTTCAGTTGCCAGCTCGTCCAGGATTGGAGCAAGCATTTTACAAGGACCGCACCATGGTGCCCAGAAGTCTACCAATACTGTGCCTTGTCCTTCTACTTCATTTGTAAAGGATTGATCAGATACATTAACGATTGCCATGGAAATTTCCTCCTTGAATACCTTTATTTGAATTATTCATTATTTAAACAACTATAGAATCTATTACACCCCTATTATAACACAGGAATGTGGATTCCGAAACAGATAATACGAATTTATTATACTTATCTATATTTTAGTAACTATTATACTTTTAATTACTAATATCTTTGTAAATCGTTATTGTTCACCTGGCATATCGCCTCTTTTGTTCTCTCCGCTCACACTGATTACATCCACGAATGGAGCAATCCGGTTCATCAGGCGCTCGCCTTTGTAACGTTCTTCGCCATCCTTATTCGTAAAACTGAGATGCTGCAGCAGCGCCTCCAGTGAATAATTGGAAGTATAAAAGGTAGGCTTGCGTTCCATCCGGTAATTCAGAATAGCTCCCAGCACATGATCACGTACCCATGGGTTCAGATTCTCTGCACCTATATCATCAAAGATCAGCAGATCCGTATTTTTCATAATCTCGATGGTTTCTTTCATCCGGTTATTATCCTGGAACATCGACTTGAGATCTTCCACAAATTCCGGCATATATACAATCACGCCGGTATAGCCGGCTTTGGCCAATTCATGCAGCATATAAGACATCAGAAACGTTTTGCCGGTACCAAAATGTCCGACCAGATACAGCCCTTTGGCAGGCAGTCCGTTTTGTTTCACTTCATTAATGTAACCAAAAATCTTTTTCACTGCCGGAACACGTTCGATATCCTTGGATACGATCTCCACAGCGTTATACCCTTCGTTAAGCGCGCGATCATCCACATAAAAGCTGTGAATTCGCTGTCTGACCTGCTGTTCATGCTGTCTGCTCAGCTGCTTCTGGCAAGGTGCCTTGCGCTCATGCAGTCTGGCTCCTTCTTCGGATGACTGTACACTGAGCTTGGTATAATGTCCCTGAAAATCATTGGGACATTGGTCGAGTCCGGGACAATTATCGCAGTTACGCTGATCCCCGACATACTGGTACAGCTTGCTAAGATTGGTCATCAGCTCTTGATCAGTTAGCTCCGGATGCTGGCTGCGAAGCTCCAGCACCAGCGGATCCGTGAACAGCTGCGTGGCAATCTTGTTCGATTGTTCCCGAAAGCGCGTACTCTTCATCTGCCGCAGCAGATCACCGATGGATTCCATGGTGTGTAGCCCCTTCCCGTTTGTTCAACTCTTACTTATAGCTGTCTGCGATAACGAGGACAGCTGTATCTCCCGTATACCGCAAGTCCCTGTTATGCGGTGTGAAAGCTGAATGTATAACATTCTTTTGACCGGTAAATGCTGTTTGGCACTGCCTTATCCGCCGTTTTTGCCGGACTGCATCTGTTCAGCCATACGCAGAACTTCTGCCAGCTCCTCGTCGGATATGCTGGAGGATTTCCCCTGCGATCCTTCTACGATCGGAATCTCTGGTTTGGTACGCGCCGGTGTACGTCCGTAATTGCGTCCGGTACGCTTGGCTGCGCCTCCTGCAGATTCCTTGCCTTTCAGCTTGGCCTGGTCGCTGATCCGCAGATCCAGCTTGTTCTGCTCCCGTACATAACGAACAGCCTTTTCATACGTATTGACCTGCTGATTCAGCATATTCGTCACGATCCAGTCGACGAATTTGCTGCTCAGACGTTCGCCCGGCTGGGACATCTTGACGGCCAGCAAGTAATGAATCAGTACATTCATCACTTCTTCAGGCAGCTTATAATTAATATCGATATGCTCGAAAATATCATTAATACTGTTCGGCACACTGCCTGGATAGAACATTTCCAGCATCCGGGTATACGGCTGATTGCGCAGCATCATATTATACTGGTGAATATCGCATTTGCCGGTAAATTGTCTTGGTACCTCAAGGTAGTATTCCATTTCTACCGCATGTTCCACTGGCAAATCCTGCGGCTGCTCATCCGGTTCCTGATTTTGCTGACGCAGTGATACTACTTTGGCTTCGTGAATCTGACGTTCTTCCATCCGCTTTTTGCCCTGACGGAACTGGAGGTTCGCCCGGCGCTGAATCTCTTCCTCGGCGAGCTCGCCCTCTGCGGTAAAGATACCGTCCTCATCCAGCATCCGGCAGATATCCTGGATATCCAGCTTGTATTTATAGGCAATATAGCTGAGTACATTCATCTGCTCCGGCTGAAAGCGCAGCTTCTCCACAAACTGCCGATTCCGCGATCCACGCGGGAAATAACGAATAATATCCGCATAGTTGATCAGATCGTCCTCACTCAGCTTGGGCTGATTGCTGCGAGTCTGCGTACTCACCTCGGTCAGCGCCTGCTCCAGTTCATAATCGATCACATGCGTATTCAGCTCAAATATATCATAGAATGGCTGTGAAATATTTTCTTTCTGTACAGATGGACTGTCCCAGCCTTCCGGCTGCTTGCCGAAAAATTGCTCCCGCAAGGACAGCACAGCAAACTTGCCGATCTTGTCCCGCAGCAGCAGTGTCAGATGCTGTGTGCGGAAAAATTCACCCGGTGCCAGCGGCTGCTGCAGTTCATATTCATATATATAATCATCCTGATCCGGAAAATAGACCCGGCTCGTCTGGAGCAGACCTACGGCCTCCAGCAGGGATGCCTGTTCCATCAGCTGCTTGCGTCCACGCTCACCCGGTTCCAGACCCAGCGTGAGGAATAATCCCCGCTGCTGTTCGACCGGTGAGTAGCCCACCTGCTGTGCGTTCACATGATCACAGAGCAGACGGTACAGACTGATGGCGAACGCTCCGGTAAGCGGCTGGTAGACCAGGTTCAGCATCCGTTCGTCCAGGCTGCCCAGTCCAAATTCGCGGTATACGCAGTAACGGTGATTCTCTGTAAAATGAAGTAAATTCTTGATGCGCATATTCCGCCCCCTTTCTGCTGCACCCATTTATACGGAATTCTATTCTACCACAAAACATTCACTTTCCACTCTGAAAATAAAGTGAAAATATGGGCGGAATAACCACTGTGCTTCAACATAATCTATTGTTTGCGAGAATACACATCAATAGCGATTTTGAAGATGAAGCAACCATGAACAGACTGTGAAGTGAATTGCCCTGCCCATCCCGTTCGGTTACAATAATAGGGTCAGGTTTTGCAGACCAGGCGCAGCCATTTCAACCATGCGCCTTATTATATTCCCGGAACTACACGGTTGACCAACTTACACATACAGGAGTGATTTCTTTTATGAACGAAGCTGTAGCTACACTCGAAGGCTGGTACGCACTGCATGATTTCCGCACGATTAACTGGACGGCATGGAAAGCAGCCGACGATGAGGAACGTGCCGGTGCACTCGAAGAACTGAACGCACTTATCCATGAATGGAATACAATCAGCGCCGAAAGAAGCGGCAGTACAACCGTCTACAGCATCGTTGGACAAAAAGCCGACTTTGTGATGATGCATCTGCGCGAGACGCTCGAAGATCTGAACAAGATCGAGACCGAATTTAACAAAACGACATTCGCCCGCTTTACCGAAAAAGCCTATTCCTATGTCAGCGTAGTGGAGCTGAGCAGCTATATGGCCGGCAAGAGCGATGAAGATCCCATGCTGAATCCACAGGTTGTCGCCCGCCTCAAACCGGCACTGCCTGCTTCCCGTTATATCTGCTTCTATCCGATGAACAAAACGCGTAATTTGGGCGACAACTGGTACATGCTGCCTATGGAGGAGCGCCGCGAGATGATCCGCAGCCACGGTCTGATCGGCCGCAGCTATGCCGGCAAGGTTAAACAGATTATTACCGGTTCGGTAGGTCTGGACGATTGGGAATGGGGCGTTACCCTGTTCTCCGATGATGCCCTGCAATTCAAAAAACTTGTCTATGAAATGCGCTTTGACGAAGCCAGCGCACGCTTTGGCGAATTTGGCGCTTTCTATGTAGGTAGTCTGCTGGACAGCGAGAAGTTCGAAGAAATGCTGAAGTTGTAACAGCATACGCTAATTGTCCATATATTTTTCAAGCAAATAATATAAGCCAGCCTGCGATTGATCCGGTCCTCCGGAACATTCGCAGGCTTTTTATTTTCATTTGTGAAAATACATACTTGGTATATTACTTTTCCATAAGTAAAAAAGTCCTATTTCATCCAAAAATAATTGTCGAAAAATGTAATGTTTACCAATCTATCCGACGATATAGAATTAAACTTTATAATTATCCGAATTAACCGACATTACCAATCACTAATTATTCAGGAGAATAGAAAGAGGGAGATCCTATGTCTTTGAAACTCAAGTTAATTTTACTCGTCGTTTCCGCAGTGATTCTGATTGCTGTACCTGTAGGCACGATTGCTCTGTATGCGCTTAATCAGGAAGCAGAACAATCGGTACACAGTGAATTGAAAAGTACGGTCGAAACAGCCGTGAGCCAGACACAGGGCTGGATCAATACCAACAGCAAAGTGCTGGAGACCATGGGTACCTTTATCCAGAACAATATTCCGCTGGATGAAGTGACTACCAAGCATCTGGAAGTATACAAAAGTGAATTGAACAACGGCAATATCTCTGACCTCTATCTCGGTCTGAAAAACAATAAAATGATCGATGGCAGCGGCTGGGTACCCGATAAAGATTATGATCTGCGTACACGTCCATGGTATATCAACGGTAAAGCAGCCAACAAACTGGCCGTTAACGAACCTTATGTAGATTTGATCAGCAAAAAATTCTCTGTCCCTATCACAATGCCGATGAAAGACGCTAATGGCGAGTTTGCCGGTATTTTGGCAGAAGATATCTACCTCTCCACTATTACTGATTATATTAACAATATCAAAACACCAGGCGGCTTTACCTTCCTGCTGGATCAAAAAGGAACTGTACTGGCTCATCCCAATACAGACTTCGTCAGCAAGCCTCTTGCCGAGCAGGCCGATTACAGCAGCATCGCTGCATCGATGTTTTCCGGCGATTCCGGCAGTATGACATATAGCTACAAAGGCGATTCGCAGCTCGTATATTATCAAAAACTTCCCGGCACCGGCTGGATCGTAGCAACCTCCATTTCCGAAAAACTGGCTTTTGCCGATTATGTACAGCTTCGCAATAAAATTATTCTTCTCCTTGTTGTTATCACGATTGTGCTTGTTGTACTGGCATTCTTCTTTGCTACACGTATTGTAAAACCATTGAACACTCTTCAGAAAAATGCACAGCGCCTGGCACAGGGCGACCTGACTGTACAGGTACCGGTCAAAGGCAAAGATGAAATTGCCCAGCTGGGTGAAGACTTTAATACCATGTCTGCCGCTCTGCGCAATCTGATCGAGACCGTCTCCAACTCTGCCGAAAATGTAAACAAAGCATCCCTGCAAATGTATAACAACGCCTCCAGCTCCGGCGATATCGCACAGCAAATCTCTACGGTTATCGAAGAAATCGCGCGCGGCGCCAACGATCAGGCAGAATCGATCCAGGTCGGTGCCGAGATGGTAATGGGTATGACCCATTCTCTGGAGCAGGTATCTGCCCATGCCGGACAGGCTGCCAGCATGATTAATGAAGTTAATGGAGCCATGACACGTGGTACGGATGCAATCACCCAGCAAAGCTCACTCGCCAATGCGGGTCAGGAATCCACCAAGCGCGTAGAATCTTCCAACTCGCTGCTTATCAGCAAACTCGAAGAAATCGCCAAGATTACGCAGGTGATTCGCGAGATCAGCAGCCAGACCAACCTGCTGTCACTGAATGCCTCGATTGAAGCAGCCCGTGCCGGTGAGCATGGCCGCGGATTTGCAGTAGTCGCCAGCGAAGTCCAAAAGCTGGCAGAGCAAGCTTCTCATTCTGCCGAAGATATCAGCGCACTGCTGGTTGAGCTGCAGGATGCCGGCAAGCAAAGTTCCAGTGTACTGGCTTCCTTCCGGGAGACGACTGTACAACAGCAGCAATCCATGAATGAGACACGGGAATCTTTTGAACAGATTCGCAGTTCGGTAGATGGCATTATCGGCCGGATCACCCAGGTACTCTCGGGTGTTAATGAAGTACAGACAGGTGCGCTTCAAGTATCCGACGTTATTACAGGGCTTGCCGCTGTTGCCGAAGAAAGTGCAGCTGCAACACAGGAAGCGGCTTCTTCCACTATCGAGCAGACCCAGTCTATTTCCAGCATCTCCACATCGTCCAAGCATTTGACCGAAAGCGCCAACCATCTGCTGCAGGAAATTGGTCAATTCCAGGTCAATGCACACAATAACGAGACATCTTCCCGTTAATATGATCTTTTCCACTCTATTCTCTCCTGAATAGACCGTTAACTATACAAAAAGAGCAGGCTCCTGATCGGAGTCTGCTCTTTATTTTGACCTGTATATCGTATTGCATGATTCACGGAAAGTAAGGTTATTCAGCCGGAGTTCCGTCATTTTTCAATGAAGCGAGATACTCCTGCTCTTCACGGTCACGTGTCCGGCTTTTATCTTTTAACCGCTCGATGGCCGGCTGGATCAGAAGATCCACTTCCTGCTGGATCACATAAGCCAGATCATGACGGCTCTGATCTTCCAGAAAGGAACCGGCTTCCATCAAGCCGTTATAACGGTCCAGCTCGTCACGCGTCAACAATCCACGCACCTGAACGCTGCAATGACGCATCTTACAGGAATTTACCTTTTTTCAGTGCCAGGGATACGCCACCGATGATGAACAGCCAGCGGATATCAATGACTTTTTTCAGCTGTGCAGCTACCCAGCCTTTGAGCTTGCGGTCGCCTACGATACCAACTGCTTCGCCTTTACCCAGGGAAGCAACTGTACCTTTGTTGCTGAATGTGAATTTCTTCGGTTGTTGTCCACGGATAGCTGCCAGAATGTTCTGTGCTACTACCGGTCCCTGCTGCATGGAGATCTGTGCAGTTGGAGGGTATGGACGTCCTTCCGGATTGAACATCAGGGCGCTGTCACCGATCATGAAGATATCTTCATAACCTGGTACATGCAGATATTCATCGATTTTTACGCGGCCGCGCATCGTTTCGAATCCAGCTTCTTCCACGACACGGTTACCACGGATACCACCTGTCCATACGACAGTGTTCGCCGGGATTTTCTCCAGATCGTCGCCAACGACAACGCCGTCAGGCTGACATTCTTTGATCGCTACGCCGATTTTGAACGTAACGCCTTTGTTTTGCAGCACTTTCATCGCGTACTCTACCAGTTCAGGATCGAAGCCTGGCAGTGCAGTTGGAGCTGCTTCCACGTTGTAGATTTTAACTGCGGAACGATCGATACCGTGTTTTCTGCACAGCTCGGCTACACGATCAGCCAGCTCGGCTACGAACTCGATACCTGTGAAGCCGGCACCGCCGACAACAAAGCTCAGACGCTCCGGTTTTTTGTCTGTTTTGTAAGCTACGAACTGGCTTTCGATATGCTCACGGATTTTGCGAACGGAGTTAATGCTGCGGATCATCATTGCATTTTCCATCATACCCGGGATACCGAATGTTTCCGGCTCGCCGCCCAGGGAGATAACCAGGTAATCGTAAGACAGTGTACCGTCTTCCAGAATTACTTTTTTCTCCTGTGGGAGGATTTGTTTTACGTTGGATTTTACCAGATCGATTTTGAATTCGTCGACCAGTTTGGAGATTGGCACATACGCATTTTCTTCAGCGTCTGTACCTGCTGCAGGCATATGCAGGTGGGTTGTGAAATAATGATACTCGTGACGGTTGACCAGAGTCACATCTGCCTCATTATAGTTCAGTTCTTTTTGAAGACGTTGCGCTGTCATGATGCCGCCATAACCGGCGCCAAGAATGACGATTTTTGGAATGCTACTCATGTCTGTTTTCCCCTTCCAATTTGTTCAATTGAGCATTAGAAAATGCTGAATCATAATGATATTCATTACGTGCATTATCTAGCTGCCCACTTATGTTGATGACAGACAGTCAGACACTGCACTGAAACGATATAAATTATTTAACCAAACCTTGTTAACTAAACCTTGGATAATGGTTCTTCATTCTGGCAGAAACCTGTATATACATTTCACGGAAGCTCTATAGCGCAATTGTGAAAATATACACAACGGGTGGCAGAAATAGAGATGTTGTCTAAATATTGCTATACGATATGTCACATTATATTGTAACGCTTATGCACCATTTTTTCAAAAAAAATTTGCTTTTTTTTCAAAAAACTGTCCGTTTTCTGTCACAAACCATTATCGACACAACTGAAATGATAGCTATTTTCGCTGAAAAGATCAAGAGAAAATTTAATTTTCAGTATATTTCATGTAAAATTTAATCTTAATTTTTCAGAAATTGCAGGATGGTTATTAATGGCTTCACAATATTGATCATTTCCTTCCTTTGAAAATCGTTCTCAACCGATTATAATGAGTAAAGATTTGATTACTTATGGAGGTGTGGTACGGTGACATCTACAACCACCGGAGCAATGAGCGATATCCTTATTATTGGTGGAGGTCCTGCAGGCATGTTTGCCGCTTTTTACGGCGGTATGCGTCAGGCATCTGTCAAACTGATCGAAAGTATGCCTCAGTTGGGTGGACAGCTTGCTGCCCTTTACCCTGAGAAATATATTTATGATGTAGCCGGCTTCCCGAAAATCACTGCCCAGGAGCTCGTGAACAACCTGCAGCAGCAGATGAATCTGTTTGATACAGATATTCGTCTGGAAGAAAAAGTACTGAATGTAGAGAAAAAAGGCGACCGTCATTTTGTCGTCACTACTGATAAAGGCACCCATGAAAGCAAAGCAGTTATTATTACTGCCGGTGTCGGCGCATTTGAACCGCGTCGTCTGGAGCTGCCGAATGCCGAGCAGTTCGAAAAAGCCAACCTGCACTACTTTGTCAGCGACCTGAGCCGGTTTGCCGGTAAAAAGGTACTGATCAGCGGTGGTGGCGACTCGGCGGTAGACTGGGCGTTGATGCTGGAGCCTGTAGCTGCTGAAGTGACACTGATCCACCGCCGGGACAAATTCCGTGCCCATGAGCATAGTGTAGAAAACCTGATGGCATCCAATGTCAAAGTGGTAACGCCTACCGAAATCACCGAACTGCATGGTGAAGATCGTATCGAGCGTGTTACCCTGGCTCATGTGAAAAGCGGCGAGACCCAGGAGATCGAAGTGGATGATGTGATTATCAACTTTGGCTTCCTCTCCTCGCTCGGTCCGATCGCTGAATGGGGAATCGAGATTGAGAAGAACTCTATTATCGTTGATTCCCGTATGGAGACAAATGTCGAAGGTATTTTTGCTGCCGGGGATATTACGACTTATCCAGGTAAACTGAAACTGATTGCAGTCGGTTTTGGTGAAGCGCCTACCGCTATCAATAATGCCAAAGTATACGTCGATCCGGATGCCAAACTGTCTCCGGGACACAGCAGTAACATGAAGCTCTAAGCCTGTACCAATTTTGACCGGGATATTCTCCTATCAGGGATTGCCCTGTTACGCAGCTCGAACCGGATACAAGCGCTTCTCCCTTTCCATGATGATGAACGGACAGGAGAAGCGCTTTTCTTCTGGACAAAATGTGAAGATCTATCGCAGATCATTATGTCTATTTTGAAATATGGAATCCTAACGATTCGGCTTTGGTCTGGGGTCTGTGTCTATTCTCTGCTGTCAGCGCTTCCGATGTTGCCAAATTGTTCACCTTTTCCTTGGATTCGCGGCTGATTTTTATCGTATAGTATAGAGAAGTTTAAAATTAGATTATTGCAATTGATTTGAATTGAAGATTGTTCAAATAAAGGAGGTCTATCGGCTTGAGTGTTGGTGTATACTTCACCCTTCGACTTATTATTTCACTCATGCTGCTTATTATCGGTGGCATGATGGTAGCGCTGGGCAGCAAGTTTTTCAAACAAAACAGCAAAGCGGCAGGTACAGGCTTTATTATTTTCGGAGCACTGGTCATTTCACTCGCTGTCCGCGGAGTCATGCTAAGTTTTTGATAAATGGATCTGCCGGTTTACAACGTATAGTTATGAATAGGGAGGTGTGGCCTTGTGCAATGGTTGGCAATGATTACAATGCTGATTGATCATCTGGGCTATGCCTTTTTTTCTGATGAGCGGTATATGCGGATTATCGGACGAATCGCATTTCCGATCTATTGCTATCTGCTGGTTGTCGGCTACCGGCATACCCGAAATGTGAATAAATATCTGATTCGGCTGATGGTGATTGCACTGCTTTCCCAGTTTCCGTTTATGTTCGCTTTTAATATTACGAATCTGAATGTGGTCTTTACCCTGCTGATCGGATTGCTATTAATGATTCTGCTGGATCGTATACCTTCACGGCTATTTCCGATATCGATTCTGCTGGCCGCTGCTTTCAGCTTGCTCGCAGAAGTATTGCATACCGATTATGGGGCTTATGGGATTCTGCTTATTTTGATTTATCGATATATGCCGGGTTATATGATGGTACTTGCCCATTTTGCGCTGACCCTTATCTTCATACTGACTGGACATATGAGTCTGATTCAGGTGTACAGTATATTCTCTACCCTTTTGATTACAGCCAGCACAGAGCTGCGTCCGGATGTACGGTTTGCTGCTCCTCCGCGCTGGTTATGGCGCGCTTTTTACCCTGCACATCTGGCAGTCATTGCCATTATCGTTCAGGGCAGTATACATGGATACTTTTAATAAATAGTGTTGAAATGAGCAGAGATTTTGATCCTGCCAACGATTCAATTGGCTCTATACTGTGCTTCTTTTTTGTACCCATTAACCGGGATTGGTATGGTTCCCGGTTTTTTCTAATTTTATATAAAAAAGCTATCGCCATATGTACAGTCATGGAGTATAATCTTTACCGGAACAATTCCGCCGGATGAGGCGGTTTTAAATATAGGAAGGGGCTCCTCCATGAAATCCAATAAAAAACATACGTTGACCGAAGACATTCACTTTTTTACTGCTGGCCTGTCCGGCAGCCTGATTATCGTATGGCAGGAAGATCCTGCTGGCGTGTATTGTGAAGTCGGCCGAGGGTATGTAGAAGCCTATACGAATAAATATGTACGTGTACGCAATCTGCAATCCGGTACCAAAAGTCTGTACAGTCGCGATATGACCATGTTTCAAACAGATTGATTCCTGAACGTTATATACCTGATCTCTTACCGGCAGCAGAATAATCTGCTGGCCGTTTAGCCATCTTCTTTTCCGTTGATTTGTAGCGGAGCCGAGGATGGCTTTTTGGTTATGCGCTTTTTGATCATGCACTTTTTGGTTATGCGTATTCTTGATTTTGCTGCAACAGCTGGCTGATCGTGTATGGACGGGTACCACAAAATGAACAACAACTGAACGTTTTGGATTATTGTTCGACATCCGCGCGATTATGTCTTATTCAGCATCTCCAACCGATCTTTATCCCATAGTTCGAAAATACATATTCTATTCACAGGGAGTTCATATTATGGATCTATACTGTGAACTGTAAGCCAGTCATACAGCTTGACCCACCATCTACCATTCAGGAGGAATACTATTCATGAAAACGATAAAAGTACTATCCAGTCTTGCTCTGTCCGCTGCTCTGCTGGCAGGCTCATTTACAGCATTTTCTACAGCCGATGCAGCTACTACGACCAAAACAGCCACTTCTACCGCAGCGAAAACTGCTGCTAACAACAAGAATATCGTTATTGGCAAAATTAAATCGATTAGCAGTGGCAAGATTGTGATCTACAAATCTTCTACCCAACCGGCTATTCCTGCTGGTACAGAAGGTGCTACCGCCCCCAAAGCAGGTGAAGCACCTCCAAGCGGCGAGGCTCCAACGCCTCCGGCAGCAGGCGAAGCCAAAGCAAACGCTGGCGGTCAGCCTCCTGCCCAGACCTTCAGTACAGCAACCACTACTCTTACAGTCACCAGTGCAACCAGCGTGGTGAGCGTGACTCATGCAGCGGGCAGCACCAAAGCGACCGAGACCAAAAAATCCCTTTCCTCTCTCAAAGCCGGCGATATTGTATTTATGACTCTGGCCTCCGGCAGCACGACCAAAGTAAGCAAAATCGAATTAATGCCTGCGCAGGCAGCTGCCAAAGCCACTGCCACTAAATAAGTAGCCAGCCAGTGACTGTACAGAATATGCCGATCTATTAGTATTACAAACCAGCCATCTATAACGGAGATGGCTGGTTTTAATTCCGCTCATCCTCATCCTCATCCTCATCCTCATCCTCATCCTCATCCTCATCCTCATCCTCATCCTCATCCTCATCCTCATCCTCATCCTCATCCTCATCCTCATCCTCATCCTGAACAAGTGTATCCAAAACACATTTTATATCTATCACCAATCGGTGAAATTCATCCTTTTCTTCTTGTAATAACGATGATCCGTACTATTTACATAGCCAGATGCCTAATCAATTTTCATTTTATTTTAAACTTATACTCATATTCTATTCATGTTGGATCGTTAGACTTCACTACTAGCACCGGTCAGAAGGCTATGCAGACCTGTCCTATGCTGGACAAGTCTGATTGGCTCACTTTATTGCATAATGGATACGTTACTGATCTAGTTACTGACTTTAACCTGGATATTGACGTATCGGCTCTGTCCGTGTTTATTTTATCCTGTTATTACCAGTAAGGAGGAATTATGATGAACAACACATGGAAAGTACTTTCCGGATCTGCTTTTTCGGCGGTATTACTGGCAGGCACCATTTCGGCAGCCTCTGTATCTGCAGCTCCATTATCTGCTCCCGGCGGCGAGAAACATCCGGTAGATGCTCCTCGTCACACAGCAGCAGCTCCGTCTGTTACTGCACCGGAGAATCCGCCAGCTCCGACAACACCATCCGATTCCGAGACATTGCTGCGCAAAGCCGGTATGATCCAATCCATAGATGGCAACCAGATTACCCTCTATGAACCGGCTCCACCGCATCCCAAAGCCCATTCACATACATCCAAGCCTCAACCACCTGTAAAACCGGATGACGGAATGCCGGCACCAACTGCTTCTGCAGACACCTATTCGACAACCAAACCGGACAAGCATACTGTAGGGCAGGATACGTACAGTATGGGTCCTCGTTACAGCGGCGCCACTTTTACATTTAAAGTAACTGACTCTACCCGAATTGTAAGCATTACTCATGATCCGGCAGTAGGCAAAACCAAGCAAAAAATCGCCCTGTCCGATCTCAAACCGGGAGAGCGTATTGCAGTGCTGCTCAAAGGAAACAGCAAAGTAGCTGCCAAAATCGAACGCCATCTGGCTCCACCGGCAGCAGTCAAACCTCATGCCAAAGAAACGACCGATCCAGCCAAAAAAGCTAAACATGCTGTCAAACCGCCTATCGAACACAAGCAACCGGCACCTGCTGCTGAACCGAAAGATCCAGCTGCTCAACCAGCATTGCCCGAGCCAAAAACTTCCACAACCTCTGTCTAAATCATTATCATTAAACAGGGAATGCTCGTGATGTAGATAGACAAAAACAATAACTAGCAATGACCAAACAGCCGATGATGCAGCAAAAGACTGTACCGGGGTAGCGCCTCGGTACAGTCTTTTTGCTCTTTACATTTACACTTTTTTGTGGATATTAAGGCTATTTATCGGCAGCGCAGAAATTACAGTGTCCTCTCTCATTGTTACTGTTACTGGATCGATCAATGATAAATCCGATCCGTGTATTTCTATATCCAAAGTTCTTCTATACTCATTCTTTATAAAATCCCGCGAAATAAACCCGGGCTTTATCCAGCGATATACATAATGCAGCAAAGACTTATGCACTTCCACTATAAACAATTCTGAACAGGATCTAACCTAATCCTGAACTGGCAATATCAGCCTTGTCACACAGGCTGCCCCCTGCTTGCCCGCTCAAGTTGGCCAATCACGGGTAATAATCAAATAGATAGCCGCAGTATAGACAGGAGTTGGGATGCGTTTGTTAATAGCATTTGTTAAGGCTGTATGTATAGCTTAGAGCTGTTACTAGCATATATGGCTTGCAGCTGATTCCTGTTGTGATTGTATTTTATTCATGAATAAAGGAGGGCTTCTCATGTCCGGACGTACTCTCGCAATAAGTGATATTCATGGTGAACTTGACCTCCTCGACCGTCTGCTCGACAAAATCGATTATCGACCGGAGCAGGATCAGTTGATTCTGCTTGGTGACTATGTAGATCGTGGCAGTAATTCGCGTGGCACATTGGAGCGTGTCATACAGTTGACCCGCGCAGGCGCTATTGCACTAAAAGGTAATCACGAAGACCTGATGTTCAACGCATTGACCAGCAGCAGGGAAGCCGACTGGAACCGCTGGCTCAAGGTCAATGGAGGTCTCGCTACACTGCTCAGTTACGGATTTACTCGTGAGGAATTGATTACATTGTCGGGTGAAGACTTTCATTTGCCTGATCTGCACAATGAAGAATTGCAGCAGCATCTGGAGTTTATTCGCGAGCTGCCACTGTATTACGAGACACCGGATTACCTGTATGTGCATGCCGGTGTAGAACCAGGCAAAACAGCAGCCGAGACAACAGCACGTCAGCTGTTCTGGATACGTGAACCTTTTCATACCGGATATGACGGAGAGCAATTGGTTGTATTTGGTCATACCCCTACTTTTTATCTGCATCAGAACGCTGCCAATTTTGATATTTTTTACGGTGTAAACCGGATTATCGGTATTGATGGAGGAGCAGCCTATGGCGGACAGCTAAATGCACTTGATACGACCAGCGGAATCTCCTATGCTGTGCATAAGCAATAAAGTACGGGAGAGTGGTTACTCCCTGTACAGACTGTTGACTGCTTCTGCCGCGGCTCGAATCTCTGCAAATGAGTGTTCATCCTGCAATGATATGTGCTGAAGTGCTGCTATAAGTTTATTGATCTGTGTGCTTGTACGCTGTATATCCGTGTTAGCAGGATCGTGACCTCCAGCTGCGGCGATAGCGTAAAGTTGAAGCTTGTTATGTATATCGGTCATATCACGTGCAAGCAAATCCAAAGGCTGTTCGCGCGGGTCGAACGTACTGGCATTGATTATATTCAGCTCGTTTGCTGCTTCGCCTGCATATCCTGCTGCCTGTATGAGAGATGTATTCCGGGCAGCTGCCGATTAGGAATGTTGATAATCTTTCATGGATTGATCGGTATGATACAGCCGATTCGTGAACTGATCATAATGATTTTTGGTATCTGCTTGTTTCGGTGTATTCATGATTCGTGTGTGATACTGCTGCAGGTTTATTACTATGGAAATAAACAGCAGTATAGCCAGTAACGCTGTTATGCGTGATTTCATTTTACTGTTCTCCTTTTTATTGATAAGTATTACGTGGCTTTTCCTATAATATAAAAAAACAGCATTCTGATCCTTTCAGATCCAAATGCTGTTCCATGAACAATTCCGAAATGTATACTGTTTACCATCGCATGCATACACATGACTTATTGGCTATTTCGGTCTGTTAGTCTTCACAAGGCTGGGCGAGTACTTCGTCTTCTTTGCGGGTACGGAACGAAGCGCCGCAGCCGCAGGTAGCAATTGCATTGGGGTTGTTGATCGTGAATCCTCCGGCAAGACCCGATTCTTCGTAATCTATTTCCAGACCATTCAGCAGTCCAAGGTCTTCTTTGTTAACAACGACCTTCATATCCTGAACATCCATATATATATCCTGCTCTGTCTCTTCACTGTCAAAGCCCATGGCATAAGAGAATCCGCTGCAGCCGCCGGCACTAACACCTACACGTACAAACAGCCCCGGAATATCCTGTGCCTCCATAATTTCCTTCATACGCGAAGCCGCTGTATCACTAATTGTAATCATTCGTATTCCCTCCTTTTCCTCTTTCATTATACTCTTCTGCTTCGGTCCTCTCAAGGATGAATACCTTGTTAAAACCTTCATTTTTTAAGTAATTGTATTGCCCGTCCCTGATGAGAGGTTTATAATGAATAGTGAACGATGACGTGAAATGTCGAATTTCTGTCAAAAACAATTACGTTTTTAGCCTTATTTTTCGTTGTAACTTTTTTCACAATTATTGTTAATATGGATGACTTCTTATGTACATTGTTGTATATTGGATATTAGGCGTTATTTCAAAAATGATATAGTTGTGTCGAATGTTGTGACAAATCAAAGATAACCGAACTATAAATATAGGCTTCTATTATTCAATAGTGCCAAATTGGTGTAAGACAGGACAAGAGCGTCTTACGGGATTAGACACCATAGACAGAAGCGTCACAGGAGAACAGGAGGAATATAGCATGTCCACCCTTATTACACCACATACCGATACACGGATGGCAGAGATTATTAATAAAGTACGCGCAGGTGAGCGTTTATCCCTGGAAGATGGGGTATATTTATACGAGAGCGATGATATTTTGACAATTGGGCAGCTCGCTAACGAAGCTAACTTGCGCAAAAATGGCAAAAAGGTATATTTCATCGAAAATATGAGCCTTTACTTCACCAATGTATGTGAAGCCCATTGTGCTTTTTGCAATTTCCGTAAAGATGAAGGCGAAGAAGGTTCTTATACCCTCAGCGGTCAGGAAATGGTTGATTATGTGAATCAGCATATCCACCCGGGTATTCGCGAATTCCATATTGTCGGTGGTCACAACAACAACGTGCCTTTCCAATATTATGTGGATTCACTCAAAGCACTGAATGAAGCTTTCCCTGATGTTACACTGAAAGCTTACACAGCAGCCGAGATTGATTTCTTTACCCGCATCAGCGGACTTGGCGTCAAAGAAGTACTGGTTGAGCTGCAAGCAGCTGGGCTGGAATCACTGACTGGCGGCGGTGCCGAGATTCTGTCAGACGAATATCGTAAAAAAATGCGTGTCAACAAAGCCAATGTAGACCGCTATCTGGAAGTACACCGCACGGCTCACGAGCTGGGCATGCGTACGCATACTACCATGCTGTACGGTTCGATCGAGACCTATGAGGATCGCGTGAATCATATGATCCAGATTCGTGAACTGCAGGATGAAACTCATGGATTCCAGGTATTTATTCCACTGTCCATGCAGCCAAAAAGCAAAAACGCAAGCATTATGCGTCGTAACTCGGCTTATGAAGATCTCAAAACGATCGCGATCAGCCGTCTGATGCTTGACAATATCGATCATATCAAAGCTTATTTCATTAATATCGGTACCCAGCTGACCCAGATGGCTCTGGCGTTTGGCGCTTCCGACGTACACGGTACAATCCTCAAGGAACGTATCAGTCACGCTGCAGGAGCCCTGACACCGGAAGGTCTGACTCGCAAGGAACTGGTCTGGCTTGTCAAAGGCGCAGGTCGCATTCCGGTTGAGCGGGATACCTTCTATAACGAAATTCAAGTGTACGAATAACCGTCCAGCTGCAGGAGCATAAATACTTTTGCAGGGAATACCTTTATCCGCGCTTTGCATTTCACTATACACCGGGCTTTACTTAATTGAACAGGCATGTTAACCACATGCTTTCTCATTGAAGTAAAGCCCGTTTATCCGCCTGCCGATAAACCTATTATACGGTTTATACGGTCAGGCGATTGGCATTACCCGGTCTCGTTATTGGCTTCCCTGCGCCGGATGATGTCAGTATACATTATCGTTTCCAAGCTATGTAATTCTATCCGGGAATCTATTACATTCTCAATTAATCACACTGCATAAAGGGAGAAGATATCATGAAAAACTTAGTCATTCTCGGCGGAGGGTACGGTGGAACCACCCTGCTGCATGAGCTGCTGGATCACAAAATCCCGGCAGACACTCAATTAATCCTGGTGGATCGCATGCCATTCCAGGGACTCAAAACCGAATATTACGCGCTGGCGGCAGGAACTTCCTCCGATATGGAGCTGCGCGTCAAATTCCCTGTTCATCCCAAACTGTCCATGCGTTATGGCGAAGTAACCGGCATCAACATGGACGATAAAAGTATTTCCTTTGCCGAAGGAGAACCGCTGGAATATGATCAACTGGTCATTGCACTGGGCTGTGTTGATAATTTCCATGGCGTACCGGGAGCAGATACATTTACGTCTACAATCCAGACATTTGAAGCTACACGCGAGACCTATCGCCGTGTGAACAATCTGCCGCCTCAGGCAACTGTAAATATTGTAGGTGGCGGACTGAGTGGTATCGAGATTGCTGCCGAGATTCGCGAGAGCCGCGAAGATCTGCATGTTCGTATTCTGGATCGCGGAGAAAGATTGCTGTCGGCTTCTCCTCCACGTCTATCCAAGTATGTACAGGATTGGTTCAAAGAGCATAACGTAGAAATTCGTAACAAAATCAATATCAGCCGCGTTGAGGAAGATTGTGTCTACAATGGACCGGATGAGCGCATCCCGGCAGATATTACAGTATGGACAGCAGGTATTCGTCCAGTACCGCTGGTCGATGAGCTGAACGTGAATCAGGACAACTCCGGCCGCGTCATTTTGGATGATCTGTATCGCATTCCGGGCCGTCCGGAAATTTTCGTATGTGGTGACTGCGCATCTCTGCCATTCGCTGCCAGCGCACAGGCTGCTGAAGCACAGGCAGAACAAATCGCCAATGTTATCGTCGCCGGCTGGAAGGGTGAACAACCCAAAGTACAACCACTCAAGCTCAAAGGTACACTTGGTGCACTCGGTAAACATGCCGGCTTTGGTTCAGGATTTGGATTCGGTGGCAAAAGCTCTGTTACCGGCCGTGTACCACGTCTGCTGAAAAGTGGCGTGCTCTGGATGTCCAGACATCATTTCGGTTAATAGGCCAGGTACTGTCGTGCCTTTGACTGGTGATATATTGAATAATTGTTGGTAACCGGCATGTCTGTAAATACAAAAAAGCTGATCTCAATCAAGATCGAGATCAGCCCAGGCATCCGCCTCATTAATTTTATCCATAATTAATGTATATAAGGAATCTACATCTTCCGATGCGACAATTTCTCCGTTAACGAGTGCATATGGCATGGCATAACATTGACCGCAGTTCCCCAGACAACCGTATTCAATTACATCGTAATCGGGATGGCTGTCGAGCTCCTTCATAATGCGATCTGTGCCATTATGCATATTACTCTGGCAAAATTCAATAATCGGTCTCATGTGATACGCTCCAATCTGTGTCCTTTCAGTATAGCGATGAAAGCTGTTTTTTCTCCTGCCGATCTGATCTATTTTATCATGTTTAATGCAGATTGTGACGGGATCATGTCTCATTTTCAAAATAAATTTGAAATGAGTATAAAAATCAATGGCGCAAATGCTGAAATTGGTTTACTTTTATATTATAATATACTTACGAAAGGAGTTGAACAATATGAGTGAAAGCGTACAAGCTGAAATGTATGATGAAGTAATGGAAGTACTGGACAAATTGCGTCCATTCCTGCAGCGCGATGGCGGTGACGTGGAACTGGTTGATGTTGAAGACGGTATCGTCAAACTGAAACTGATGGGTGCATGCGGTAGCTGCCCAAGTTCTACAATCACACTGAAAGCCGGTATTGAGCGCGCCCTTTTCGAAGAAGTTGAAGGTGTGGAAGAGGTAGTGCAAGTATTCTAAGTCATTCCTTTTCATGCATTGATCTATAGGCAATTGCCACTTAAAGAGACCTTCCTGATGGAGGGTCTCTTTGATATACGGTATAATCTTTTTCATATGATTTTATATTTTTTGTAAATAGATAGATTGTATTTGTAAAATAGAAAAAATCAGTTTTATTAACATGGTTAGATGTTATGGCTCTTGCCTAATAGTAGCCTACTCTAATAAATTATATCTATCAGGTTCTATAAGATTTATACCATGTTTTATTATTTTTATTGATATACATAAGGAGACCATATTCGATGATCAAAATGACTGTATCTGCTGCTTTTCTGCTAGCTGTCGCTCTGGGAGCTGGTAGTATAGCTGGCAAAGAGCCTTTATCCGCCTTATTCTCCCATCCTAATATTCTTATAAGTACTTCTGATAATATTCAAAAAAAGGGACAATTCACGGACATGTCTCTGATTCGTCCAGAACATAAGCTGTCGATCTTGGCTTTGCAGCATTTCAAGCTGGCGAACGGAGAAACCAATATTACCTTTGCTCATCATCAGCATGAGGTAGTCATTATGTCTGTCCATAATACATCCAAAAAGCGGATCGATATCAATATCATCTATCCGGATAGTGTAACAAGTTATCAAAAAGCTCACTTGTCTCCGGGTCAGACCAAGGAATATACTCTAAGCTTGAATAAAACTGATAAAACAACAGCTGTTGGCCCATTCTGGTATATGTATGCTGTTACTTCAGATGGTTCTTCTGGATCGATGGATGTCTCGGTACGTGCTTCTACCTCCTAATTTTTTAAGATCAATGAATAGGTACGGATATACTTTGACTTTCATAGCTACCTAAATCGTCTTGATCCATACTTTTGTTATAATATCTAATCGAAAAATCAAACAGACATAAAGGTACTTCCTTATGTCTGTTTGATTTACAGTCTCTCGATGTTCATGTTCTTACTTGATATACGGCCGGATTGGGTCGAGTCCTCCGGTAATCTCCATAATATTGCCGGTAATAAAGTCTGAATTCGTCTCGCACAGATAAGCGATCACGCGGGCAATATCCTCGCCGCTGCCTGGCCGACCGCGCGGGGTCTCGCCGTCACTCATGCCCAGCACTTCATCGATTCGCTTCTCTTTATTGTCGCCGCGAATATCACCGGGACAAATCATATTAACGGTAATCCCGTTAGCGGCTTCTTCTACAGCCAGTGTCTTGGTAAAAGAAACCAGACCTACCTTGGCTGCAGCATAGACGGCGCGGTGCGGCCAGGCTCTGGATTCGGCGGCATGACCAAATCCAAAATGGATAATTCTTCCCCATTTGCGCTTGCGCATCAGCGGCAGTACCCGATGATCCAGCAGCATGGCGCCGATCAGATTACCCTGCAGCATGTCCATAATCTCTGAACGTTCATATTCCATAAACAAACGGCGTTCCCGAATAAAAGGACCTGCATTGTTCACCAATATATCTACACTGCCCAGCTGCTGCTCTACCTCGTCCACCAGCCGGTCAATCTCCTTTTCTACTGACACATCTGCCTGCACAGCAATACAGCGTACACCCAGCTGCTGAATCTCCTGCTGCAGCTGCAGTGCTTCTGCTTCACTGCGTACATAATTTAGAGCAATATCATAGCCCTGACCGGCCAGCGTAAGCGCCGTCATTTTGCCAAGTCCCTTGGCGCTTCCTGTTATTAGAGCGATTCTGCGTTCCAATATGATGCCTCCCTGGTCATTCATCCTTAATTCAAGTTCACTAATAGTGTACAAACTAGTAATAGCAGATGTCAAAAGGTAACTGCTGATAACACATCACTACAGGGTACGGGTTGAATTCCAGCTTTATTTTGGATAGATTAGAAGCAGAGTATGAATATCGGCAGAAAGGAATCCTGACCATGAGCGCCAATAAAAACAAAACGAATGCTATGCGCATTCTGGATAAGGAACAGATCCATTACCAGATTCACGAATACGATCCGGAAGACGGCCAGATTCACGGCAATGCCGTCGCCGCCAAAATCAACAAGCCTGCCGAGATGGTCCACAAAACACTGGTGACCCAGGGTAAGCAGGGGCTTCATATTTTTGTTATTCCGGTCGGTGCAGAGCTGGATCTCAAACAGGCTGCCCGCGCTGCTGGGGAGAAAAAGCTGGAAATGCTGCCGGTTAAAGAACTACAAAAATGGACGGGTTATATCCGCGGCGGCTGTTCGCCTGTAGGGATGAAAAAGCTATATCCTACCTTTATCGATCATCGCGCAATCCAGCTGGATCAAATCATCGTCAGCGCAGGAAGGATCGGCACCCAGATCGAGCTGCATCCGCAGGAACTGGCTCAGGTTGTACAGGCACGATTTGAAGAGCTATGTATAGACGATTAGAGTTCAAGATACCAGACAACCTCTATTGGATATACAAAACATCCTGCAAAGAAAGCAAGCTAACGAGATTGATCATTGCATCATTACGGACGCAAAACAAAAAAATACGGTGAGCCGCATAAAGGGCATCACCGTATTTTTGTTATGATTCATTAATTATTTAGTTTCAAATGCCGGGATTACAGCGCCTTTGTACTGCTCTTCGATGAACTTTTTGGTATCATCGGAAGTCAGTGCTTTTGCCAGCTTCTGGATGGCATCGGAATCTTTGTTGTCTTCACGGGATACCAGATAGTTCGCGTATGGCGCGCTGCTGTCTTCGACTACCAGTGCAGATTTAGGATCGATTTTGGCTTCCAGCACATAGTTCATGTTGATCATCGCCATGTCGACCTGGTTCAGCTGACGAGTCAGCATTGCTGCATCCATGGGTACGAATTTCAGGTTTTTCGGGTTAGCTGTAATATCTTTTACGTCAGAAGTGATATTGGTTTTGTCTTTCAGTTCGATCAGACCATTGTTGGCCAGCAGGATCAGTGCACGTGCACCGTTGGATACTTCGTTCGGGATCGCGATTGTTGCGCCGTCAGGAAGCTGATCCAGGGAAGTGTACTTTTTGGAATATCCACCGAATGGCTCGATGTGTACGCCTTGTACCGTTACCAGGTTCATGCCGCGGGATTTGTTTTGCTCATCCAGGTAAGGCTTGGTCTGGAAATAGTTCGCATCCAGCTTGCTGTCATTCAGCTGTACGTTTGGCTGGATGTAATCCGTAAATTCAACCACTTCCAGGTTGACGCCTTCTTTAGCCAGAATTGGCTTGAGGTGGTTCAGAATTTCTGCGTGTGGAACAGCTGTTGCGCCGACGCGCAGTGTTACTTCCTTGCTGCCTTCAGCTGCGCCGGATGATGCGGAATCTCCAGTGTTTTTATTGCCGCAAGCTGCGACTACAGCGATCAGCATGATGCTGATCAGAGCGAGTGCCCATTTTTTCATCGTGTGTTATCCCCTTTTAAGATAGTTTGGTGTATAAGATGAAGATATGAAGTTCAGAGCAACGCTTGCAGACAGTGCCTGCCTCTCTTCGTTCCTATCTTCTTGAAAAATAAATCACCAGACGGTCGCCAATCATCTGCAGTACCTGCACAATGATGACCATCAGCACGACAGCTACCAGCATGACTGCTGTCTCGTAGCGGTAATATCCATAGTTGATTGCCAGCGTTCCGAGTCCACCTGCGCCCACCATACCGGCCATCGCCGTATTAGAGACAAGTGCGACCACAGTAACCGTCAATCCGGCGATCAGACCAGGCATCGCTTCCCGAATCAGTACCCGGGTGATCACCTGCCATACAGAAGCCCCCATGGCATGAGCGGCTTCGATAACGCCGCGATCCACTTCACGCAGTGCCGTCTCCACCAGTCTGGCAAAAAACGGCGCAGCTGCGATAACGAGTGGCGGAATCGTTCCTTTGACACCAATCGTGGTACCGACCAGCTTATCTGTCAGTGGCAGCAGGGCTACGATCAGGATAATAAATGGTACCGAACGCAGAATATTCACAATCACCGACAGTACGCTGTATACGACACGTATAACAGGCGATGTCGAGCGAGCCGACATAAACAGGATAATTCCCAGCGGCAGTCCCAGAATCAGGGTGAACAATGCCGAAGCACCGAGCATGGCGAGTGTATCCTTGGTAGCTGTACCAAACTCTGTCCAGTCTACCTGCGTAAAATCAAGTGCACCTACATCCATTACTCAATCACCTCCACATCCAGGCCTTCGCCGGTCAATATCTCGATCGTACGGCGGATCAGCGCCTCTTCTCCCTCAAACCGGACAATCAGCTGTCCGTAAGGAACATTTTTCAGTGTGGAGATCGTTCCCTGGATAATAGCAAAATCTACGCCTGTCTGGCGCACGGTCTGCGACAGAATAGACTGGTAGGTTTTGTCTCCGAGGAACGAAATCTTCACAGCCAGCGCAGAAGCACCATGTGGTGCAGCAAGCGCTGTATCCAGCAGTTCTGCCTGGCTGTATTCACGGCTGATAAAATCGCGGGTAACCGCATGCTGTGGCTTCAGGAACACTTCAGCGACAGGACCCTTTTCCACAATACCGCCCTGATGGATAACAGCGACACGATCGCAGATACTCTGAATCACATGCATCTCATGCGTAATCAGCACAATCGTCAGGTTAAAGCGGCGGTTAATATCCAGCAGCAATTTCAGAATCGAATCTGTCGTCTGCGGGTCCAGTGCAGATGTCGCTTCATCGCAGAGCAGCACATCCGGATCACTTGCCAGCGCACGGGCGATACCGACACGCTGCTTTTGTCCACCGGACAGCTGGGCCGGATATTTGCTTGCGTGGGCTTCCAGGCCGACCAGAGCCAGCAGTTCCTCCACTTTGGCACGCACATTTTTTTCCGGTGTCTTCACGAGCCGCAGCGGGAATGCGATATTGTCGTACACGGTAGCCGAAGACAGCAGGTTAAAGTGCTGAAAGATCATACCGATCTTGCGACGACGAGCTTGCAGCGCTGACTTGCTCAGCCGGGTCAGATCCACTCCATCAATCCATACCCGTCCGGAAGTCGGACGTTCCAATAAATTAATACATCGTATAAGCGTACTCTTACCAGCACCCGAATGGCCGATCACGCCAAAAATCTCGCCACGTTCGATCGAGAGATTCAGCTCGGACAAGGCAGGGGTTACATTTTTGCCTTTGCCATAGGTTTTGGTCAAATTCTCCAGTTGAATCAAGCTGCTGGTCCTCCTCCTCGCATCTTGCTCTATTTCAAGCTTTCATGCTGTTATGTTCTTCATTTGTTCTTCAAGCGACCGCTTTATACACAAAAAGAGCCCTTTGCAGAAAAGGGCTCTCTATCATCTAGATATTGCCTTCTCATCTGCCAAAATCGCAGGATGCTATACATTATGCATCTGCCATTTTGAAGGATTTAGCACCATGTCATTTGGAAAAAAAGACCTTAACGGTCATTTTCCAAATCGGCTGCCGGGTTTCATCGGGCCAGTCCCTCCACCACTCTCGATAAGAAAATATGAAAACGTCGAATGAAAATCTTTACTCAGTATATTGAAGATCACATCGTTTGTAAAGCAGAAATATATGGATTTTTAATGAATTCGGCAAAATTTCGCCAAAAAGTAATTAAAGTTTATCAGAATACTTGGTATTCGTAAAAAGTTACATATTTATAGAAGGAAATTGGTCAGCATGCTAATAAATCTGCCTGCTGATGTGTTTTTGGACAGTTTGGAAGCAAGCTATTGGGCTTTAGTACTTTTTCGTCTGTAAGGGCGGAATATGTTATAGCTTTTTTGAAATTGTAATTATGATGAGGATTATGCAAAGAAAATTGGTTTTCATGAAGGGTTATTTTAAGCAGCGGATATTGTGCGTTTGGGCTTTGGAACGGTATGCTTCATACGCTGCGAGAAGAGATTCTGCCACTCCCTCCGGTTAAGAATGGAGATCTTGAACTACCGCTTGCAGCGGTCGATCTCCATTCTTAAATGTCGGTCATTGGCAGAATTCTCTTCTCTTCGCTGGTGTTGGGTGGGGATTTTCGTTTGGATAAAAAGCAAAGAAATAGAATATTGCATAGGTGCTCTTACTGCTCTTACTGCTCTTACTGCTCTTACTGCTCTTACTGCTCTTACTGCTCTTACTGCTCTTACTGCTTAATGGTATCGGAATCTGTTCAGTGTAGGAATATAAATAAAAAAAGCCGCTCCACATAATACATGGAACGGCTTGATCGCAATCTGGAAAATAGACCAGATGGTGAACAATATACGAATTTGAGATAATACAGCGTTTAGATGGTTTACCTTTTACTATGCCATGCGTGGCTCGGCAAAGATGTATACGCCATTAGTGTACGGTACCTGTTTTCTGATCGGCGGTGCTTGTACCTTCTCCCCATGCGTTGGGTGCGAGGCGGCCGTAGGAGCCACGGCTGAGCTGCCATACGCGCAGACTCATGTAGCAGAGAACACCGAACAGAAACTGAATAATCAGGGTATGTGACATCGTAGCAAAGAAGTAGATTTCCGGTACATACATGGTGAAAATGTTGATTGCTCCGCTAACGAATTGCAGCAGGATCAGCAGGATAGCAAGCAGACCCATTTTGCGGATACCAGGATTATGTGGATGACGACGATAGGCGTAATGGGCGAGAATAGCGATCACGATCACAAGTGCGACAGCAGCGACGCGGTGTAAAAAGGCTATTGCGACGCCGCCAGACAGTTCAGGGACGAGCGCGCCATTACAGAGCGGGAAGCCCGAACAGCCACCACGGGAATCGGTATGCGTGACAAATGCTCCTGTGTAAACAACGATATACGTGAAGATCGTAGCGAACCAGGTCAGATTGCGGAACCCTTTGCTAACCGGAGGTTCATCGGCAATATCGTGAATCTTCTGCCGCAGATGCAGTCGGCGGGTACTGAACGCGAGCAGCGCGGAGCTGGCAAACGCGATCATCGAGAAACCGAAATGCAGTGCCATAACCGGAGACGATTGGGAGAATACTACTGCAAATGCGCCCATAATCGCCTGCAAAATAACAAAGAACAGAGTGAATGAAGCATACACGCGCAGCTCTTTGTTTCTATTAAAGAACATAAATCCGATAAAGGAAAACAGTGCTGTGAGTCCGGCAAATCCGCTGACTGCACGGTGTGAATATTCAATCAATGAAGCGATCGTATAAGCCGGAATAAATTTACCGTGACACAGCGGCCACTGTGCTCCGCAGCCCATACCGGAACCTGTTTTGGTTACGACCAGGCCGCCCATCGTTGCGAGAAACATGGCGAGACAGGTTATATAGCTCAGCCATTTCAGTTGCTTAATTGTTATTAGTGGCTTTTTGGCCATGATGAGAATCACCCGCTATTTATATGATAGTGACGTTCATTTGAAGTCAATCTTATTATATCAATTCTGGCCCGATCCTAGCGGCAGGTTTGTGACAAAAAATGATCAATCTCTGTAGTATGACAGAACCACGAAAATGCTGATATGACGTTTGATACGTGAGCACAGGAGTTCTTTGTGTATCAGGATCAGTATACTTTATTGCTGAACTAATCCGGTATTTGTTTCGATCAAAGCAGGATGGTCTACTAAGCTGTGGTTCGGATCATTCTCTCACTTATTATCAAAAAACAGCCTTCTCCGTATTCGATGGGCTCACGGCATGTCGGCAAATTCCTATTACCTATACCAGTTAAGCTCTACGATTGAAGAAGGCTGCTTCTATTACGATTACATACGGCAGGATCGCCAGCAGAACACACTTACTTGATTACACTGATGATCCTTCCTATACCTGTTAATACTTACTCGGCTGTCTGTATATTCAGCGTTTCATATACAGCTACAGCGCGATCCAGGAACTGTTCGATCTCCTGGCGGGATTTACGGGCTTTATTTACAAAACGAACTAGCTCTTTGCCATTGGCATAAGCTACAAAGCTCGGGATGCCCATAATATTTTGTTCCTGGCTCACATCGCCTACGCTCTCTACATCCACTTCGACCAGTTGCAGGCGATCTGCATACTGGTCTTCCACTTCGGGCATGAATGGATCGATAAATTTACAGTCCACACACCAGTCTGCTTTGTAGACAGCGACGGTCAGTTTGGCAGAGTTAATGGTTGTATAAAAGCTTTCGCTTGAATTAATCATTTGCATGGGGATTATCCTCCTTGATAAATAATAAATAATCAGGCTTTGCGGGACTGCAGGCGCATCAGCGGCGACAGCAGCTTGCGCAGCGGCTTCGGATACGAAGACAACTCCTCTGCACGCACCACGCGCAGCAGAACCAGCATTACCGGATACAATATGAGTGTTGCTATTCCTACCATACAACAACCGAGGAAAAATGCAACCCTGTCATTCATCCAGGCCGTCAATCCGATTCCCGCCTGATTCAGACCCAGACCGACGAGTCCGAGCACTACAACAGTAATCAGGAAGCCCGGCCAGCGGCTGCCCAGCACCGAGAAGTTAACGACCTGATGCAGGGAACGCAGATTCAGAATCGTAATCAGAACAAAGCATAATCCGGTCGCAGCAATAATGCCATAGATACCGAGGAATTGGGACAGTACCAGACTCAGCACCAGCTTCAGCGCTATCCCTGCCAGTACATGGACCATCGAGAGATTGACTTTGTTGATACCGATCAGCATCGAGTTACTCGTCATCATCGTAATCTGGAAAATGGTACAGATCGTCAGCAGCGCCATAATGCTTGGTGCATCCGCTCCTACGCTATCGCGTGAGCTGAACAATAATCCATTAATGCAATAAGCAGCTGTCGCCAGCATCAGCACGATCGGGACTCCGGTAAGTACCGATATACGCAGTGCGAGTGTCATCTGTTTTTGCAGATTTTCCTGTTCTTTGCGGGCATATGCTGCCGAGATAATCGGGATCAGTGAAGTACTAAGGGCGATAGCCAGAATTGGCGGAATGCCCGCTATACTCTGTGCACGCTGCCCCAGAATACCGAGTGAAGCTGTCGCTGCCAGATTGCCGACCTGATCAATCAACAGCGGTTTGATAATGGAACTATCGATAATATTAACCGCCGGAATCGTCAGTGATGCGATAACGATCGGAATCGATAATTTGAAAATATCTTTGTAAATCAGACCTAGCGGAATAACCGATTCTTCACCGGCTGCTTTCATTTCCAGACGATTGGCAGCATCCTGCTTGCGCAGCTTGAAGGTAAAGTAGATCATGACCGCAAAAGCGCCAATACTGCCCAGCACACTACCAAATGAAGCTCCGGCAGCCACTTCTACATCTCCGTAACCGATACGGAGCAGCAGGTACGCCAGCAAAATAGCGGTAAATACACGGGCAAATTGCTCCACAATCTGGGAGATACCGCCGGCAATCATCATATTGCGCCCCTGGAAGTAACCGCGCATCATGGCAATCGTCGGAAACAGCAGCAGCGATGGTGCTATCGCCTGCAGAGACAGTGCCGCCGCCGGTTCTTTGGACATTGCTGCATAATAAGGAGCTCCGAAGTACAGCAGCAGCGTCATAACAATACCGGCTGCTCCGGCAAATAACAGTGCTGCATAATAAATGCGCTGCGCTTCGTGCGGACGTCCCAGCGCATATCGCTCGGACACCATTTTACTGAGTGTACTCGGAATACCTGCCGTAGCGACCGCCAGCAGCATCAGATACACGTTATTGGCAATCGAGAATGCCGCATCCCCGGTAAATCCGAGCAAGTGCTCCAGCGGTACCCGCTGAGCCAGTCCCAGCACGCGGGCGACCAGTGCCGCCATCGCCAGGATGATCGTTCCTTTGATAAATGATTCTGCCTTTGCCAAAATAATTCCCCTTCTCTCCAGTCACATCATGGATGCACACTATTTGGATCGTTTCATTATATGTTTTGCTTTGCCGCCTGCTGTCGGTTAAGGGTACAGCAGAATTCGGCTCTAGAATCCTGAAGCTTACAGACTGTCTATGTAACCGAGCCGGCACAAAAAACCGGAAGGCTGATTGGCCTTCCGGTCGTCGTCTTACGTCAGCATTACTATTATAGACAAGCTTTTGCGTAATTCGCAATGCACACGCGATTAATGCACCACAATCCAGATAATCCAGATGATGATCATACCGAGTTGCAGAATGATTTTGACAATCGCGCTGGACAGCAGTCCGAGCATCGTTCCCCAGGCTACCTTGAGTGCAGTCTGGAAGTTCTTGCCGCTAATCAGCTCACCAGCGAGCGCACCGATCAACGGCCCTAATATCAGACCAAACGCCGGAATAACAAACGGGCCAATAATCAGACCGATGGTCGACAAAATCACCGACAGCCTCGTTCCGCCGAACTTTTTGGTACCATAGGCGCTGACCAGATAATCAGCTACAAACAGAGCAATGACAATAACGGTCTGGATAATCCAGAACCACGGTCCAAATTCGGCGAACGAGAAAAACCATCCATAAACGAAAAATGCAAAATATATTGCCAGTGCTCCTGGCAGTACCGGATAAATAGTACCCAGCATCCCTACTACAAACAGGGCAATAACCAGTATCCAACCTATTACTTCTACCATTCGTCTCTCTCCTTTGTCAGATCCGGTCCAGCCGGATTAACACATCGTAATCCATGATGCATCAGAACCTATTTTCAAGATATCCTGTATGCCACATTTATCCTGTTCCGGATAAAAACATCTGTCAGGGTCTCAAAGATATATTCTACTATTTGTATACCTGTATACTGTCCAAATGACACATTGGTTTCAAAATGCAGGAGATAAACCGAACGAAGAAAAATTAGATCAGGATATGATCGCGAATGACTTCGACGATTCCATCATCATTATTGCTGGCTACGACCAGATCGGCTTCTTGTTTGACAGTCTCCTGGGCATTTCCCATAGCGACTCCAAGACCAACCGCCTGAATAACTGCCAGATCGTTCAGGCTATCACCAACAGCGACAACCTCGGACATGTCGATATTCAGCAGTTGGCACACTTCAGCGATACCTGCGGCCTTGTTAATGCCGAGAGGATTGATCTCCAGATTGTGCGGAGAGGAGTTGGAGATTTCCAGTCCACCCATATCCTGCAGGGCCATCAGAATCTCATGACGCAGTTGGTCATTTTCGGTATTATAGCCAAACTTGAGCCATTCTATTTGCTCCAAAGGAGTATTTTCCAGCCAGCGGTCGCGGTTATACAGCCGATCAACAGCGTACGCCCAGAACCATACATCCTTTTCTACAGCCAGTTCGTGCATCTGGCGTACCAGCGCCGGGTCCAGCAGCGTACGGCGGTACAGCTCGCGCGGTGTTTTCCAGACTTCACTGCCATTGACAGTAACCATCGGCGTCTCCAGACCCAGTTCCTGTCCATAAGGCAGTGCACTGCTGGCTGCGCGGCCGGTGGAGAGGCAGACATGGATGCCTTCGTCCATCGCTTTATTAATCCATTTGCTCGTCTCCAGGGTGATTTCGTGATTGTCATTGAGCAGTGTTCCATCCATATCGAGAGCGAGCAGCTTGTATTTGCGTGTTGTCATTTTGGGGTGTTCCTCCATCCATTTTGTTGATTTATTTGTAAACTGCGAGTTTAACAGTTACTAGCTATAGGGGTATCAGAGGTATTTTAGCATATTATGCTCAACGCTCACAAAAGCTTTTGTAAAGTAGGGGTTAGATTGGTTATGGTGAAAGAGGCTAGTAGTTGAATCGTTGGAAGGTACTGGAGATGATTGGATAGCGTCCACTTCGGCAAGGAATAAGGGCACGTCCTCCGGTGGAGCCGGGGAATCTACGAAATGGGCGGGGCAGTAGATTCCCCGGCTCCAATCTCGTCCTTTGCCCTTATTTCCTTGCCTTCGTTCCGTGCTGATTGCTTATATAGTTTTACTTTCACCTTTTATTTTCCATCTATTACTTTTTACTTCTTACTTCTTACTTCTTACACATTTGCTCAATGTTATTTGTATTTTTCTGACTTCTTTTTTCCAAAGAATTGCTGATGGGTAGGCATGTATTATAAAAGTATATTGAATTTGATTCTGCAATAAAAAATGACCAGCAGTTTACTGGTCATTTCGTCAAATCCTGTCTATTCTATTATGATAGATCATTCAAATTCGTATACATACTCAGTTGGAAGTTATAGATGAGGCTATACGCTTTTGCTTTAGTTTGCGGAACAGAACACCATGGCGTGGGGACAGTAGGAAAGTAATAATGAAAAGAATACCGGCTACGGTTACGATGCTGCCGCCGATCGAAGCATTCAGCATATAGGCAGTATAATAACCCACAATAGAGCTAACAACGCCAACGATAACGCTGTAAATCAGCATTCTGCCGAGACGGTCGGTCAGCAGGTAAGCAGTAGCTGCCGGGATAACCAGCATGCCTACAACCAGAATAGCGCCTACACTTTCAAAAGAAGCTACCGATGTCATTGATACCATACCCATCAACAGATAATGGAACAGCATGACCGGAATACCACAGGCTGCTGCCATCGCCGGATCAAAGGCGGTAATTTTGAACTGTTTATAAAACAGTCCCAGCAGCGTCAGAATGACCAATAATGCAAAGCCCAGCATCCATACCGAGCGTGGTCCCATATCTGCACCATTTAGCATCCAGGTATCCCATTGTACATAAGCAATCTCTCCAAATAGGACACAATCCAGATCCAGATCGATATTGCGGGCATTCAGACTGACCAGAATAACGCCGACAGCGAACAAAGCGGTAAAAATAATACCGATTGACGCGTCCGACTGGATACCGGAGATTTGCAGCCATTGAATAATAAATACAGCAATCAGCCCCAGCGCAGTTGCTCCGATCATCATCGCCATCGAATCCCGTCCGCCGCTCAGCAGAAAGGCAATCGCAATACCTGGCAATACCGCATGGCTGATCGCATCGCCGATCAGTGCCATTTTACGCAAAATCAGAAAACAGCCCAGGATTCCGCAGCTGGCTGACATCAGTGCTGCTGTCAGCATAATCCAGAAATCACTGCTCATGCGGCATCCCTCCTTCTCTATTCCACTCCAGTCGGTTCCGGCGTTGCTGCCAGAGACGGGCCAGCCAGCCACGTCGCGGCGCGAACAGTGCGGAAACCGCAAAAATCAGCGTCGCTACAAGCACGGTAACAGGTCCTGTAGGCAGCTGGGACACCATACTGCTCGACACCGTCCCTGCAGCGCCGCTAACTGCACCGAATATGCCAGCCAGCAGGATCATAATATGCAGACGGTCTGTCCAGTACCTCGCAGCTACTGCCGGGGTGATCAACAGCGCTGACATCAGCACGACACCGACTGCCTGAATACCGGCTACAACAACAAATACCGTTAGCAGCAGAATAATCTGCTCCAGCCAGACAACCGGCCAACCAAGCCCCCGTGCAAAGCCACGGTCAAAACTGACCAGCTTGAACTGCTTGAACAATAGCGTACAGGCAGCAATCAGTAACATGCTGATCCCGGCAAGCAGGTACAAATCTTCGCGCATCATGGACGCGGCCTGTCCAAACAGGAATTTATCCAATCCACTCTGTCCGCCATTACCGCTATGCTGAATACGCGTCAGCAGCAGAACGCCAATTCCGAAGAAAAACGATAAAACGATCCCCATGGCTGCATCCTGTTTGATCCGGGAATGTTCCGTGATCCAGCGGATGCCTACAGTTGCCAGCACACCGGCAACAAGCGCTCCTATCAGGAATCCCGCCGTCGATTTTACCCCCAGCAGCATAAACGCAATACAGATTCCCGGCAGGGCTGCATGAGCCAGTGCATCACCGATCAGACTTTTCTGCTGCAGCACCATAAAGGAACCAATAACTCCACTGCTGAGCCCAAGCAGCATACACCCGAGTATAATCCAGCGGATATTGGGATCGTTAACGATATAAACAAGTATATCCATCAATATGATTCCTCCCTATTTCCCTGTCATGATCATGCTGCCGCTATCCTGTAAAAAGGTCAATCGACCGCCATACGTGCGCTGCAGCATCTCGGTATTGAATACCTTCTCTACAGGGCCGGCTGCTACCAACTCCCGATTCAGCAGCAGCACATCGTCAAAATAGGTCTCTACTGTCGACAGATCATGATGCACGACCAGCACGGTTTTCCCTTGCTGTTTGAGCTGCTCCAGCAGTGTGATGATCGCTTTTTCTGTAGCGGCATCCACACCGGCGAACGGTTCATCCATCAGATACAGATCCGCCTGCTGAGCCAGCGCACGGGCCAGAAAAACACGCTGCTGCTGGCCGCCGGACAGCTGACTGATCTGGCGATCGGCATAATCTGTCATGCCAACTTGGGATAACGATTCTAGCGCAATTTCTCGTTCCTGTCGTCCGGGCCGGCGGAACCAGCCAAGTCGCCCATAGGTACCCATCAGCACCACATCGAGCGCATTGGTTGGGAAATCCCAGTCCACCGATTCACGCTGCGGTACATAGCCGATCCGCTTGCGCTGGCTGGCGTAAGGCAGTCCATAGACGCTTACTTCACCGCTGATTGCAGGCACCAGTCCCAGCATCGCTTTGAGCAGAGTCGACTTGCCCGCTCCATTCGGTCCGATTAACGCAACCAGCCGGCCTTCTCCCAGGGTAAAGGACACATTTTGAACAACCGGCTTTTTATGATAGGCTACGGTGATTCCTTCGGCCTGCAGCGGATTTACTGCTGTAGGATTGGATCCCTGCACAGTCTTTTTATTCATGTTGATTCCTCCTTTTATAAATTGGATTTGAAATTGAATTTGGAACTGGAATTGGAGCTGTATTTAGAAAGGGAGTATGTTCCAAACCTATCGTTTATTCATAGATTAATTTTATTGTGTCATCCTGATACGTATTCATATCACTAGCAAAGCATTGAAAGATTCATATGCAGCAGCCGCCAAGTGATCTGCTTTGGGGATCGGGATAAGCTGCCTGCTGTCCGATCTACCGGAGCGCTTTGACAATCGTTTCTGTATTATGGCGAACCATACCTATATAGTCTCCGGCATCGCTGCCTTGTTCACCCAGTGCATCCGAGTATAGCTCGCCACCGATATGGACAGTGTGTCCTTGCTGCGCGGCTCCGGCGATAATGGCTTCCATGGAGCGCGCCGGTACACTGCTTTCTACAAAGACGGCCTGGATACGGCGCTGTACCAGCATATCTCGCAGCTCACTCACATCACGCGAACCGTATTCCGAAGCGGTGCTAATCCCCTGCAGTCCGCGTACTTCGATATTATACGCATCCCCATAATACCCAAAAGCATCGTGACCCGTTATAAGCACACGACTCTGCTGTGGAATACTGGCAATCTGCTGCTGCACTTCTTTATCCAGCTGCTTTAGTTCATCCAGGTAGGCTGCGGCGTTGTCGCGGTAATTCTCTGCATGATCAGGATCAGCTGCGATCAACGCGTCACGAATTTGCTCTACCGCCTGCATCCACAGGCTGACATCGAACCAGATATGCGGATCATATTCACTGGAGTTCTCCTCGCTCTGCCGCAGTTCACTGGTCGGGATGGAGGCAGTTACAGCTATCACATTCCGTGTACGACTCATTTTCTCCATAATATTCGTCATACTGCCTTCCAGATGCAGTCCGTTATACAGAACCAGATCCGCTTTATCCAGCTTGCGAATATCACCCTGGGAAGCTTTGTACATATGGGGATCGACGCCAGGTCCCATCAGACCGGTTACGTATACATGCTCTCCGCCTACCTGACGGGCAGCATCTGCGATCATTCCCGTAGTGGCTGTGATTCGGAACTTGCCTGCTGCCTCGGCTTCTACCGTATTTTCCGATTCAAAAGGATTACTGCAGCCTGTCATCATTGTGATCATCAGTATAAGAAATACGGGCAAGCCCCAGATCAGTCGTTTATGTTTAAAAATGTTCGTCGGGCTGCTGTAATGCATCGTAGAACTGCTCGTTTGGCTGCCACCATGCATTGTTGCACTATAATTTATCGTTCTGTTTAGGTTCATCGTTCTACAGCTGCTCATTGCTATACTGCGGCTCAACGCTCTAGTCTGATTTGCTATTTTGCTGTGATTCGGGGCAGTAGCTACACTTTTTGCTTGTACTGTTACATTACGGTTCATCATCTCTCTCCTTTTCTTTTAATGATGGATGCTATACCTATATCTTCAACCGATTGATATTGCCAGCAAACAAAAGTATTGCCTATATGACTTTATTTTTATATAAGTAAATAATGTTTCCTTAGTGCAAATTTTAAGGGGTAAAATGTCAAAATGCAAGTGCTAAAAATGGAACCGGTATATGCATAAAAAAAGACACTTCCCTATAAAAAGGAAAGTGCCTTTGTGTACCGATTTGCTTGATTTTGCAGGATAGACGTTTATTTCGAAAATAACTGCTGATGCGTCCATTATTGTGATGCTGTTTCTTCACTTTCAGCGGTATCAGCGGTAGATGTGTTTTTCTTTGGAACACCATCCAGACCATACTCCTGATCATACGCATCAAAGATTTTGATCGCCACCGGTGCAGCACTCTTCGAACCGAATCCGCCTTCCGGAATAACAACGGCTACAGCCAGCTTCGGATTATCCCGCGGAGCAAAGGCGATAAATACACCGTTATCAACAATTTTGCCATAGACGGACTGCTGGGATGTACCGGTTTTACGAGCTACATCGTAGCGGTAATTATTCAGCACTTCCACTTTACTGCGCATTCCGTTAATAACTGTATTCCAGTACTCCGGCGGGAAGTCTACAGTATTCAGCACTTCCGGCTTGGTTACTTTCACCACATTGCCTTTGGCATCGGTAATTTTGCTCACAAATTGCGGCTTGAGGCGTTTACCTTTGTTGGCAATGGTAGTGACATACTGGGCAAGCTGGAGCGTCGTATAACGTCCCTGCTGGCCAAAGGAAGCATACGCCATCGCGGCCTGCACACTACCTGCTGCTTTGAGGTTGGTATACTCACCCCGGCCTTCATTTTCATAAGGCAGCCCACTCTGGGTAGTGACGCCAAGGCCAAACTCCTTCATGTATTTATCCCATACATCAATAGATTTGCTGCCATATTTAACGACAAGCTTCTTACCCACCATATCGACCATAAAGGCATTGGAGGATTTCTGAATAGCCGTTGTTGGATTCAAAGATTGCAATACTTCTCCTAATGCATTTCGTACCCTGGTTTCGTAACCCGCTTTACCAAATTCCGCATAACCCCGGTCATAATACCATGTGTCCGTAGTAAATAGTCCTTCTTTCAGGCCGATCATAACGCTGAGCGGCTTGATAACAGAACCCAGTAATACCATAGAAGAGGCGCGTCTGCCATTATAGATCTCCCGGATCGTTCCGTTCGGGTAAACAGATGCCAAATCAGCAATTTGCTGTCCTGACGGTGACTTCGACCATATATTAGAGTCGTAATCTGGCATACTCGCCATAGCGATCACATTACCAGTCTGTACTTCCATGGCTACCGCATATCCAGTCAGCGCATTGCCGGCTCCTTTTTGGTAACGCAGCTGTGCAACCTGATTGGTGATTGCTTGCTGTGTCGCAACCTGTACATTTTTGTTGATAGTCATCCAGAGATTATGCCCTTTTTGAGGTGGTGTTAGTTCACTTCGTCCATCGGCACGATTCAATGCATTGACTGGTGTGCTGCGTACTCCATTTTTGCCACGCAGTTCATCCTGGTACATATACTCCAGACCATCTACACCAACAAACTCTGTATCCAGATATTTTTCTTTAGCACCTGTAAGCTGAGCTCTATTTCGGTACTTAACCAAACCACCCTGATAATTTTTATCTCCTTTGACTGCAGAAAATCCCTGAAGATAACCGACTGCCTGAACAGCTACACGATCCGGGCTATATTGACGGATACTTTCTTCGCGAACTTCAATTCCTTTGTAGTCACTCTTGTGCTCCAGGAAATAAGCAATTTCTTTATTACTGAGATCCTTTTTGATCCGGCGCGGTGTATAACCAAAGTTTTTACGATACGTAATATCCATTGCATCAATAATCTCTTCAGCTGTCATTTTTTTATCCGGATCGCCATACGTGTTAAATACACGCTTCAGATCTCCGACAATTTTGTAAAACTCCGGTTTGTTCTTTTCGAGCTGGTAATCTTTATCTAGCGTGAAGTACAGCGACTGTGTCGGAATCGAATAAGCGATTTTGGAACCGGAAGCATCATAGATAATTCCACGGCTCGGCAGAATCGGCGTCTCGTTATTGGTAATGCTCGATTCTTCTTCGGTCAGTGTCGGGCCTTCCACAAATTGCAAAATAGCCAGACGTACCACCAACACAGTGAATATAAGAAAAGTAGCAAAAAAGAAAATATTCAACCGGATCGAAAACTGGCGTCGATGACTCTCTTCAAACTCTTCCGATTCCGATGAACCTATTTTTTTCATGAACGTTATAAACCTCCCTTTATTGTGGATATATCATCTATTTCAGAATGTTTTACAAATAGAGCATTCCATAATATGTAGTTGTTTCTTCATTTTAGCATAACCTGCTGCAGGAACACATCCCGGATGCGATATCTATTAATCCAATTACTATATAGCACAAGCAGGCTGTTGTACAAATCATGATAGATACTAGTATGGATCTAAAATGATTATATTCGATCATCCATGCTTTCTGGATAAAAACAAGAATCCAGCAGGATAAAAATCATCACACTGTTGTTCGAAATCGCCTATCCGTTATTGCCTATAAAATAAAAGCAGGGAGCAAACGGTATATCGTCTGCTCCCTGCTGGATAAATACGCTATATGGGTGATTAATAATCGATCCGCTGACTGACAGCCTCTTTACAAACGTATTGGACTAGAAATGGATCTGATTATGCTGCTTTGATTATTGCTGTGTGCTATCCTGATTTGTCGCATCTGTAGCAGCTGCTTTTTTCGGTATACCATCCAAACCATACTCTTGGTCGTAAGCTTCGAAAATTTTACGCGCTACTGGTGCAGCACTCTGCGCACCAAATCCACCTTCTGGAATAACTACAGCAACTGCTAATTTAGGATTCTCACGTGGAGCGAAAGCAATGAATACCCCGTTATCGACAGTATGTCCATAAATGGATTGCTCAGAAGTACCTGTTTTACGGGCAACGTCATACTTGTAATCTTTGAATACTGGTACATCACTGCGCATACCATTGATGGCTGTATTCCAGTATTCGTCCGGCAGATTGATTGTATTAACGACTTCCGGTTTGAATTCTTTCACCGTATTGCCTTCAGAGTCAGTAATTTTGCTGACAAATTGTGGCTTCAGACGTTTGCCTTTATTGGCGAGTGTCGTTACATATTGAGCCAGTTGCAATGTTGTATATTTCCCCTGCTGTCCAAAGGAAGCAAAAGCCATCGCTGCTTGCGCACTACCTGCAGCTTCCAGGTTCATATACTCACCTGAACCTTTACTTTCGCCAGGCAATCCACTTTTCGTCGAGATCCCCAATCCAAACTGCTTCATATATTTATCCCATACATTAATCGAATCCGCTTGATATTTACGATATAACGGCAGTCCGACTTCATCAATCATAAATGCATTGGATGAATGCTGAATAGCTGTGGATGGTGTCAGATAACCATATACGTGGCCACTGGAGTTACGTACCTTGGTTTCATGACCTTCTTTACCAAACTCGGCGTAACCTCTATCCTGATAGCCTGATCCCGGTGAGATCAATCCTTCTTTGAGGCCAATCAGTACGGTAAGTGGTTTGATAACAGAACCCATCAATACCATGGAAGATGCATGGCCTTCACGATACACTTCTTTGATCGTACCGTTGGCTACATGGGGCTGAATCTCTTTATACGTTTCATCTGTCATGTTTTCCCAGACATTGGTATCGTAATCCGGCATACTTGCCATGGCTACAACTTTACCGGTGTTCACTTCCATCGCTACGGCGTAACCTGTCTGGGCATTAGGTGCATAAGAGCTGCCGCTTCGATAGGAATGCAGATAGGACAGCTGATCGGTAATAGCTTTTTGTGTAGCGAGCTGTACATTTTTATCAATCGTCATCCAGACGTTATTTCCCTTTTGCGGGGCAGTCAGCTCAGTTCGGCCTGTTGCAATATTGAGTGAATTAACAGGGGTTGTTTTGAGACCATTTTTACCGCGCAGATCATCCTGATAGGCATATTCTATACCATCTACACCGACATATTCGGTAGACAGATATTTCTCATCTGCCTCGGTTACTCTGGCTTTGTTAATATAATGATCCATTGTCGTGCTGACACCGCTAAACTGACGCAGATAACCGACTGTCTGTGTCGCTACCTGATCGGTATCGTAGTGACGTACACTTTCCTCAACAATCTCAATCCCCTTAAATTCGTCTTTGTGTTCCAGGAAATGAGCAATTTCTTCATTGGTCAGATTCTTTTTGATTCGTCTTGGTGTGTATCCAAATTGTACTTTGGATTTGATATCCATCGCTTTGATGATCTGCTCGGCAGTCATTTTTTCTTTGGGATCGCCATATTCATTGAATACTTTTTTTAGTTTGCCGACAATTTCATACAATTCCGGCTTGTTCTTTTCCAATGTATAATTTTTGGTCAATGTAAAATAGAGTGACTGTGACGACGTAGAATAAGCGATTCGCGCTTTACCCGAGGCATCCATAATATTCCCGCGGATCGGCGGAATCGGTGTGCTTTTAGTTGAAATACTTGCTTCCTTTTCCCGCAAGGTTGGTCCTTCAACAAACTGGAGGATCGCCAGCCGTACAATCAGAACGGTAAATACAATAAATGTCGCAAAAAAGAAAACGTTCAGACGGATAGAGAACTGACGCTGATTTCGGAGTTCGCGCTTGGACGACTCATCAATACCCGATTTCTTCATTTCTTGATCTTTCTCCTTCTTTTCACGGCATCACAAGAAAGTACCTGTTTATAAGGCACTGTCTATGATGCCTGATCGTTCAAATGTATCTAGGTACCTTGGTATAAACACCGCTATTCACAGACACCTCTTTACAGAACGTGCTGTATTGTACGGTTTTGGACACTGCGACGCAACATGTACTATATATATTAGCATAGCCAGCAGGCTATTGAGAAATTTCGCGTTGATCCATACAATTGGCGGATTCGGAGCCTGCCGATGCAGACTAGAGTACGCTCTGTTCAATATGGGTCTCTGCAAATTTGGGCGGGTTAAACCAGTTACCTGCAGAGGCCCATGTCGGATCAAGTGGCACCCACTGCTGCTGATCCGGCAAATATACCTGATTCCAGGCATGCGGTCCATAACCACCCTGACCGTTGTACCCCAGACCGGTAACGACACGCACATCGATTCCTTGCGAACGGGCCATCACTGCATACAGACGAGCATAATCGATACATACTCCCATCCGGGTAGCAAACGTATCTTCCGGTGTCTGCTCATGCCATACTCCGCGCTGTTCGTAATCTGTGACTTTGCCGTAGTCATAACTAACACGTGAGCCAACCCATTCGTACAAACGGCGCGCCTTGTCTTCTGTTCCACTCGCACCCGATACGACCGCTGCCGCGGCTTCTTCGATATCTGCCGGAATACTGCGATCGACCACATCATATTTTCGCTGGAAAATACCGGTCAGTTCCTGCTCGACTGCACTGGTGAATACCGGCAGGGTGTTTTTGACAAAAGAGCCTGTCAAAGGTTGAACTACAGCCGTCACCGTATGATTATACAGCGAGGAAGCTTCTACATACGAAGTCATTTTCGTATTGGGATACAGACTGATTGCGATAAATAACACCAGAATCACAATACCGCAGCGCAGCAGTCCATTCACCAGACCAATACCGCCACCCAGTACACGGCTGAACCATGAAGAGCGCCTTTCTTCTGCAGGCAGTCCTCCCTGACGCCATCTCTCCGGCAGCAGCAACACAGCCAGCAGTGAAAAAGAAATACTAGCTACCACATAGCTCAGCATAAATAGCACCACAAAACGCAACAGCGAGAACTCCGAGATCAGATACACAGCGGAGTAATACATTTCCCACCACCACTGCAGCTCTCCCTGCGGTACAGACGAAGATACCTGCTCTGCCCATGTCTGCACATGCGGAGAAACCCACAGGGCAAAAGGAGCAGCCAGAATAATCGCGACAATCGTCAGCAGTGTACGGCTTGCCCATGAGAAGAGCATACCTGCCGAGCGGACCACGCCGTGGCGTATCCCCTGCAGCACAGAGATCAGCACAATACCATAGAACAGACAGGAGACCAGACTGCTATCGAATAATGCTTGGATACTGCTCAGCTCCATACCTGCATTCCTCCTATTTGATCCAGACTGTTCATCAGGAGGAAGCTCCTGCAGCTGTATTTTTCTTGGCCTGATCGATCACTGAACGAATCGTACTATTGATCTCCCATTCTCCCAGAGGAACACCACGGAACGTCACTCCTACTTTGCCGGCGCCCGGTGTGCCTTTTAGTTCAATCGTATCGGTTTTGATTGTATAGGTGCCATCACCGTTCTGGATAAAACGGGCGCTTTTTGCTTCATCTTTCATCACATCCATCGCTTGCTCCTGTAGAGCTGCTACCGTCTGTCCGGTTACGCCGGAGACCGTATCGCGAATCTGATCGATAGAAATTCCGCTATATATGCACACAGCGGCGACAATAATAATGACGATTAGCCATTTGATCACCGTTTTGACCAGATTAATAACCATAAACAATATAATCAGGGCTACCAGAATAATCAGCCAGTTCTGCCTGAAAAATTCGCTCCATACCTGCCAATCCATCTTGTTTCCCTCCAGCCTTTTACATCTGCTGAGTCAAATTCAGCACAATTGGTGTATTCATTACAATTCAGAGATTTATCTTGTACTGCCGATTCGGCCAGCAAGCTAGAATCATTATAACCGAAGTGTGTACAGGGTGTCAGCAGTTTCGCATACTCCGGTTTTTGCACAGGAACCGTGCTATCCGATACAATTATTTATAGAGGTGATGACCTTGATTTATATTATTGTAGAAGGCAAAAATGATCGCAGCAAGCTGCGCAGACTGCTTCAGCCCGAAGTCGATATTTTATGTACATTTGGCACACTCAATTCGCAAAAGCTGGAGAAGTTGCGCAAACAGATCGGTCAGGATGAAGTATATCTGTTTATGGATAACGATCCATCCGGTCGCAAAATACGTGCGGTTTTGAGCGATGCTTTTCCGGATGCCACTCATATGTATACCCGGCGCGGCTATGCAGGAGTAGAAGGCACGCCGGATGAATACGTCGTTGCCCAGCTGGAAAAGGCAGGGCTGGATGAATACATCATCGATCCCGGTCCTTCATGGTCCTGAATCCGTTTTTGCCTATTAAAAATGCCGCAGAGACAGGAACACTCTGCGGCTACAATAATAGAGACCCGGTATTACCCGGGAAATAGGAGTCTTACAACTCCATCTGATATTCTGATGCGGCTTTTATTTATGAACCGTATCAATAATCATCAGAATAAAGCTCAGTGTCAGATAGTTAATGGAGAAAATAAAAGCCGTTTTCGCCCATTTATCTGTATCCGGCTTGCGGAAGCCTGCTACTGCCATGAACAGCCATACGACTGACAGTACCAGCGATACAATCATGTAAATGACTCCGGTGTAATTGTACACATACATCAGAATCGGAATCGGAATCAGCAGGGCAATGTACGGAAGCATCTGATACTTGGTTCGCGTAATTCCTTTGACTACAGGAAGCAGCGGGAAGCCGGCGGCACGATATTCTTCAACCCGGCGAATGCCAAGTGCCCAGAAGTGCGGCGGCTGCCACAGGAACAGCATGGCGAACAGCAGCCAGGCGGCCAGATCAATATGATTGGTTACCGCTACATAGCCGATTACAGGCGGCATTGCACCGGAGATTCCGCCGATCGAAGTACTCCATGTAGATGAGCGTTTCAGCCAAAGCGTGTAAATGACCACATATACGAACATGCCGAGTACCCCAAGTGCTGCAGCGAGCAAGCCGGAGAATATGGCGAGTACAGCCAGACCAAGCACACCCAGTCCGATCGCATACCAGAGGACCACATTCGGCGACAAACGACGAGTCGCCAATACACGATCTTGTGTCCGTGCCATTTTGGTATCCAGATCACGGTCAAAATAATTATTAAATACACACGAAGAAGCCATAACGAGCATGGTGCCGAGCAATGTCCAAATCAGATGTATAAAATGAACATTCCAGCCGGAAGCAAGCCAAAAGCCGCCAAACGTAGCCACCAGATTCGATCTTAAAATCCCGGGCTTGGTTAAAGCGACAAAATCTCTCCAGGTCACAGCCTGGTCTTGCGGAGACGGGCTTACGAACGTTGTGGAATCCGGGGGGTCTGATAACCCAAATGTTTATCCACGTTTATAAGTTCCTCCTTAAAATTCAGCCAGTATCAGCCGATGAGTAAACAAGAAATATAATCACAAAAATATTCACTCTCTGTATATCATCTGAAAATGCGCTTCACATTTTTACAGATTTTCACAAAAAGTGAATAAAATAAATCATCCAAAATATTCGCTCTATAAACTTTATCATACCTGTATACAAATGTCTTTGGAATTCAGTGACAGGATCGGTCATTATTATGACAATTTATTGACAACCTTCCCGAATTTATCGAGGTTTAATATTTTCATTTCCCGTTTATGGTAAACTACACACGAACCAAAACGGATATATATTGTAAAGACAAAATACTGCAGTACACTTGCTCTTTTTGTCGCGCTATACCTCCTATTCCTCATGAATATGGACATCCTGAAAGTCATAAGGAGAGAATACCGAATGGATACTGCCACCCATTTTGCCATGGGTTTTGGACTTGCCGGACTTGCCTATGTGGACCCTGTTGTCGCTTCCGATCCGCGGCTTGCTATTGCTGTTATGGTAGCTACGATTGTAGGCTCCCAGGCGCCGGACTCCGATACCATTTTACGATTAAAAGATAATGCGACCTATGTGCGCAATCATAGAGGCATCACCCACTCCCTGCCGTTTATGGCGCTGTGGATTGCGCTAATCAGCGGATTTACGTCACTGCTGCTGCATCAGGAAGGCTTCTGGCATATTCTGTTATGGACGGCCGTAGCCGTCGTCCTGCATGTATTTACCGATTTGTTCAACACGTACGGTACGCAGGCAGTACGTCCATTCAGCGAGACCTGGATTTCCTGGAATATTATTAATATTTTTGATCCGTTTATTTTCAGTACGCATATTGTAGCCCTGATCTTATGGATGACCGGACTGGTCGCACCGGCTCCACTGTTTGTCACCCTGTATGCGATTATTGCTTTGTATTATGTATGGCGTACGCTGACCCATTGGTATCTGACTCGCAAAGTCGAACAGATGGATATCGAAGATGGACGTTCTCCGGAGCCGGATGGCCATTATGTGCTTATCCCGACCATTTCTCTGTGCCGCTGGCATGTGGTGCATGCCAAAAAAGACGGCAGCTACCGGATTGGCTGGTACAGCCCGGACAAACTGATCTGGATCGACTCTATCCAATCCATGAGTCACCCCGCGATCGAAGCTTCACGCAGTCACCGTGATATTCGTGCGCTGCTGTACTTCTCTTCCTACACAGTATCCGAGGTAGAGAAGACCCAAAACGGCTATATTGTGCGCTGGGCCGATGTACGTTACCGTCATCGTCGTCAGTATCCGTTCGTGGCAGTTGTCGTTATGGATGAAAATTACCAGGCAATTGATTCGTATGTAGGCTGGCTGAGCCCGGACAAAATGAATGACCGGCTTAGTCTGCATATGAGCTAACAATTACATTTGATAAGATGAAATGAATAAAGCCCCTGCTTTTCCATGTACCGATCAGGATGGAGATCCTTTTGGTAGCGGGAAAATTGCAGGGGCTTTTTGGTGATTAGATTCATCCACTTCAGAAAGGAATAAGAGACTGTCCTCCGGTTAAGCCTGGAGATCCTGAATCGCTAATTGAAAAAGAGGATCTCCAGGCTTCTAGTTCTCTTATTTCCTTTCTTGCGTTCCGTGTAGTTGATATCATTTGCAAGTTTACACTGGCTTCTAATCTTCAATCTTCAATCTTCAATCTTCAATCTTCAATCTTCAATCTTCAATCTTCAATCTTCAATCTTCAATCTTCAATCTTCCCAATTATCAAAATAATTTTGGGAGAAGCAAGCTTTTATTTGGAAAATAACTGTTCGGCATCATCCAGTGCCATACTGTGACCCAGGGAGGAGTAATCCAGCCATTTTTGTCCATCCAGCATGTAAACATGTTTTTCTTTTACGGCTTTGAGATTCTGCCAGACTGGATTGGATTCCAGGGCATCGAATGTCGCCTGGGCTTCACTGCCTTTGCTGATAATAACGAAGATCGCATCGGCGTGATAATCCGGCAGTACTTCTTTGGAGATCACAGCGAATGGTTCCGTAGCTGCAATATCGGCTACTCCATCCGCAGGCTTGAGCTTTAGATCGTTATACATAATCGGACCAAGCGGTCTGCCAGTGCTCATTATGCGCAGTTCTTTGGCTGTAGCCCGGATTGCCATTACTTTGGCATCTGCTCCCAGTTTGGCTTGGATCATTTTGCTTACTTTGGCAGCTTTGGTATCGTACGTTTGGATGAATTTATCCGCCTGCTGGGTACGTCCGGTATGCGTCGCGATTTGTTTGAGTTGATCCTGCCAGGTTCCCTGATCCATATCGATAACGATTGTTGGAGCAATGGCTTCGAATTTGGCAAGGTTTTTGCCAGAGTATTCTTTATCAATGTAAATAACGTCCGGCTGCAGGGACAGCAGTGCTTCCATATCCGGATCGGTGACCGGTCCCAGCTTGGTTGTACCCTGCAGCTGATCGGCTACATGCGGCAGAAAGTCTTTGACATCGCCGCCGACTACAGAGCCGACCGGCTTGATGCCAAGAGCGAGCAGATTGTTGGTAATATGAATCGACATGGATGCGATACGCGCGCTGGCGTCATGCGTGATTGTACCGTTGGCTGTATGAACGACTGCGCTCGATGGGGCAGTTGCCGGTTGTCCGCAGCCTGCGAGTAGTGCCATCATGATGCCCATGGCAATAATAAGATGTATTTTTTTGAACATAATTATAGAACCTCCAGATTTATCGGTTACTTTTATAGATTATTCGGGTTCAGACATGGAACCCTTTTGCTATTTATTTAGTAAAGCTTCTCTGTACTCGTTATAATCAAAATTTGCTTTTGAACAATAAATACAGAAAATAAGGACCACCGATCGCTGCTACTACTACCCCAGCCGGTACAGCATTGGGCTGGAAAACGGAACGCCCTACCGTATCTGCCAGCAGCAGAATAACTACACCCAGCAGCGCAGCCGCCGGCATAAAATAGCGATGCTGTGATCCGGCCAGCTGCCTGGCTATATGCGGAGCAATCAATCCGACAAATCCTATCGAGCCGACCATCGCTACACTCGCAGAAGACAGGGCGACTGCCAGCAGCATTAAGCCGATTCGGTTACGATGGACCTGACTGCCTATACCGGAAGCCAGTTCATCGCCCAGCGTGAACAGATCCAGATAACGGGAATGCCAGTATACCCATGGCAAGAGCAGCGCTATCCATGGCAGCAACGTCCATACGTGAACCCAATCTCTGGCCCATACACTGCCAGCCAGCCATGTTGCTGTAAAGGTATACGTATCCTCATCCAGCTTTAGCGACAGCAGCAGAGTTACTGCGCTGAGTCCTGCAGCTACTGCAATCCCAACCAGAATCATCCGGATCGGCAGTATTCCGCGCTGCCGATCATAAGACAGCAGAAAAATGACCAGGGCTGTCAATACTCCGCCTGCAAAAGTAAACAACGGAATCAATAGCGCTACCGGTCCGTCCATTGTACGGAAAAAGGAGACAAAAACAATCAATCCAAACCCTGCACCAGCGTGAATACCGAGCACACCGGGGTCAGCCAGCGAATTGCGCGAAGTCCCCTGCAAAATTACACCAGCCACCGCGATACCTGCTCCAGCCAGAATCGTAATCAGAATACGCGGCAAGCGATAATCGAACATGATCATATGCTCCTGCCGGGTGCCAAATCCCAGCAGCGTATACCCTACCCGCAGCGGAGACAACCGAATGGTTCCTGTATTCAGACTGATCAGGATCACTATCACCGAGATCACCAACAGCAGAATACTCACCCACCAGGCCCGACGCGCGCGCTGTGCCTGTATATAATGAAGATTCATTTACAGTTCCCTCCCTTCCCGTCTGGCCAGATACAGGAAAAAAGGAACTCCAACCAGTGCGACCATCGCGCCTATAGCAAACTCCCTGGGCGGCTGAACCATGCGTGAGGCAAGGTCTGCCCAGACCAGCAAAATAGCTCCCAGCAGCGCAGATAGCGGAATAACCGCGCGATAATCCACACCAATCAGACGTCTTGCCATATGGGGCACTACCAGACCGACAAAACTGATCGAGCCGGCTGCCGATACCGAGACGCCTGCCAGAATCACTACCATCGTCAGCGCTATCACACGTATCCAGCGTACCTTGATCCCCAGATTGATCGCCGATTCATCCCCAAGCGACAAAAAAGTAATCGGTCGCCCCAGTAGAATAGCACCTGCAATCGTCAGGATAATCACCGGTGCAATCAACTGCAGATGGGCCCAGGTAATCCCGCTTACTCCACCGGCATACCAGAAAGCTAGATCCTGACTAAGGTCAAAATAAATCGCTACGCCTGTGCTAAACGAGTGCAGCATAGCGGCAATCACTGCTCCGGCAATCGTTAGCTTCAACGAAGTAAGTCCTCCCGGCGTGGCAGAGCCCAGCAGCAGAATCAGCAGTGTAGACAGCACTGCCCCGGCAAAAGACAACAGCATCAGCTGCGGGTAAGAAACACCGGGCATACAGGCAAATGTCAGCGCCACAACCGCTGCCGAACCTGCATTAATGCCCAGAATGCCAGTATCCGCCATCGGATTACGCGTGACACCCTGCATCATCGCCCCCGCTGTACCAAACGCCATCCCGATTACAGCTGCACCCAGTACACGAGGCAGCCGCAAATCATGTACGATCTGATGAGAAGTCAGGCGTGGATCATAATGCCATACAGCAGACCAGACTACAGACAGTGTCAGCTCTTTTGCCCCATAGGACACAGCGAAAAAGACCGACAGCAGCAATCCCGCTGCTGCAGCCAGAAGCCAGATTCCGATTTGCAGTTGTCTGCCAAATACCATAATTGTCCATTGCCTTCCTTTTCAAATAATATTGATAATCATTATCAGTATAGCATAGCTTTATTCGACGACCCAGCCATAATTAAAGGCAGGAATGGAGATGTATGCCAATATTAAGCAGCTCTCTACTACAAAAAAGCCTTTCTTCAGTACAAAAGCGAAAACATACCACGACGGCATTCCTGCTTTTATAACCGAAAAAAGGCTCAGACATACTGCAACTATAGTTAGGATAGGCAGCCGGAATTGGAAACTTCCGACAGATTCGCTTGACCCGTGACCAGCGGTCAGGCACAATGGATATAAGCATTGTAATACGCTTACATCACTTATAACTCTTTGTTTTCTATCTATATTTCAATTTTTCAGGAGGCTGTATCCCCATGAGCAAAGGTCTTTCTCTCTGGTTCGCCGTTTCTTCTATTATGCTGCTGCTGTTTTGTGCTATTGCTATTTCCCATTCTGCATGGCTCGCCGTACTGCTCGGTGTACTGGGCGTTGCCAATATTGGCTGGGGCTTTGTTATCAAAGCCAAGCGGGAACGCCGCAGCAGCAACTATCCGGCCTGAATTAGAATCCTTTAGGTAGAAATCCCATCTTGTCTTTTACTCCGGTCAGAATTTTCTCCGCTGCGGCCTGTGCATTTTGTGCACCCTGGCGGAGAATATCACGGACCTCACCCGTTTGGCGAATCTCCTGATACCGCTGCTGCAGCGGCTCCAATCCGGCTACTACCACTTCTGCCAGATCCTTTTTGAATGTTCCATACATCTGTCCTTCGAATTTGTCTGCTACCTCGGCCAGAGACAATCCCGAGAACTGGGAATAAATCGTCATCAGATTGCTTACTTCCGGCTTGTTCGCTGGATCATACTGTACTTCACGGCCGGAATCCGTTGTCGCCCGGCTAATTTTTTTGCGAATCACACTTGGCGGATCGAGCAGGGCAATATAGCTTCCAGTATTCGGGTTGCTCTTGCTCATTTTTTTGGTGCCGTCATCCAGTGACATAATGCGTGCGCCCACTTCCGGAATATACGGCTCCGGCAGGGTAAAGAATTCACCGAATCGGTGGTTAAAGCGTGCTGCCAGATCGCGAGTCAGCTCCAGATGCTGCTTCTGGTCATCACCAACCGGTACCACGTCAGCATTGTACATCAGAATATCCGCTGCCATCAGTGCCGGATAAACGAACAAGCCTGCGCCTACATTTTCTTTGCCTGCCGACTTGTCCTTGAACTGGGTCATACGCTCCAATTCGCCCATCGAAGCCAGCGTCGTCATGATCCATCCCAGCTCGGCATGCTGCGGGACATGGGACTGCAGGAAAATATTCGCTTTGGACGGGTCCAGTCCTGCCGCCAGATACAGAGCAGCTACCGATTCGGAAGCTTCACGCAGTGCAGCAGGGTCCTGTGCCACGGTGATAGCATGCAGATCTACTACCATAAAGTAGCAGTTATATTCATTTTGCAGTTCTACAAAGTTTTTGATTGCGCCGATATAGTTACCGATCGTTAATAGACCGCTTGGCTGAATGCCGGATAGTACAGTTTTCATTATTGTTCCTCCTCAAATGGATGATGCATGGGATGTATACACAAAGACAGGATTGGACATTATGCGGTGGCTGGATCTGTCCGAATATTGATGGCAGCCTGTACATCTGCTCCATTCCCAACACTCCGCCTGTAAAATGGAACGCAAAAAGGCCACACATCCAGCAAGGGACGTGTGACCGTGGTGCCACCCTCATTTACCGGTATCACTGGGCTGCAGCACTATATCATATAGCTACAGCACAGACAGAGTCCGGCCTCATACAGGTTCCGTTAACGGTGAACCAGCCGGCCGGCCTAATCCGGAATCCTCCACAGAGGTCCATTTCAGCCAAGCACTCCAGAGTCCATTCGGCAGACCAGCTTCACCGGTTCGCATCCACCACCGGCTTTCTGAAGAAGCATTCTTCTGCGTACTACTCTCTATCATCGTATTCCCAGTATCTTGCACTCATCATAATTCCCAATTCCGTAAATGTCAAATTCCTTTTTATCCGTAAAATCTGGTATGATAACTGTATTATCCTCACTCCCATTTGTTCTGAAAGATCAGGAAGGAGCAGCGCAATGAAGGTGACCAAAGGAACCTGGAATAAGTATGAGACGTATATTTTAAAAAGCAAGCAGCTCGAAGTCACTCTGCTGCCCAAGCTCGGCAACAATGTTATCGGTATTCGTGACCTGCAGGAGAATCGTGAAGTTCTTCGTCGTCCGGAAGAGAGCGAGCTGGATTTTTATTTGCAAAAGCCGTATCACTTCGGAATGCCGATGCTGATGCCGCCCGGCCGGATTCGCCGCGGGCACTTTGAGTATGATGGTGTGGAGTACCAGTTTGACCAGAATACAGCCAATGATAACCATATCCACGGTCTGCATCGTACTCAGGCATGGCGTGTATCCGATATTGACGAGAACGATGCCGGCTGCCAGATTGTTACGGAGCTGCTGACTTCCGATGATCCTAACTGGATCAGACAATATCCGACCCCGCTCAAGCTGGAGATGACGCTGCAGCTGCAGGGTACTTCATTGATGCAGCGCCTCAAGATTACCAATCTGGGAGAGCATTCGGCTCCATTTGGCTTTGGACTGCATACCTGGTTCCTGCTGGATGGCGAGCCGGAGCGCTGGACGCTCAAGATTCCGGTCAGCGATCAGCTGCTTCAGGATGAAGAGCAGATTCCTACAGGCGAAGTTGTTCCGCTGGAGGAATGGGAAGAGCTGAATACCGGTATGAATATGGCCAATCGCAATTGGGATAATCTGCTGCGAATTGGTGACAAGCGCCCGGTGAGTGCCGAGCTGAAACGTGACGACGGCTACGGCCTGCGCTATTCGGCAGATCCGGATTATTTCAAATACTGGGTATTATATACCAAAGGTGAAAGTGATCAATTCCTGTGCATTGAGCCGTATACGAGTCTGCCAGATGCTCCGAACTCATCGCATCCACAGCAGTTTACCGGCTTGATCGAGCTTCATCCGGGCGAACCGGTAGAGCTGAGCCTGCAGCTGGATGTTGTGGAAAAGTCTACGATGCTGTAATTGTCCATAGATAAATGTGGATGATAAGTGCATAAGCGATAGGCCTGTCACTGATACGCCTTCTTTTCGTCTTTATTTACTTTGTGTATGTACATTATGCCGATTCATATATTACCAAAAAGGGCCTCCCCATCGGGAAGCCCTTTTTCCATTGTTCTGTTACAATACATCGGATATGCGGCTCTATCGAGCCAATAGAATAAAATAATATATAATATAATGGCAGTAAACATGATGCTGTTCGGATACAATGGATGGTTACTCAATTTTTGCAACATAAGGTAAATCTACACTTGGAATTGCTGGTTGAACAGGATTTCTACAACACTACGATAATTCTGCGTTGGTATCGCTGTATGTAGCTCTAGGATAGCGAATCATGTGGTTAGCCATATTGTAGTTCGATTCAATAACCGTATCTACCGCAATCAGCCCTTTGCGCACTGCAAATTCGTAGCTGATTTCCCCATGCGTCCAATGGTTTTTGAATTTTAGCGATTCAATTGCCATTTGGCGAAACGATTTGATCTGAATCGCACTCAGACCGTGCTCCGGACCATTCCACTCTCCCTCTCTACCGGCGATCGGATTATGCTTGATACCGAATTTTCCAATCATGTTATTACGGATCTGGATAAACACCGTCCCCGAATCCAGACAGGATAATTCTTTCTCAAGTTCCTTAAATACGATATCAAGTTGTCTCGCCAGAGATACCAGATCGTTTTTAGGCATATGTTCCCCTTCCTTTCTCTGGTAGTCCTATAAGATCAGGACTTACGACTCATTATATGTCGATTTTTATGATTCATCAAGCTCTAACTACATATTTAGGTACTAAGAACTAATATTCGACATAAAATTCCTTTAACTACTAAGTGACCCTATTTTTATGTATCCTTTTTATACCTTGTGTATTCGAGAGAATTATCTCTGTCTAATAAGCAGCAACAGATAACATAAAAAGCTCTTTTTATCTCTATAACAGAAATAAAAAGAGCTTTTGCGTAGTACTGCTTTTGAATACTATAGATCATTATGCAGACTGCTGAGGAAAACAGACCCGTTTTTTTATCGCAGCCATACTTTGGGTTTAATTTTACGTGTTTACGTGTCTTACCAGCTATTCCCTTTAACTGTTCTCCTCGGCAATCCAGTCTGCAGGTTTCATGCATACTGATAATTTCTAATCCCGATCAAGAGCGGGCATAGGAAGCCGTCATCTCCAGGAACAGCTTCACGTCTGCAATACCCACATCCACTGCGCCCTGCCAGAATTCAGGCTGCGTCAGATCTACACCCAGATGCTTCTGCGCCAGTTCTTCCACTGTCATGCGGCCTGTATCCTGCAGCAGCGCATCATACTTGGCAGCAAATCCGGCGCCTTCACGCTGAGCCAGCGCATAGATACCTGTGCTGAATAGATATCCAAAGGTATATGGGAAGTTATAGAACGGCACACCTGTTTTGTAGAAATGCAGCTTGGATGCCCAGAAATGCGGATGATACGATGCCAGCGTATCACAGAAAGCTTCGCGCTGCGCTTCTTCCATCAGACGGCTCAATTCCTCACTGCCGACCATACCGGAGCGGCGCTGCTCATAGAAACGAGTCTCGAACAGGAAGCGGGCATGGATATTCATGAAGAAAGCAATACTGCGCTGGATTTTGTCTTCCAGTAGAGAAAGCTTTTCTTCCTCGGTTTTGGCTTCTTTAACGAGTGAATCCGCCACGATCATCTCGGCAAAAGTCGATGCCGTCTCGGCGACATTCATCGCGTACTGCTGACTAAAAGCAGGCAGATCATTCATCACATGCTGATGGTATCCGTGACCCAGTTCATGAGCCAGTGTCGATACATTAGAAGCTGTACCACTGTATGTCATAAAGATGCGTGTTTCCTTGCTCAGCGGCAGAGAGGTACAGAACCCACCCGGACGTTTGCCGGCGCGATCTTCCGCTTCAATCCAGCGTTTCTCAAACGCCTGGGCAGCAAAATCCGCCATTTCCGGATTGAACTTACGGAATTGTTCCACAATCAGATCAGCGGCATCGTCATAGCTTACTTTGCTGTCTGTACTGCCGATCGGTGCATCCACATCATTCCAGCTGAGCCGCTCTACGCCCAGCACTTCTGCTTTGCGCTCCAGATAAGAGACAAATACCGGTTTGTTTTTGACAATAACATCCCACATGGTATTGAGCGTCTGTTCGGACATGCGGTTGATAGCCAGCGGTTCTTTGAGGACATTATCCCAGCCGCGGCGATCATACAGCTTTAGGCGGAAACCGCCGATATGATTCAGTGTATCCGCACAAAAGTCTTCTACGCCAGTCCATGCTTCTTCCCATTTCTGGAACATTTCTTCCCGCAGATTGCGATCCGGGTCGCTCATTTTGTTGGCTGCCTGACCTGCCGACAGCATAACCGTCTCTCCATTTTGTTCAAAAGGAATACGCACATGGCTAACAATCGTATCATAGAAGTCACTCCAGCCATGGTATCCGTCTACAGCCAGTCCTAATGCCAGACTTTCCAGCTCCGGCGACATTTTCTCCCCGGCAACCGAGCGGATTTCATTCAGATAAAAAGCGATCGGTGCGACCTGCGGGCGTTCAAGCCAGCCGGCAAATACGGCATCCGGTGTATCCAGCAAAATACTCTGGAATTGTACAAACAGGGCTTGCAGATTCGCCGATAGATCGGATAATGCTGCAGACAGACGGGTAGCCTGCTTGTCTCCCTGATCCTGGGCGGTCAGACAACTCGCAAATGATCCTGCTTCACGCAGACGTATTCTGGTATCCTGCAGCTGCTCCAGCAGCGCATCAAACGATTGTGTCTCTTCTACCTGCTGCGGAGCCGACAGCTGTTTGAGTTCAAACGTCAACAGATCGATATCCTTCGTCAGTTTGCCCAAAAATACTTGCAATTGTTCGGAAGTAGAGCCTCCTGCAAAAATGGGTTCCAGATTCCAGGTTGGATTCAGCGGATGGTTCATGTTGACATCACCTTTCTGTATAGGTCTGCATGCAGACAGAATAAGAATATGACCAGTGGTTAATTACAAGTTGCGACAGCGCCTGCTGCTCGGCTTTCTTCTGCTTTGCTTTTATACCGACAATTTGTTTATGAATATGTATAATAAAATAGTGCAGTGTACAAATGACAGCGGATAGAATAACCAATATACCCACGTCTAATACGAAATTACCGAATCAACTGCCGGTATACATCTGCCAGAAATGCAAAGAATGCCGCATAGCAAAGTGATCGGAGCCTGCCTAATCAGCAACTGTCAGCTTTACCCTGGAGGGATAATGCTTCATCATCGCCAAGAGGGTATAACTATAGTATACTCTAATTCAATACTATTTTGTAATGAGGAGGGAGCTTTGATGCGACCACTACAGATTTCTGCGGATACGGCTGTCAAACTGGCCGAGAAGCTTAATGTTCCTCTGGAGCAGCTCATGCATATGCCACAGCACATCCTGATGCAAAAGCTGGCCGAACTGGCCAAAGATGAGCAAAAGGACGGCAGTGAGTAATGATTCCATTTAATCAGGCCTGGCCTTACGATATTGTAATGAACGATGTATATATTCAGGAATGTCCTTTTTGTCATACGAATAATGTATTGCTGCCGATTCCTCCCAAAGAGCTGGCTACGATTCATAATGGCAAAAAGAAGCTACTGGTCTTTCCCTGCTGCAGCAACCGCGTTACCCTGCTGGATAGCGATTCGGACTATCTGCTAACCGATACGATACTGCGCTAATCGCACATTGCAGTACAGATGATTATGGACTGGTGATAGCATTTGTATACTCCCTTTCCATACTTTATCTTCGGGAAATATAACGTGTACCCTGTAACGATCCAACTAAAAAAGGAGCCGCTCTGGATGAGGGCTCCTTTTGTTTATCCTGAATGATACGATAGATCTTACTGCTGCATTTCTTCCGGCAAATCAATATTTTTGGACAGCATCTGTTCACGCAAAACGACCCATTGCTCACGCGAAGCACGGATCATGGCCGAATCGGTAATACGCTGGTCATTGATAACACGCGAGAACCATTTTACCGCATCGTTGAACTCGCCCAGACGGCGATGCAGTTCTCCGATCAGATACATCAATTTGGCATCGCTGCCACTGACACTTTCCAGCTCGAAGACACGAATATACGATTCCAGACAATACCGGATAAAGCGCAGCTCCTGTTCCGATTCTCCCTTATAGCGATACAGCCAGGCAATATGATGCAGGAAACTGGCTACGATGCGTTCACGATCTCCTATCGTTTGTGCACACATCAGGGCGAGCTTGTAGGCTTCCAGCGCCTGCTCTCCTGTCCGGTGTCCGCCCATCTCGCGCTTGGCAACACGGCTGCCGATCTGGCTCATATACTTTTGCTTTTGCTCACTGCTCAGCTTGGCAAGTGAATTCTCGGTGGATGCAAATCCACAATGTGGGCAGATCCGTACCACATAGAAATCAGGATTCTCATGCTGATAATAAGCACAGAAATCGGAATCCCGCCGCGTCGCCCGTTTCATGCTGGGACGTACACGGCTTGTTTTAAAGTCCTCCTCGCATTGTGGACAATTTACCGTTATCTGATATAACGGTTCTAATTCTACAGACTCCCCCATCTATTCCATCTTCCCCCAAAATCAATTTGTATTTACAAAATGGTGCGCCGGTCCGGACAGGCGGTCTACGATAAAGACGCGCAGCTCGTCCTCTACACCAATATCAGTCAGTGCTTCATTCATACACGCCAGCCAGGCATCGGCTTTTTCGTGTGTAATTGGAAACGGCATATGTCTTGCTCTCATCATCGGATGACCATGCTTTTCCGAGAACAAAGGCGGACCTCCAAAAAACTGCGACAAAAACATATATTGTTTTTCCATTACCGGATCAATATTTTCCGGAAATAAAGGACCTATCAATGGATCACGCTGAACTTTTGGATAAAATGCTTCAACTAGACGACGAAGACCTTCATCTCCGCCAAGCAGCTCGTAAATAGATCGATCAAATTTCACAGTGAATCGCCAACTTTCCATGCGTCATTGCCAAAATTATAACATAGTTGGATGTGTACTTGAATGAAGAGGCCTAATTTAGCGGAATCTGTATAGATTTTATTGCTTTTTTCCAATAAAAAGAGCGCTAAACGTTAATTTAGCGCTCCTGCCCTTTTACGCCGTGATGGCGGAAGTGGATATATGAGTAGATATTAAGTTAGATTAAAGTGTCGAAATCATTAATACATGCTTCCGTCTTCTTCACCAGGCTGTACAAAAGAGGATCGGATGACATACACAAACGCACACACAACCAGACCGGATATAATACTTACACTCATCTTGATCACTCCGTTTCTCAAAGTTATGTTGACTTCCGACGGTGGATAACGTTTTATTCTTGTCTTTATTTTACCATACCAGCATTCAAATAGGAGCCTTTTTGTAAGCGTTTACTTTAACAATTAGATTACAGACTCTTTACAAAACGGTATAATATTGCGTTTGTGTTGCATCGACGTAACTATCTGGTTTTCCGGGTAATTATTCAGTAAAACATTGTGTTCCCTTCAAGAATTGATTATCATCAAAAGTGAGTAGGTTAACCATATTGGACAAAGGAGCTTCCTTAACTTGAGATACTATGTACTTGATCGCGGAGACCAATTATCCATTGAACTTAGTGAACGATTCCATAAGCTGGCTGCCAAGTACGGTTTTGAACTCGATGCGGAATCACCTGAAATTGTCGTCTCTATCGGTGGAGACGGTACGATGCTGCACGCTTTCCATACGTTTATCGATCATATTCCCGACCTGGCCTTTGTCGGTATTCATACCGGTCATCTGGGCTTCTATGCAGACTGGAAAGCCGATGAACTGGAAGAACTGGTCAAATTCATGGCAGGTGAATCCAGCGACAGCATGGAGCACCATCCCAAGATCGTCAAATATCCACTGGTAGACCTGGAGATCAATACCAAGAGCGGTACATCCCATTACACGGCTTTGAACGAATTCACATTAAAAGGTGTAGACGGCACAACCGTAGTCGCACAGGTCGATATCAATGACGAGATTTTTGAAATGTTCCGTGGCGATGGAATCTGCATATCCACACCATCCGGCAGTACCGCCTATAACAAAGCGCTCGGCGGAGCCATGGTACACCCGACCATCGAAGCGCTGCAAATTGCCGAGATTGCTTCGATCAATAACCGTGTTTATCGTACACTTGGTTCATCCATGATGCTGCCCAAGCATCATCACTGCGATATTCACTCCCGCAAGCCGCAGCGTCTGCAGCTGACGATTGATCATCTGAATCTGTCGATTGACGATCTGATCTCGATCCGCTGTCAGGTTTCCAAGGTACGTGTCAGTTTTGCCCGATATCGTCCCTATCCTTTCTGGAACCGGGTAAGACAATCTTTCCTGGGCTGATTTATCGTATAATGCCCGTTAGCGACAAAGCATGCGTCTGTTTGTTTTATTCTGCTATCGCTTGCCTCTGCACTTCCGCCGTCTCATAGACATACAAAAAAGCTGACTTCTTTTACGAAGTCAGCTTTTTGCATGTTCATCCGGTATACTGTTTATTTGCGAGAAATACTACCTATATCCAGCATACGGTCTGATTGCGTAAGCGACAAAATGTACCTTTTATAGCACGCAGAGCTCGGCAGTAATCAGAGAACTGCTGATCCCTGTATGCTGCCTATACCGTTATTCGGATCGCTGCGAAGCTTCCTGTGGATTCTCAGCAGTACGGTTTGGTTCTTCAGGCAGCGGTGAAGCCATTCTGGTTTCTCCGGCCGGTGCTATTGGTGCTGTTTTATCGATAGCAGGCGATTGTGGTGGATTTTGAATCTCCACTGCTGGCTGCTCTGCTGCCGCTTTAACCTCGGCTGGTGACTGTGGCGGAGAGACTTTGTTATCCACGACAGGTTGTACTGGAGGTCTGGACTCGGCTGCAGGCTGCGGTGAAGATTTGGGTTCTCCCGCTGGCTGCGCTGCCGGTTTTGCTTCCGCTGCCGGCTGCTGCGAAGAGACTTTGGTCTCTGCCGCGGGTTTAGAACCTCCATTACCTTTGGATCTGGAGCCTTTATCAGCTGATGCTGTTTTATCGGTTTTGTTGTTCTTGTCCTGTCGTTCTTTGCGTGAGCCATGTCCTCTGGACGGTCTGTCCGGTTTTTCGGCTTTGTCCTCTTCGGTAGCCGATTTCGGCGGATTGCCGGTATCTTTTACTTTCTGGAGTACAAAATAGGCGCACCCAAAGTTACAGTATTCATTAATATATTCGGTCAGGCTGGACAGCGATGTATCCTTGCCTGCCTTCGGATGACCGTCACGGTAAAATCCTTTGAGGCGCAGCTGGTTGTATCCCCAGTCGCCCAGAATATAATCGTACCGATCGAGTACTTCACTATAGCGGTCACGGAATACTTCCACATTCCATCCGTCCCGGTGTTCTTTGATGAGCTCGTAAGTTTTGCCACCAATCTGAATCAAGTTTTCCCCGCCTTTCAGCAATTAAACGGTCGAAGCTTCCTTCGACTTGGATGCGGATTTCACCTGTTCATGCGCATGATAAGAACTGCGGACCAGCGGACCGGATTCCACATGACTGAATCCGCGTTTGAGTCCTTCTTCTTTGAGAATAGCGAATTCATCCGGAGTGTAGTATTTGGCCACGTTCAGATGCTTTGGACTTGGCTGCAAATACTGACCCAGTGTCAGAATATCGCAATCTACCGCACGAAGATCATCCATTGCCTGTAGAATCTCATCCCACTCTTCACCTACACCCAGCATGATACTGGATTTGGTCGGGATGTCTGGTTGAAGTTGTTTGGAATTGCGCAGCAGTTCCATGGACCGTGGATATTTCGCTCTGGCTCTGACACGGTCAGACATGCGTTCCACAGTCTCAATATTATGATTAAGAATATCCGGCTTGGCATCCATTACGATTTTGAGGGAATCGATATCTCCCATAAAATCAGGAATCAGTACTTCCACACTACAGAGTGGAAGACGCTTGCGCATCGCACGGATGGTTTCCGCGAAAATGGTTGCGCCTCCATCTTTTAGATCGTCGCGGGCCACACTCGTAATAACACAATGATTCAGGCCCATCTTCTCAGCGGCTTCCGCTACCCGTTCTGGCTCTTGCAAATCAAGCTCCGTTGGCATCCCCGTATTGACAGCGCAAAAACGGCAAGCACGTGTACAAATATCTCCCAGTATCATAAACGTAGCAGTACGGTTGGCCCAGCATTCGTAAATGTTCGGACAGCGTGCTTCTTCACACACCGTATGCAGTGTTTTGGAGCGCATCATGCTCTTGATTTCCTGATAGTTTTCGTTGTTGGTCATCTTGATTTTGATCCATTCGGGCTTCGGTTGCTTAGCTTTTGTAGACAAGATGTTTGACCTACCTTCCTCAGTTGTATTGTCTTTCAGGATTTATTGATCATTGGGATACATTATAACACGAAATCCATGCGGCTGAAATCTTTGCTTTCTTCATTCCTTTGGATCGTATACACTAAAAGTTGTTGTATAAACAACGAATTGTTTTTAGAAAGGACGATTATTGTACAATGTCAAAATCTGCATCTTCCGAACCGTTAACTTCAGCCGGGCTGACCAAATCACGTCGGCTCTGGATTGCCCTGATTCTGGGCTCCCTCTCGGCTTTTGCTCCGTTATCGATTGATATGTACCTGCCTGCGCTGCCTACGCTCGCAGAGCATTTACAGACCAACGCCTCGCTGGCACAGCTGAGTTTGACTGCCTGTCTGCTCGGTCTGGCCCTGGGACAGCTGATTGTAGGACCGCTCAGTGATGTCAAAGGCCGCCGTACACCACTGATCATTTCGCTCGTGCTGTATGCCGTCTCGTCCCTGCTCTGTGCGTTAACCGGCAACATCTGGATGCTGATCCTGCTCCGCTTTGTCCAGGGGGAACAGGCGCCGCAGGCATCGTGATTTCACGGGCGGTTGTACGTGATCTATACTCTGGTCATGAATTAACCCGCTTCTTCTCGCTGCTAATGCTAATTAATGGTGTAGCTCCGATTGCTGCTCCGATTATCGGCGGACTGCTGCTCAAATTTGTGCCATGGCAGGGTGTGTTTGTTGTACTGGCTGCTATTGGAGCGATTATGTTCGTTATGGTACTGTTCGGACTACCGGAGACACTCTCCCAGGAGCGTAAGGTCACCGGAGGACTTGGTACTACACTGCGTACGTTTGGCCGATTGATCCGGGATCGTGCTTTTATCGGGTTTGCCCTGTCACAGGCTTTTATTACAGCAGCCATGTTTGCCTATATAGCCGGATCGCCTTTTGTCGTGCAGGACATTTTCGGTGTTTCTGCGCAAGGGTTTAGTCTGTTTTTTGCTATTAATGGTGTGGGGATTGTTATTTTTGCCCAGCTTGCCGGCCGATTGTCTGGTAAATACGGGGAATATCGTATACTGCGAATCAGTCTGGGTATTGCTTTTACTGCTGCTCTGTTACTGCTTGTTATTGCCATGGCAGGCGGCGGGCTGATTCCGATTGCTGTGATGCTATTTCTGGTCGTATCCTGTGTCGGCTCGGTAGGGGCTACCTCTACTTCTCTCGCGATGCAGAGCCAGGGCAATTCGGCAGGCAGTGCATCTGCGCTGCTGGGACTGCTGCCACTGCTGCTCGGCGGCGCAGCTTCTCCACTGGTCGGTCTGGGCAGCGGCTTGACGGCTGTACCGATGAGTCTGGTGATCTTCGGGGCAGAAGTGCTGGCGGTACTGAGCTTTATTGTACTGGTACGTCGTCAGCGTCAGCAGTAAATGGTAATCAGCAACAAATAGTAACTGATAAGCTGATTGTAGGTATTGTTAATAAATTTCACGGATTTTATGCAGCTTATTCAGCAACCCTGTGAAATAAACAATAAATACAAAAACACCGCAGAACCGGTAAAGCTAACGGGTCTGCGGTGTTTTTTGTACAACGAATATCTCACCATTCTTATTTCACACGTATCACTGGTTTGGCATACCGTAATATCTGTATCTCATCCAGATTCTCAGAACGGCTATAAATTCCTCGTAAAAATTATAATTTAGACGCCACGCTGACGCATCGCCTCAAACAACAAAATCGTCGATGCCATCGCCGCATTCAGCGATTCGGCCTGTCCCTGCATCGGGATCAGAATATGCTCGTCCACCATCGCTGCTGTAGACGCCGAGATTCCTTTTCCTTCATTGCCAATTACAATCCAGGCACCGCCGCCAAAATCATACGTATAGCATGATTTCTCTGCCTGCAGTGAAGTACTCAGCAGTACAGCTCCCTGTTCTTTGGCCGCAGGCAGAATCTCCTGCAAACTGCCTTCCAGCACCGGCAGATGGAACAGTGATCCCATTGTGGAACGAATCGTTTTGGGGTTATACAGATCGGCGCAGCCCTGTCCCAGGATCACGCCTGCTGCTCCTGAAGCATCGGCACTGCGGATGATCGTTCCTACATTGCCGGGGTCCTGTACGCCATCCAGTACAATGACAATGCCCTTTGGCTCTGTCAAAATGGATTGCAGCAGTGCATTACGCTTGTAGACAATCGCAAATACCGGCTGTGGTGTCCGGGTATCTGTACATTTGGCCAGAACGGCCTCCGACACAGCGACATACTGCGCTCCCCCAGAATACGAAGCGATATCGGTCTGCAGCTCGGCAGGTATTCCTTTTTCCGTATCATAGACAATATACTGGATATCCCAGTCGCTGCGCAGTGCTTCGCTAACCAGATGAATACCTTCAATAATGAACTTTTCCTGCTTGTCCCGGTACTTTTTCTCCAGCAACTGAGCCCATTCTTTTACACGTGCATTTTGCGTCGATAGAATTTCCATTAGTTTTCCAGATCCATTTCCATTTTAATCAAATCATGCTTTTGACCGACAATGACCAGTACATCTTCTGCTTTGAGCCGCTCTTCCGGTGCCGGAGCAATATTCATATGATTATTGCGCTTGATTGCCATCACATTGCAGCTGTAACGTGCCCGGATATTCAATTCAATCAGGTTATGACCGACCATCGAGTCGGTTGCTCTCATCTCGACGATGCTGTAGTCATTGGACAATTCTATATAATCCAGTACATTCGGTGAGGTCAGATGATGAGCGACCCGAACGCCCATATCCCGCTCCGGGAAAATGACTTTGTCCGCTCCGATCCGCTGCACTACCTTGCCATGCAGCTCATTCTGGGCTTTGACCAGAATCATCGGAATTTCCATTTCTTTCAGAATAAGGGTTGTCAGGATACTCGCCTGAATATCTTCACCAATCGCGACAACGACCACGTCAAAGTTGCGCAGTCCGAGTGCACGCAGTGCTTCCTCATCGGTAGAATCTGCGACAACCGCCTGTGTTGCAATATGGGAGACTTCCTGTACACGATGTTCATCCGAATCAATCGCCAGTACGTCAAATCCCATTTCACTCAGTGTTTTGGCAATACTGGAACCAAACCGGCCGATTCCAATAACTGCATACTGCCTTCTAGCCATAGTGTACCTCCAGCCTATTCATTAAAAGTAAACACCCTAATCGACTTTGTACATCTGTATATACTGATTATGATTCCAATCTAAATGTCGGATGTCATAAACAAATGCAGATTGCCGTACAGGAATCTTTGCTGTATTCGGCAATCTGCATATTCAACTTATTTCAGTAAATGATTAACTTATGGAGCAGTCTGCAGGAACTGTGCATCCGGATTTTTCTCCATCGCGGTACGCATCGCATATTCATTCTCGAACAGCACGACATAGTTGCCTTTTTTGTCTTTGACCAGAGTCGAGTTGATACGGAATTTGGACGGGTCCAGATTCTCGGCTACGATCCAGCGTGCAAACTGGAATGGCATACGCTGAAGCTGTACCTCCACACCATACTCATTTCTCATACGATATTCAAATACTTCAAATTGCAGCTGTCCGACAACGCCCAGAATGGTATCATCAAAGCTGACTGTATTAAATACCTGAATCGTACCTTCTTCTGTCAGCTGATCGATGCCTTTCTGATACTGCTTGTATTTGAGAGCATTTTTGGCAGTAACCTTGGCAAAAATCTCCGGCGAGAACGTCGGCAGCTCGTCGAATACAATGCTGCTTCCCTCACTCAGTGAATCTCCAATACGGAAAATGCCCGGATCGAACAAACCAATAATATCGCCTGGATACGCTGTTTGTACAATATCCCGATCCTGTGCGAGGAACTGCTGCGGCTGGGCCAGCTTGATATCTTTGCCAACACGCACATGCTTAACGCTCATACCACGTTCGAATTTGCCCGAGACAATACGCAGGAAAGCAATCCGGTCACGGTGCGCAGGATTCATATTTGCCTGGATTTTAAATACATAACCGCTGAACTTCTCGTTCGTTGGCTCGATCATACCCTCTGTACTGCGACGCGGCTCCGGCTTCGGTGCGAGTTCCAGGAAGTTCTCCAGGAACGTCTGCAGTCCAAAGTTATTGATCGCACTACCAAAGAAAATAGGAGTCAATTCACCTTTGAGTACTTTTTCGTAGTCAAATGGATCACCTGCTACATCTAACAGCTCCACATCCTGGCCCAACTGCTCGTACAGGAAGTCTCCCGCCATTTCTTTGATTAAAGGATCACGATAATCTTCCACTTTGCGTACTTCAATCGTGGAATGATCATCTCCCTGGAACAGCTCGACCTGATTTTTCATACGGTCATAGACGCCGCACAGTTCGCGGCCCATACCGATCGGCCAATTCATCGGTACCGAACGAATACCCAACACCTGCTCCAGCTCTTCCATCAGATCAAAAGGACTGCGTCCTTCACGGTCGAGTTTATTAATAAATGTGAAAATTGGAATACCACGCTGCGCACATACTTTGAACAGCTTGATCGTCTGGGCCTCGACCCCTTTGGCTACGTCAATCAGCATGACTGCCGCATCCGCTGCTGTCAGCGTACGATAGGTATCTTCACTGAAATCCTGGTGACCCGGTGTATCCAGAATATTAATCCGGTGACCATTATAATCAAATTGCATTACGGAAGACGTAACCGAGATACCACGCTGTTTCTCGATTTCCATCCAGTCACTGGTCGCGTGTTTGCTTGCTTTACGCGCTTTGACCGTACCTGCCAGACGAATTGCGCCACCGAACAGCAGCAGTTTTTCTGTCAGCGTTGTTTTACCCGCATCCGGGTGAGAGATAATCGCAAACGTTCTGCGTTTGTCGACTTCCTGTTGTAGTTCTTTATCTATCATTTTACTCATTATCATTTTCCCTTCATCACTTGAATAGACTGTACTTATTGTAGCATATCCACAGCAAAAACACTCTTATGTCATACCAACATAAGAGTGTTTATTCGATAAAAAACGCTTCTTTTATTGTAGGGTATTGAAAGTAAAGTGTCTATACATCCCTTGATAATCTTCAGATATTCAGTATAGATCCAACAAATAACTTCCTCTTTCCAGTTTCCCCTATACCATTTGGAAAATCGCTTTTCATTTTATCAATGTATCGCTGCTATTATCTTTTACCGGCTGTTGGCCTGCCAGATCACGTTATCCTCATCCTGACCGTTTACCGGCCACCAGTGGAATCCGTCCTGCTGCAGCAGCTGATGCGTCTCTTCCGGTCCCCATGAACCGGCTGGATAAGACTTTACATCGGATGGATGCTGCTTCCAGGCATGGTCGATATGATCGATAAAGCTCCATGCTGCAGCTACTTCATCCCAGCGGGTAAAGTAGGTAGAATCGCCCTGCGCCGCATCTTCCAGCAGACGTTCATATGCTTCGGGCGAGTTGATACCAATCATGCAGCTCTGGCAGAACTCCATGGCCAAAGGCTGAATTTCCGAGTCGGATCCCGGCTTTTTGGCGTTGATTTTGATATAAATGCCTTCCATCGGATTAACCCGGATGACCAGCAGATTCGGCTCCAGATTATGACGCTGTCCCAGATACACATTGGTCGGTGTACGCTTGAACTCCACGATAATCTCTGTTGTTTTTACCGGCAGGCGCTTGCCTGTACGAATATAGAAAGGCACACCAGCCCAGCGGAAATTATCTACGAATACACGCGCCGAGAAATACGTCTCTGTATTCGATTCCGGATCTACTTTGTCTTCCTCACGGTAACCCGGCAGTTCCTTGCCTTTGGCCGAGCCTGCTGTATACTGCGCGCGAACGACGTTTTTATCGACTTCTTCAGCCGTCAGATAAGGTCGCAGGGAACGCAGCACTTTAACCTTTTCATCATGAATATCTTCGGGTAGCAGACGGCTTGGCGGTTCCATCGCGATCATCGCCAGCATCTGCAGCATATGGTTCTGACCCATATCCCGCAGCGCACCGGAATGATCATAATACCCTCCACGTTCTTCTACCCCTACAGTTTCACTCAGGGTTATCTGTACATTGGCGATATGCTGATTATTCCACAGCGGCTCGAAAAAGGCATTACCGAATCGAATAACTTCGATATTCTGAACCATTTCCTTGCCCAGATAATGGTCAATCCGGAAAATCTCATCCTCTGCAAATACCTGTGCCAGTTCGGTATTGAGCTTACGCGCCGATTCCAGGTCATAACCAAATGGCTTCTCGATTACCAGGCGATTCCAGCCCTGTCCATCCATCATGCCACCTTCACGCAGATTCAGCGACACACTGCCGAACAATTCCGGTGCCAGTGCCAGGAAAAATAATCGGTTCCCCGGAATACTGAATTTCTGCTCCAGTCCTTCCGTCTGCTCACGCAGTTCACGGAACCCGTCCACATTGTTGATATCCAACGATTTATATTCAAAATGCTGCGCAAACTTATTCCAGTCTTCACCAGGCTGGATCTTGTAGCGGCAGAACTCATCGATCGATTCGTGCACATTATCACGGAATTCCTCATTGGTACGCGGACGCCGTGCTACACCAATAACCGCAAAATCTTCGGCCAGCTTTCCTTCACGGTACAAGCTGTAGATTGCGGGAAATAATTTGCGGCTGGCCAGATCGCCAGTAGCTCCGAAAATGAAAAATACGGCACTTGGGGCCTGCAATGTTTCAACGATTGGGTTATCTGTCATGGCTCCTCCACTTTCTATGTAAATTTTTGTTTTACCGCATACAGGTGCTATACAAAAATCACTTGTGTAGAATGATGCTCATGATGCTTCATACGCCCTCAAAGTATACACCTTCAGGCAAACGTATTTTACCATAATTACCCGGATTACTGCTATCTAACCACACATAAAAAGTACTTATAGCCTTTACAACTAAATCTGATAAACATATTTTGATATCTATTTATCAACATATTTATTCAATATTTTTATTCAGCCAGACCATTTTTATAAGCATAAATAGCTGCCTGTGTACGATCTTCTACACCCAGCTTGGCCAGCAGGTTGGTTACATGGAATTTGACGGTTTTGATACCGATAATCAGCTCGTCTGCAATATCCTGATTGGATTTACCTTGAGCCAGCAAGCGCAGTACATCCATCTCCCGTTCTGTCAGCTGCTCATGCAGCGCACGTTCAGCCGGCGCGCGGAAGCGGCTCATCATTTTGGAAGCCACCTGGGATTCCAGCACAGACTGTCCACGGGCAGCCGCACGGATAGCATCCGCAATTTCACTGGCACGTGATGTTTTCAGTAAATAGCTAAAAGCGCCTGCCTCGATCACCGGATACATTTTCTCGTCATCCAGATAACTGGTCAGCACAATCACCTTGCACTGGGGATTGATTTCCAATACACGGCGAGTCGCTTCTATTCCATCCATGCCATCCATGACCAGATCCATCAGTACTACATCGGGATTATATTCCTGGGCAAGCCGAATGCCGTCTGTTCCGTTGCTCGCTTCCCCTACCACTTCAATCCCATCTTCCGTATCCAGTACAGCAGCCAGGCCGATACGTACCATTTCATGATCATCGACCAGCAGCACTTTGATCAGTTCATTGTTATCCATCTTATTGAGCCCACCCGCTTTCTTCTGTATTCAAAGTTACGATCGGCACTACAATTTCGATCCGCGTTCCTTTGCCAGGCGCCGTAATGTACTGAATCGTACCACCAATCTCATTAATCCGTTCCCTCATGGTAGACAGCCCATAAGACGTCTGCTTGGTATCATCCAGTTCAAAGCCTATACCATCATCACGCAGCGTAACACGTACCGAATCTGCTTTTTGCACAATTCTGATTTCCATCCGGCTGGCCTTGGCATGGCGCAGTGTATTGGATAGTGCTTCTTGTACAATACGGAACAGATGATTCTCTACCCCTTTGAGCAGGCGCAGGTCTTCATCCATCTCCAGCGCAATCTCCATCGGAATTTTGGCCTGCAATTCCTGCACAAGCTCCTGTATTCCTTCATATAACCGTTTGCCTTCCAGATAAACCGGACGCAAATGCAGCAAAAGAGCTCTCATCTCCGATTGCGCGACCGAGGACATTTCCTCAATCAACTCTACCTGCCGTTTGGCACGCTGCAGATCCTTGTCAAACGTTCGTCCTACCGCAGTCGCAGTCATCGATATCGCAAATAGCTGCTGGGATACCGCATCATGCAGTTCGCGTGCCAGCCGCTGTCTTTCCTCGATAATAGCAGATACCCGAGCCTGTTCAGCCAGCTGTGCATTATTGGTCGACAAACGCTGTAGACTGGAGATTTGATCGCCCCATTTTTTACCGATCCGGTCCATCTGCTCGCCTAGACGCGCCCATTCATCGCTCCCCCATTCTGGAGCGGATTGAGACCAGCTGCCTTTTTCCCACATCAATAGTGTATCCCGCAGCTTGCCCAGACGCATTTTCAGACGAAGTGCTTGATACAGTCCATATAAGACACCTACTGTAATTACCGGGATACAAAGAGCTACACCTGTACGCAGTATGGACTCCCACGTATAATCAATAACCAGATGTCCCGACGTATAGAGTACATAGACTACCACGATTAATAAAAGGACTGCCATTAGCACTCCTTCACTCATACTGCGGACGATGATATCCGCAGACTTTTTATCTTTCATGCGTCAAGCCTCCATTCCGTCATGACATTACCGAATCCTCTACAATAACCTGTGTTATATATATGTTCGCCACCTGTGTTTTACATATGCTTGCTCAGACCCATCTTCCCTATTCTAGTACCGATTAGAGCGAACAGTGACATATAACTTTGTATATTAACCCATAGTGTACAACGACCTATAATTGGTATAGCAAACGATGTGCTAAATCATAAACTGCAACTATCTTCTTGCATCAAGCCGATAAGCGAATATTTAGATCACCGGCCACATAGAAAATGACTAGCTTCACACGCTGTGCACTGTTCAGGTAGTTGGCTGATTTCCACTGTACCCGGTTGAGTACACCCTGACGACGTTCCATTCCCATAGGATGTTCTGGATTAAATCCGATTTGCCCAAACAGCAAATGAGCTTCAATCTCCACACCATACTCCTCCGGAATCACAAAATCAAGATCACCAATCAGCCCATGGAAATAAAGCACTGTATCCGGCTCTTCTGCCATCGCCAGCGACAAATCGCAATCAATATCACCAATAGCATGCCAGGAGCTGGTACTGCGCATCATCCAGGGATCACGGTTATACTGAACAGTTTTGATAAAGTTCTGCTGGGAAAAATGCTTTTGCCCACCATGAGCTTTATTCGCACGCACATAAAAAATACCCAGCGAAATCAATCCTATTCCCAGTACCAGCGCCAGATGATCCAGCAGCAGCAAACCTGCTCCGGTTCCGAGACAAATATATCCTTTACGCATCTTTCCATGACGAAGGGCAATAACCCCGATTAGCAGCAAAAGAAGGGCGACAATAGTAAAAAATCCAACATACGGTCCCAGCAGAACAAGCATCCCAATACCAATCAGCATTACAGCAAAAGCTTCTCTTTTTCTACTCATGTCACACCTCCTTCACTGCCAATAATTAGTGGAAAAGCCATACGGCATGCATGAGACACACGCTGTATGGCTTAGCTTTTCCTAGCATATCATATTATTCGCTTGCCGACTAACTGTATATCTTTGTTTGATTTTGTTCCTTGTATTTCTTGCTTGATATTGCGTACTTTTACTTGTTAATTGGCAAGGACAAGTCTTGGTTTATAACGCTTACTTGTCATTCTTGTTTGGTCATTCTTAATTGGCAATTCTTATTTGATAGTTCTTACTTGGTAGTGATTTTTTTAGTTCTTTTGCTTGGTAGCTCTCACTTAGTAGTTCTTTTTGGTGCTTTTGCTTGGTAGCTCTTACTGATCACTTCGCATTTTTTACCTGTGTCTGATATTCCTTACTTCGTTTCGCTTATTTAGGATTCTTGATAGTATCTTTTAATAAGCTTTCCAGCTTAATATTCTTTGCTCCCGATCTCTAACGCAGCACCGCTTGATTAATAGCTTTGCTTACTATCTTTGCTGCACTACGCTATTACCAATTAATGGCGTGAATTTTCATCCGCCGGGCTTGCGCTGGACTCGATTGTTTTCGGAGCAGAAGAACCGGACAATTTATTTTTCAGCAGATTAAGTTGCTCATCTACTTTCATTTGCTTTTCTGCCTGCTCTGCACTGATGTACGGAGTATTGTATCCGGAACTATAAGGAACACGCATTACATCTGCTTCTGCTTCCAGCTGCATGATTTTTTCTTCCATACGGCTGAATCCGAGAGAAGCGCCTCCTTTATCAATAGAGTTAACGGAACTCATTTGAGACATTTGTTTTTTTGCTTTAGCCATTTGTGCACGGGATACCAGTTCATTGCGCTTGTTACGCATTTTGTAGAACTCGTCTTTCATTTCATGCAGCTGCTGCATCAGATCGGATACCTGACCTTTGGCTTGTGCATGCATATCACCGTATTCTGTATATTTCTGATCAAAGTAGATTTTTTCTTCTAGCAGCTTGCGAGCCACTTCTTCCTGGCCGTTTTTGAGAGCAGCTGTTGCCTGGCTTTCACGTTGTACCGCCATACGTCCAGCTTCCTCGACGCGTTGTTTCATACGGCGCTCGTTTGCCATTTGTTTGGCTACAGTTACCTCCGCTTGATGAATTTCAGCTTCCATATCGCGCAGATACTGGTTAAGCATTACAATTGGATCTTCCACCTTATCCAGTAATTCGTTCACCGATGCCTTTGTCATATCTTTCAATCTTTTAAATACTCCCATGTTATTGTTCTCCCTTCTCGATTTGAGCAATTTTTTTGCGTAATTCTTCAACTTCTTTACGAAGTGCTTTTTTCTCGATATCTTCCATCATGGAGTCCAGATCAGCCTTTTTGCGGCTAACCGGATCCGGCTGTTCATAAGGGGGACGATTCTTCCCAAAGTCACGCGAATTGCTTTTATGAGGAGCATCATACGTATTGGGCTCATAAGCATTCTGGGAAGTTCCCCAGTACCCGCCATACGTATGACGCGGACCATAACGGTCTTCCGGCTGCTGGTCATAAGGACCATATTCGAACGGACGATACATTGGTGGCTCTTTGGGTACGATAAATATAGCCACCAGATAAATCAGAATTGATGCTGCGCCGGTAAACGGAATGCTGAGAATAAACAATACTCTGAGCAGTGTAGGGTTAATCTGAAAATACTCTGCCAGTCCCCCAGTCAAACCTGTAAGTATCAGGTCATGTGAGGAGCGGTATAACTTAGGCCGCATAAATTAACCCTCCTTCCGTTCATCGTCCAGCTTGCGTCTCAGACGCTCCAGCTCTTCATCCAGATCCGTGCTGGTAGTACCCGAAGAATACTGATCCATCTGTCGTACATCCCGCATTGCTTTGGCTTCCATTTCCCAATCGGAAATCCGATCTTCCAAACGTCCAAAGGAAGGTGGGTTATTCTGTCCGGAGCCTCCAAAGCGGCGATTCATCTGCTGCTGCAAACGTAGCGTCTCCATACGTGCATAATAGTACTCACGCTTGCTGTACACAGCCTGATACTCGGATTTCAACGTATTCAGCTGATATTCAATTTCGCTAAGCGATTCTTTGTTTTTGTTCAACAAATCAGTATATTGTGTTTCTTTTTCCTCATACATTACTTTTTCCTGCAGAGCCATACGAGCCAAATCTTCTTCTTCTGCTTTGAGAGCCAGCATCGCCTGTTCTTCACGCTTTTTGCGCATAGAAGCTGCTTTTTCCACATGTTGATGAAGCTGACGGGTGTGCTGTGCTATGTTGTTGTAGAGCTTTTCTGCTTCTGTAATTTCCTGCCGTGTATCCAATAGGAACTGGTCGATCAGTCTTACTGGATCCTGACTTTGCTCCAGCTTTTCATTTAAAGTAGCTACGGTAATATCCCGTATACGTTTAAACATATTCATCGTATTGTGCTCCCTCCTTTACGTACTTTCTCCAATCATACAGTGCGATTGTGGATCACATCATTTCCCAATAGATAGTATCATGAGAATCATTTAGAAACGTGAACGATCTGTTGCAAAACCGTCGGTTTGGACTGTGTCACCCATATTACAGCGTACTTATTATTTATCGTAAAGTACTTTAGGCTTTATTAGCAACTTACCCATTCGCTTGAATGAGGACGCGATTTTAGCCCTGAATTAATACGTTTGACGACGATTTTTCAGGATGGTTATTCCCCAGATCACCAATGCTATTCCAAGGATAGGACCGATAAGGAAGGACAGTTTTGCAAACAGGATACATGCACCAATAATGCTCAGTATAATTCCCAATACTTTTCTTCCACTTTGAAGAGCGTAGTAACCGAGGATCAGCAGCACTACCGGAATCAGCAGCCCAACGAGTTCTCCCAACAAATTATGTACTACAGGGAAGAACTTGCCGAATACCATCAGAATACCTACTGCGATCAAACTTACCGCCGCGATACTTTTACTATTGATATTCATTCCATTCACCTCCTTCTCATTAAAACTTCTTGCCAGAGTCAATAAGGTCTAATTCATCGTCCAGTTCACTAGCATGTGATAATTAAATTGGCAGTTGGAGGCAAGTTACGATGTCTCTCTACCGTTCTGCCAGGCGAACAATTATGTCATCGCCTTATATTTACATTCTAATGCAGTACACATTCGTCCGAAATGGTCTGGGGATGGTATTTTATACTAGACCTAAGACGGGGCTTCTTCTAGACCAATCAGTCAGATTAAGCCACATGATAACTTACAACAGACTCAACAAGAGCATAAGATACAATAAGAGCATAAAGGAACATTTCAGAAAAATAGTGAACGTACTAGATGTATAAGACGGTCAAATAAGTAATTAAGCGGATAGAACTAATGAAGTGGTTGTACCGGCTTTGAAGTAATGAATTTAGAGTATAAAGGAGGTCTTACATGTAGAAACAGTAATGAAGAAATAATGGAGAAATAATAACGCAGAAGTACTGACATAAGAGCTATACGTAGAGCTAAGAGCTAAGAGCTAAGAGCTATGAATTAAAAACTAAAAAAGCAATAAATACATATATATACGAAAAAAGTCTGATACAGCTACTATATAAAGTAGTTATATCAGACTTTTCACTTCCTGACTGGAAACGCGCCCTAAGAGATTCGAACTCCTGACCTTTTGATTCGTAGTCAAACGCTCTATCCAGCTGAGCTAAGGGCGCTCAAAAAAAATACTGGAGGCGCCACCCAGATTCGAACTGGGGATAAAGCTTTTGCAGAGCTGTGCCTTACCACTTGGCTATGGCGCCATATGAAATTGTATTGGAGCGGACGACGGGAATCGAACCCGCGACCCTCGCCTTGGCAAGGCGATGCTCTACCGCTGAGCCACGTCCGCTCATTGAGAAAATCGAGAAAAAATGGCTGGGGATATAGGATTCGAACCTATGCGTGACGGAGTCAAAGTCCGTTGCCTTACCGCTTGGCTAATCCCCAATATCAAAAAAATAAAAGGGCGATCGACGGGAATTGAACCCGCGAATGTCGGATTCACAGTCCGATGCGTTAACCCCTTCGCCACGACCGCCATACTATACAGTTTATAAAATAAATTGGCAGGGGCAGCAGGAATTGAACCCACACCAACGGTTTTGGAGACCGTTGTTCTACCTTTAAACTATGCCCCTATAACTGGTGGAGGCTGATGGATTCGAACCACCGAACTCGGAGAGAACAGATTTACAGTCTGCTGCGTTTGGCCACTTCGCTAAGCCTCCACAATGGTGCCGGCGAGAGGATTTGAACCCCCGACCTACTGATTACAAGTCAGTTGCTCTACCAACTGAGCTACACCGGCATAAAGTATTAAATTAAAAGGTGGCTCGGGACGGAATCGAACCGCCGACACGAGGATTTTCAGTCCTCTGCTCTACCGACTGAGCTACCGAGCCGTAGCTTGATGTATTGCTGTGTGTCGACTCGTCTACTCTAATTCATCTTGCGATTCCCAAGTAGTGAGTGATACTAAAAATGGCGGAACCGACGGGATTTGAACCCGCGATCTCCTGCGTGACAGGCAGGCATGTTAACCCCTACACCACGGTTCCAAAACTATTGCGGGGACAGGATTTGAACCTGTGACCTTCGGGTTATGAGCCCGACGAGCTACCGGACTGCTCCACCCCGCGTCGTCATACAAAATATCTATGGTGGAGACTGAGGGGATCGAACCCCCGACCCTCTGCTTGTAAGGCAGATGCTCTCCCAGCTGAGCTAAGTCTCCATAGGACACAAGAGTGATTGTAACATGTATTCAAAGTTAATGTCAAACATTTACTTATTATGTACAATTCATTCCTGCATTAAGTAAAACAATGACCCGTAGGGGATTCGAACCCCTGTTACCTCCGTGAAAGGGAGGTGTCTTAACCCCTTGACCAACGGGCCTTACTATTATAGAGAAGAAATATGGCGGAGAGAGAGGGATTCGAACCCTCGAGACGCTTGTGACGCCTACACGATTTCCAATCGTGCTCCTTCGGCCAACTCGGACACCTCTCCATATGGCTCCCCGAACAGGACTCGAACCTGTGACAACTCGATTAACAGTCGAGTGCTCTACCAACTGAGCTATCAGGGAATAATACCCGCTCGTGCGAGCGGAAGTCTTGCTGTTTTCGCTTGGCAACGTCCTACTCTCCCAGGACCCTGCGGTCCAAGTACCATCGGCGCTGGAGGGCTTAACGGTCGTGTTCGGGATGGGTACGTGTGGAACCCCTCCGCCATCATCACCAAACGTCTTACTTACCAGGTTGATCACCTGAAAACTGAATCCGAAACGAAACATCGCTGCTTTAGAAGCTTTTTGGATAAGCCCTCGACCGATTAGTATTGGTCAGCTCCATGCATTGCTGCACTTCCACCCCCAACCTATCTACCTCGTCGTCTTCAAGGGGTCTTACTAGTTGGGAAATCTCATCTTGAGGGGGGCTTCACGCTTAGATGCTTTCAGCGCTTATCCCGTCCGCACGTAGCTACCCAGCGATGCTCCTGGCGGAACAACTGGTACACCAGCGGTGCGTCCATCCCGGTCCTCTCGTACTAAGGACAGCTCCTCTCAAATTTCCTGCGCCCACGACAGATAGGGACCGAACTGTCTCACGACGTTCTGAACCCAGCTCGCGTACCGCTTTAATGGGCGAACAGCCCAACCCTTGGGACCTACTTCAGCCCCAGGATGCGATGAGCCGACATCGAGGTGCCAAACCTCCCCGTCGATGTGGACTCTTGGGGGAGATAAGCCTGTTATCCCCAGGGTAGCTTTTATCCGTTGAGCGATGGCCCTTCCATGCGGTACCACCGGATCACTAAGCCCGACTTTCGTCCCTGCTCGACTTGTAGGTCTCGCAGTCAAGCTCCCTTATGCCTTTACACTCTTCGAATGATTTCCAACCATTCTGAGGGAACCTTAGGGCGCCTCCGTTACATTTTAGGAGGCGACCGCCCCAGTCAAACTGCCCACCTGACACGGTCCCTGTACCGGATCACGGTACCAGGTTAGAACTCAGATGCGATCAGGGTGGTATCCCAACGGCGCCTCCAAGGAAGCTTGCGCTCCCTCTTCGTAGGCTCCCACCTATCCTGTACAAATCGCACCCCAGTTCAATATCAAGCTGCAGTAAAGCTCCATGGGGTCTTTCCGTCTTGTCGCGGGTAACCTGCATCTTCACAGGTATTAAAATTTCACCGGATCTCTCGTTGAGACAGCGCCCAAATCGTTACGCCATTCGTGCGGGTCAGAATTTACCTGACAAGGAATTTCGCTACCTTAGGACCGTTATAGTTACGGCCGCCGTTTACTGGGGCTTCGGTTCATAGCTTCGCTTGCGCTAACCACTCCCCTTAACCTTCCAGCACCGGGCAGGCGTCAGCCCGTATACTTCGCCTTGCGGCTTCGCACAGACCTGTGTTTTTGCTAAACAGTCGCTTGGGCCTTTTCACTGCGGCCCCCTCGTGCTATTCACACTACCGGGGCACCCCTTCTCCCGAAGTTACGGGGTCATTTTGCCGAGTTCCTTAACGAGAGTTCTTCCGCGCGCCTTAGAATTCTCTTCTCGCCCACCTGTGTCGGTTTGCGGTACGGGCACCTGCTTCCTGGCTAGAGGCTTTTCTTGGCAGTGTGAGATCATGACCTTCGCTACTATAATTTTCGCTCCCCATCACAGCCTGGCCTTAGAGCATGCGGATTTACCTACATGCAAGCCTCACTGCTTAGACGGACATCCATCAGTCCGCGTCACTACCCTCCTGCGTCACCCCATTGCTCATAACGGCTTTCGGTGGTACAGGAATTTCAACCTGTTGTCCGTCGACTACGCCTTTCGGCCTCGCCTT